>JALGVI010000001.1 GCA_029838215.1 Candidatus Helarchaeota archaeon | reverse complement strand
TTTCGTTTTTCCATAAGAACATTAGCAAGTTATGGAAATCTCGTCTTTTTTTCTCCTTTATTTTAGAACTTAATTTTTTTTCAATTATCTGTTTAAAATCTCGATTTATTTCGTAGCCAATACCTTTACGTTTAAGTTGCATGGCCACTTTTAGTGTTGTTCCCGAACCAACAAATGGGTCCAGGACAGTATCACCTACATGTGAAAACATTCTAATAATTCTATAAGGCAATTCCTCCGGGAACATGGCAACGTGCTCCCTTTGTTGTATTCCCGGGAAAGTCCAATGACCATTATACCAATTTTTCCACTCATCCAGACAAATTTTAGAAAGTTCTTTTTTTCGTTCATTTACTTTTCTCTCTTTCCCGCTCCATTTTTTAAAAATTAAGATGTGTTCGTAATCATAAGTCAATAAACCATTTCTCGGATAATAGATAGAACCCATTAAAGAACATCCGCCGGTGGTGTTAGTTGTAGATATTTTCTGCCAGATGATATCTCCCAAATAATCAAATCCGATCGTTAAACACTCTTCAATTATTGCTGAATGAATTGAAAAAATTCTATATCGTTCATGTTCGGTCTTGCGTAAATATTGATCCCCTACATTTATGACCAATCTACATTGCGGTTCTAAAACACGATAACATTCCTTCCAAACACTTGTTAGTCTTTGAATGTAATTGTCGAAACCATCCATGAAACCTATCTGATCTTTAATTCCATAATCTTTAATTGATCCATATGGTGGAGATGTTATTATTAAATGAACGGAGGCATCTTCTACCTCTTGCATGTCTTCTGAACTTTTAAAAAAGACCTTTTGCTTCCCTATTTCCAGAAAATTGGGTCTAATTTTAGAATTAGCATTCATTTTTATTCTTACTTTTTCGATTTTTTCTTTTTTTGTCTATATCTATAATGAAAAATAAAGATATATTGCATGCTTGTGAACCCGTGTATGAAAAACGGCTTAGAGCAAATCGGAAAAATTATTCGAAATATACTTTATATTCCGAGAGTTTTGTTCTTAATTCAACCGATTCTTTTTTCAAAAGCTCCAAATCTCGTTTTAAAGTCTCGTTATATGATTTCAATTCTCGAATTTTTAATTCATTTTGACGGAGAGTTGTCTTCATTTCCAAATTTTCTTTTCTCAATTTTGAGAATTTATTTTCAAGGCTACCGTTTTTAAAGTCTCGAATGATTTCCGAATTATTGCGGTACTTGTCAAGCTCGAATTGTTGTTTATTGACTTGATCTCGTAGGATGAGGAGCTGGCGATCTTGTTCTTGCTTTATTCTGGTTAATTGCTGAACCTGATCTTTTAACAATTCCGTATAATACGCGGAGAGTCGCTCTGTTATCTCTTTATTTTCTATTTTAGGATCCAAGAGTCGTTGCCAAAGGTCTTGGGCAATATCCGTTAATTTCGCTTCAAATAAATTTGGGTCTTCATTCTCTTCAAATAGAATGGCAAGGAAATACTTATCACCGGTTTCGGTAATGTTTAAGAAATAACTGGCAACATTCAAGTCCTCTCGCTTGATTGCCATGAAACCCGATTTCAAACCACCCATTGAGTGAAATGTATAAATGGACATGGTTTGATCATCTGAAATTTCAAGATCATTGGGATGCTTTGAATGCATTTTAGCCCCATATTTATTATCCCATTTAGCTAACACGATTCCAAGCAATTTCTCCATCACTTCAAGTATTTCTGGCGGTTTTCGGATTTCTTAACAAGATTTCACATTGTTAAAAAAAATACGAAACTTGGAATTAAAATTCTTTGTTATTTTTTTATTTTTAATCCTCTTCATCTTCTCCTAATTCTACATCACTGTCAGAGGCAATTTCGAGAATTTCATCTTCTAGCTTAATAAAGAAATCGTTTATCATGGTTTCCCGGGATTTCATTGTTTCTCGTTTCTTTCCAATCATTAAGTCTTGGAGAACTTGTTGATCATCCTGCTTGATCATTTCAATGTTTTTTTCCATGATGAGTTCCTTGATTTTTTTAAATCCCTTTTCGTCGAAACGGTAAATTACTTTGGTTTTTCTACAGCGTGCATATTTTGTAGTCGTCAAGTAAGTACAAATCCCTTTTTCTTCCCATTTTTTTAGAACGTGCTTGACCATTTTATGCATGATTGGAAATTGAGTAGGACCCTTTTTCAGGATTTTCATGAGCGTTTTTGTCAGGGATGATGATGGAAAGTCATTGCTTCGCCATTTCGAATTAACACTAACGATATATTCGCCCATTATCCACTCTATCATGTCTCCTTCTTCTTCGAATCTTCTCAAGATTCCTTTTTCTAATGACGAAAGTTTTTTGGGACCGGAATTTTTTGGTTGAGGTATGAGAAATCACTTCCTACGGATTCAAAACGTTTCTTTTAAGGAATTAAGAATCATTACGTGAATTCATTATTCCTGAAGGAAGCTGGATTAATAAATAAAAAGTAAAAGAAGTTATTGAACTTTTTGACTCAAGTTCTGGATTTTCATCTTGATGTCGTCCATGACTGCACCATCACCCAGTTTCGCAGCAACTTTAGCAGCCTCTTCCAAGTTGAAGATGGCAAACCCGAAATCTCCTTCCCTGGTTGCATTATCTGCGGCTTTCAGGGACGATTGTAATTCAATTTTAAGTTTATCCTGATCGCCAGATGCCGTAGAACTTGTAGAAGCAACCGTAGTTTGATCTTCTTCGATTCTTTTCTTTCCGAGTTTTCCGTATATGATACCCGTGAGTTGATCAACTTTCTTAAGGTCTTCCTGAGCTCCTTCAACGTTTGCTTCTATGAGTTTTTTAATGGCATCGCGTGCTCTCTCTAGCGGCCCAAGAGCCACGTCATACAAGTTCTTTTCGATTGCTCTCTTGATCTTAACGAGTTCGTCTTTCTTTATTTGAGTCCACTTTTTGATGTCTTGTTTCGTAAATCTGGGTGCTTCTACCTTCTTCTTTTGAATTCTGGGACCTGCTTTCGGTGCCTTTGCCTTTCTTTTTTCAGCAATTGCTTTTTTCATGAGTTCTTGTTCTTCTCTTATTTTCTTTTCTTCTTCTTTTCGCAATCGCTCTTCTTCTTCAAGCCGTTTGCGCTCCTCTTCTTCACGAATCAACATGATCTTTGGTCCAAACATGGCAATCTCTGCTGGAAGACCCTGGAAGATGCCTTTAAGTAATTGTAAGTGATGAAGCGCCAAATCTCTCGAAATATTTCGTTCTCCCCATCGTCTCCGAATGGAATCGATCATGTACTCGGGGAAAAATGAAGGAAATGTAATGTCCGTAAAGAGATACAAGACTTCGCTTTTATTCTCTTTTACAAAGTTTTTCTTCTTCAATTCCTTCAGTATCTTTCTGAATTGAGATTCGGGAACGCCAATTTTCTGAAGAACTTCTCTTTTCGGCATGGGATCCTTTCTTAATAAGGAAACAATTCCATAAGCAACGGGATCCGAAAATAATTCCGAGGATTCCTTAGCATCTCTCTCTTCAAGTTTATAATTTTTGAAAAATGCCTTTACTTGGTTGAAATATTTTCCATAATCTTTTTCGGGTAATTTCTTATCTCGATGTAACTTGATCATTCGGTCTGAAGGTGTCCTCATGAAGAAGACATCCTTGATCAAAAATAAGCATTCTGTTTCTTCACCGACTTCTGTTGGCAATTTAAATTCTTTTACGATTTCCGTCTTTATAAATGGCATTAATAATCCATCAATGTCTAAAATTTCTTCTCCTACACGGTCGCTTATCCATTTTCGTAAAATTTCTTTAATGATTGCACCTTCGACTAGTTTTCTAAGAAGCAAGATTCTTGTAGAACTCTTGAAAATGAAAGCATATCTTTGTTCCTCTGTTAAGTCCAAATATTTTGCGATGTTCTTGAAGTTTAACTCAAGGAGTTCCCGAAATTCCGGCTTCTTTCGAGCAGGGATTAATTCTTGCAAGATTTCGATAAGGGCCTCTTGGAATTGATCTGGATTTTCGGAACCATCCAAAATCAAAGCCAGATAAAATTGGTCTATGCCCTCTTCTGGCAAGCCAGTATAATATGATGCTATGCTTAAATTTTCGATCATCATGGATAAGAACCCTGCTTCACCCCCACCCATTGCGTGCGTCGTGAATATACGCATCATTTGGTCTTCAGATACAACTAAAGTTTCGGGATATTTGCCTTCCATTACAATTCCTATTTTGTCGTCCCAACGGACAAGAATGATGCCTTTCAATCTTCCAACTCCATTTAGTCGGTGAATATTTTCATCCTGATATTTCTTTTTCTCGCCACTTAATAGTATGCTATGGCTCTCCTTGATCAAATGCGAATTCCGTGAAATCTATAATATTTTTCATTATTGGGAAGCTTCAACGTCCATTCTAATTATTGCAAGGCAGGATCGTTGAGAAAAAACATCCTAACCGATTTCTCTACTTAAATATAGTAATCTTATTTTGTCAAGCTATAAAAGAATTTTGCAAAACTTATAAGAGCTTTATGGAGATGAAACAAATTATTCAAAAATGAAAAAAAAGAAGCATGATTTCCGAAATAAGATGAAAAGATTCGCTTTCTAATATCAACTCGTATAATAAAGAAAGAAAATATGGCGCTGAGAGTGGGATTCGAACCCACGCTCCCAAGAAGGGAACAGGCTATCCGAAAAACTCCAGGCCTGCGTCGTGCCGCTTGACTATCTCAGCACCGTTTGGAAAACAAAATCATTTTTTTCTTGCTGATATGACCTTGTATCCTTTTTTTGATGCAAGAACCTTCACGTCAGAAAAGACATCGCTCACGTGAGATATTATCCTGACGTGATTCTTACGAATGACTAACTGTAATGATCCACCTTGAGCGAGGAATTTATAACTTTCGGAGATGAACATGAAGATCGGATCATGACCAAGTTTCAAAGGAGGATTTGAAATAATTAGGTCAAAATCCGTTTCTTTAATTGAATTATAAAAATTCGACTTAAGAACCGCTGCATTTTTCACTCCACTTCTGCGAACGTTCTCTTTTGCAAGCCACACGGCTCGCTCATTGATCTCAGTCATTAATACTCGACACTTCGGACAGACTGTTGCAAGAACAACTCCGATCACTCCATAACCCGTTCCAATATCAAGTATTTTTCCATTTCGAGGAATTATTGCATTTTGAATGAGAAGTGCCGTGCCTGGATCGATCCGTTTAGGAGAAAAAATGCCAGAGCTAGTGGTAAAGCTGAAAGGAAAATTTCTTAACGTGCATTTAATCTGAAAGAGTTTGATATCTGAAGACGGGGACTCTGTAAAGTAATGATCATTTGTCATTATTAATCGAAAACCGTCCTGTTATCATGATTCACTTGTATTGGGTCCACGCAGGATACGTGTTGACAGGAAGTATTACACGCGAAGTCTTGACGACTAAACCTTTTTGTGCCATGATCATTTTCTTGGACCCCATGAGTGCATTTCCCAACGCAACAATCTCGCCTTTTAACGAGAATATTCCAACCATGTCATTTGGTTGAATACCGGTATGAACTTGGAGGACTCCTGGGGCTGTCAAGCTTGCACCATGACAAATGGCATCAATTGCAGAATCCCTGACGATCACGTGAGGCACGTGTCCCATTGCTTCTTCCATTGGCAAGACGCATCGACGCAATTCTCGTTCATCTTCATCTTCTTTCCAAAATATATATGCATCTTTTACATCTTGGAGTCGAACCATGGTTTGATCTTCTTTTAAAGAACCTGCTTTCGTGCGTCGGAGCTCAGCCATGTTTGCTCCAACCCCTAGTGCCTTACCTATGTGATAAATTAACTTGCGGATGTATGTTCCAGCCTGACAACCAACACGCATGAGGACGTCTCTATCTTCTATCTCAATGATGTCGATGTAGTAAATTTTCCGAATGCGAAGCCGTCGTTTAACAGACGATTTCAAAGGAGGTGTTTGATAAATTGGACCCTGAAATTCCTTACAAACCCTGAGAATTTCTTCTCTTGCAACGGGTTTATGAAGGTGCATTACAGCCACGTATTCTTTTCCTGCAAGGAGAAACGTTTGAATGATTTTCACGCCATTTTCAAGGGCAATGGGGAGAACTCCCGTGACCTTTGGATCCAGCGTTCCTCCATGTGCTGTTTTTTTTAAATTTAGGATTTTTCGCACGTGTGAAGCCACTTCATGAGATGTCGGCCCCGAAGGCTTGTCAAGGTTGATGACACCGAAGCGTAGATGCACGTCGATGGGTCTCTCATGAATTTTGAAGCCACATTTTTCATCTGTAACGTCTCTTGCCTTAATTAGAAACGAGCGTTCGATTTCGCTCGGTAATTTAGGTGTATTCATGAATCTCAAATCTTCAAAACTGGTCCTTCATTTTCATGCCTGAACAAGTGAATTAACTCAAATCGCTTCAAAAGTAAAATGAAAATAAATAAAAATCTCTAGGTAACGAGATTTTAGATATTAAAAAAAACCGGCACGAATCTACTTGATCTTAATGGTTTCCTTCATGAAGTCGAGTTTATTTTCTTTCTTGATAATGTTTTCGAGCTCTTCATCGGAAATTCCCTTTTCAATGGAAAGCAAGACATCCGTGGGTTCGAGTTGCTTGACATTTGCACGTCTCCGTTTAACTCGAGAAACATTTTTCGGTCCAGTAATGAGCACGTAATTCTTGTCGATTGTGTCAACAACCACACATTTTCTACCGATTTCTCGACCTGCATTTTTAACACAAATTCTTCCAACTTTAAACAAGGCATTTTACCTCCAAATTTTGTCTTTTTATTTCTTTTTGCTCATGATGAGATTTATCACGTGTTTCAATATTTCAATTATTTCCATGATGGACCATCTGCTCGTATTGATCACCAAGTCATAAATTGAAAGATCCGTGATATCGATATCATATAATTCTTGATATCTTGTTTTTTCACTTGCTTCGCGTTTTCGTGTTTCTTGAAGGATCTCTTCGCGGGTTTTGTGATCTCGTTCCATCATGCGAAAGATTCGAATATCAAAAGGGGCAGTTAGAAGGATTTTCACGTCGGCAATATCCTTGGTTAACCATCCTGCTAACTGGCTTTCTATAATAACATTCCCTTTTTTCGCTTCTTCAAGAGCGCGATTATCAAGTTCCTTATCTATTTCTGGGTGCTTTTCAACATGTAACGTGAATTCCTCGATGGATTGGTTGCGTTCTCTCGCTAATTCCCGGAACGCTTGTCCCGTCGAAAAATATCTTAATCCATATTCTTTAGCTAATTTTTGGGCAAACGTCGACTTTCCAGTGCCGTGAAGTCCGGAAATAGCAATTACAAGATTCACTACAACAGACCTCAAGTTCATGAACTTGAAGCATAAAGGGCATCCTTTACCTTTTTTCTCATACAGCGCGTGCAGTAATATCCACCATAAGGTCGATTGGGACGATGAGAACTTTTTGGGATCTTATGCATCTTGCTCCTACTACGTCGAGGTATGGAAGAGATTATGTTTCCGCAAGATGCACATCGTGCAAACCCTGGATTTGGACGCCTGTAATGGATCTTGCTTTGTCCACCTGGAGTCACGATAAACCGTCGTTTAATGGATCGTGAACGCAATCTTCTTTGAGGCATTTTTTTTCACTTTTTATCTTTCTGATGAATTTCTCATTCGTTTGAATTTTAAGAATTTTTTTTTAACTACTTGTAAAATCGTATTGAAATATTATCCGAAAGGAGATCCCGTATCGAATCGAGTGCCTAGGATCTTTTGCAAGAAAGTATTGAAACCGAACATGCAAATCGTATACCAGCCCATGAAATAAAGATAAAAGCCATTATTTATCACGTATAAGTTGACTTTCAACTGATATTGAGTAACAGGACCCATCATTGGACCGATATAAGGTATTTTCGCAAGATTGAATGGAAAGATGGCAACAACTACTGGATTGGCAACTAGCACCGGAAATACGAAGTAATTTAAAATTAAGAACAAAATAATAAAAGGCACGAAAGTGATGACGGTTGGTTTCATGCGTTCCGTTGCCATACTTCTCTGAATTTTCTCTATATATTTCTTTTTTCTTTTTACCTTTATTTCTAATTTTTTATCGAAAAGTCCTTTTTCACGTAAGGCTTTTGCTCGTTTCTCTTGTTCTTTCCATTTGTTGATTTCTGTAGTATAGCGTTTCATTCGTTTCACGTCGACTATCGATCGAGTGAGTAGGTTTGTTATCAAAGCCAATAAAAAAGCATATAATATCACCGAAAAGAACGAAGCAAGAAAGTTTGAGCGAAAAAAAGACTGGATACTTGACCAAAACGGTATCATTACGGGATTGATGTAAGGATTCGCTGCAATGAAGAAAATGATCGTGAATAAAATCACACATGCAATACCAATTAACCATTTGTATTTTGATTCCATTTTCATTACTCACCTAATTTCAAATTTAATCTTATTCCATGCCTAAAAGTGTTCGCAATCCGGGATATTCGACTGCAAATTGCTCTTGAGCTATGATCTGATAATATTGATATATTATGCCTACTGTCAATAAAACACCCATGCCTGTTCCAAGGGCACCGAAGAAATCGGCAAATGCCGCCACAACACCAACGATGATACCCCCAATAACCGTGACGGTTGGAATGTACCTTTCCAAGATTTTTTCGAGAATTCGCGGATTCTGCCTGAAGCCGGGCACCATCAACCCAGCATTGAGAATCTGTCCTGCAACATCTCGTGGCGCTATTCCTGAAACCTCAATCCATACCTTTGCAAACCATACACAAAGAACAACAAGGATTAGAGTGTAAAGAGAAGCTCGCAATAATCCCACCAACATCGCAAAGATTGGAGCCGCAGCAGGTCCGAACAACGCCATCCCTAATTGATATCCATATACATCGCCAAATATATAATTCAGACCGCGCGGCGGCGTGAGAAAATATATGAAACTTGGCATGGGATTGAGAAAGAAACCTCCTTGTGCCGAAGGTATGTTACTATCGAAATTAGCGAAAAGCATGACGATATATCCAATGGGCGTATTTCTAAAAATTGAACTGGAAGATGCAAAAATCCCCCATATGATCTGAGAGAAGAATAACAAATTAGCATATAACGCTTGAACTAAAATTACAGGTATGTTTGAAACGTACAGCAATTTGATTGGATACTTGCCTTTAAATCCACGGTACCTGGTATATTGTAGCGGTATCTCGATCCGCACGCTTTCAAGCCATATCACGACAATAAAAACACCAATCGTCGCAAAAAATCCCATGAACGTGGGAAGATTGGGATTCACGGATTGCATGTTCAAATATAAATTCTCAAAGGGATTGAGAGAAGCAGTAGGGTTCCAAGGACGCTGTAACCAAATTGTATCGAACGTGTTAGGAACAGCGATTGGCGTGCTGGGGTCTGGTCCCGATATGAAATGACTGGTTTGCCCCGATAAGTTAGCAAATATCATGGTGATTAAAGCAATGAAGATACCCGTGGGTAAGTTATCATCTCCAGAGGCTGGAATCGGGGAGAACATTCCATATATGATTGTTTGACAAACACCCGCGGCAATAAAAAGACTAACTCCACTTCCAAGCCCCCAACCTTTCTGTAACAGCTCATCAAGTAGTATGACAACTATTCCTGCGGCAAATAATTGAATGAAGACAAAAACGATTTGATCGAGTTGTAATGTTCCAAATGCTCCGAACATCAAGTAGGCAACTATTTGGACTAATGTTAGAATGATGGCCATCACTTTTTGGGCACCTGTAAAGAGAACTCGATCTTCCGGATCGTTGAAATCAACACCTATTATTTGCGATCCGGCGAGCATCTGCATTATGAGTCCTGCTGTAACGATTGGACTAATCCCTAACTCCATCAAGGTACCCTTACTAGATGCGAGCAATACACGCCACCAGAAGAAATAATCCGTTCCTGCATTTCTTGGAATGCCAAATAATGGCGTGTTTGACATGATCAAGAATAATACTAAAACGACGATAGTCCATGCTACTTTTTCCTTAAAACTTACCTCTCGCTCTGGAGGCTTAACCTCGGGCGTGATCCGTATGAGTGGAGATAAAGCTTTAAGAAATAAACTTGTCATTTTGGTTCTCCAAGAAATCATTCAGGACTGATGGCTTTTCCGCCCACTTCTTCGATTTTTGCAAGAGCTTGTTTTGAAAATAACGTTGCTTTGATGATTAAGGGTTGGGTCAATTTACCTTTTCCCAAGACTTTATCGTAACCAAAGTCTTTCACGTTGATTTCGGTTAATGAGTGTTTAGCGGCCAATTCTGATACCTCCCCTAAATTAATGACTTTATTTATGGTTGAGGTTTTTGGTACGAATCCATGTTTTCCGAAGTAGTCTTTTCCGTACTTGACTGTCCATATCCATTTATGCTTTTTTAAACCAGTCATGCCGCTCCCTCCTTGCTGTCCTTTTTTACGATGCTGTCCAACACGACCATAACCGTGAGTGCGGGAGCCGCGAAACCTCGAAATACGTTTTTTCTTTCTAACTACCACTTTTTCTATCTCCTCTATACCATTCTCATCAATAATTCATTTATTTCTTCGTCCCGATTACCCAGTTCACCCTTATCGTGGTAAGGGCGTTTCTTCTTCTTTTTAAATCCGTTTTTTGGAGGTCGTAATCGAAATACGGGTTTTAAATGGGGGAGGTCTTTTAATTCAACTTCAAAATTCATTAGAGCATCGGCAAACTCCTCAATGCTTTTAAACCTCGTAAATTTTTGCACGTATTCATCCGTAAGATCTACGTTTCCGATCAACTTTCCTCGTTTTCGCAATAATTCGATGAGACTCTCACGGTTTATCTTGCCCCACGTTATATAATCCTTTGTTTTTTTAAGCATGCCCATGTAACTCTTGCGGTTGTCAATAATTACGGCATGATTAACTCGAAATAGGCGGAACATTTGTAACGTATCGCGAATGCTTCTTCGGACACCAACGTTACCTCGGATTCGAATTATTGCTAACCTTTCTGTTCTATCCATCGCCTTTTGGGCTGCCATTTCTTATATCACCTTTTTTTCAAGAAACTTCCCAGTCCAATTCCTTGGACATGATTTTATACGTGTTTTTCAAAGCATTGTAAGTTGCTTTTGCAAAATTGATGGTTGCTTTTGTATGACCTTTTGAATGTGACCATACATCTTTAATGCCGGCTAGTCTTAACACGATTGCCGGGATCTTTGCAACTACGAGTCCTAATCCTCTCGGAGCGGGGAATAATTTTAATCTCACGCTTCCTGATTTTCCTTCCACCGTGAAAGGAAGAGAATGTGGACCACCGCAGGTGCATTCCCAGCTTCCACAACCTCTGCGGACGGGAATGAGATTTAATTTTGCATTTGATATTGCTGCTCTAATCGCAGGACCAATTTCCATGTTTTTTGCTTCTCCAATTCCAATATAGCCGTTTTCGTTTCCAATAACGACTGTTGTCTTAAATTGTGATTTTTGTCCTGCATCAGATTGTTTTTGAACTAAATTAATATCAAGAACTTCTTCCTGTAATCCTTCTGGAATCAAAATATCAACGATTTCAGGCTCTTTTATAGTCATGCAATTCTGGAAAATCTCTTCAATTGAAGTTATGTACCCGTCTTTAACTAACTTGCCTAAACGTGTCTTTGGTTTCCATTCTTCGACTTCAAAAGTCCTATTTCTCTGAGCCATGAGTTATACCTTCATGAATAATCCTTAATGATTTGTTGTTTAACTTTTTCAAAAGTGGCAGATATTTTTCTTGGATCTGCTTTATTCTTGTAGTAAAGAGAAAATTGATTTGGTTTCTCTTCTGATTCTTGTTCAGATAACATTTTTGCATAATTCTCGATATCTTTTCCGGCGATGCGATCATCCGAAGGAAAGATATTTTCACCGTGTGGAATGTCAAACCCAGAATCGACTGCTCCCTTCAGGGCTGCAAATAACTTGGAATTCACGATTGGACGATAAATACCGATGTCCAAGATGGCTTTTTCGATTTTTGCCTTTTGAGCTTTATATCCCGCAAGCAATCCCGTTAAATATGCCGCAGGGATGTTTTTACCACCATAAGGCCAATTATATTTCTTTTTTAATTCGCTGGAGTGCGTTGAAATTAGAATTTTGTCTCCGATTAATTCTGCTTCGGCAATTTGAATGCTAATATATTTCAATGATTTCCTGACAATGAAACGCGGTATTCTTGAACTAAGCAGCCTTCTTCGATAATAGAAGTCCGTTTTTCCAGCTCTTCTTCTGCGGAAATAAACGCGATATCTCGGTCCTTTTGCCACTTTTATCGTCTCCTAAAGAGTTTCTTTTCCGTAATGTATCTTGTTAGGTGAGAAACGTTACGAAATGTGCCACCGCTGGCTAATAAATATAATTTTCGATAAACTGTTGGAGTGATCGATCTGCGAGCGCGTAAACGCTTGAGTTCTTTTCGGATCGGACGAATTCTTAAAATCCAAGCTTGTTTTCGAGAGATCTTGGCGGTTTTTTTACCCTTACGACTACCTTCACCACGTCTTTTTTGTTGCTTCTTTTTTTGATGAACGGCTCTTGCTCTCGCTCGACTTACACCACGTTTATATCTTTTTTTTATGGCTCCATCATTAATCAGACCGCGAATATCGTTTCGCGTGATGGCCATAGCTACCTCTTCGTCCCGTTCCGGGTCAATCCATACTCGATTGACACCTACTTTCAAAACTCTTGCAGCCATTGCACGTTGGACATTTACTTTCATTTTTATTCCTCCGTGAGTTCTTCTAGTTCTCGCATCTCTGGGGTAATCAAGAGTTCTTCTTCTATCATTTTGTATTTTCCTGGATTTGCAATTAGAATTCCCATGTGGTCGGCTTTCTCAATGATTTTTGAAGCTTTTGCTCCACCTACGGTTCTCGCAATCTTGACGATGTGCTTCTTGCGGTGTAGTCCCTCTAATTCTTTTAAATTATGAATTAGCACTTCTTCCAAGCCAGTAGGATGCAACCCGCGGACCTTCTTAGGACCTCTATATCCTACATTTACTGTTCTTGCCACGCCTTTTTCTTTTCGCCTCATTCGACTATCAATCCCGATAGGGCGTTTCCAAGTTGACTTTACTCTAGTATATCGCCAACTTTCACATCGAACGAATTTTGGGCGTTTTGCCGTCATTTTTTTTCGTAACTTGAGAAGCCTTTCTTTTTCAGCCATTTTTTACAGCCCTTTAAAATTTGAGAGACCAGATCTCTTTTTCTGCTAATAATTTTTGATAAGGATAAATTCCATCTTGAAATGTTCGGGGATCTTTATTCTTGATTTTTGTAGCTCTTCTGATATCTGCAGCCACTTGTCCTACTCTCTCCTTATCTACTCCTTTAACAATAACATCATCTTTTTCGACCCGAACTGCAACATCCTTGTATTTATTAACAACACGTCGTGGAGCTCGCTCGCCCAAAAAATTCTCGATAAGGATTTCAGGTCCCTTTACGGAGACGTTGATCGGGAAATGAGAATAGACAATCTTCAATTTAACGATATAAGGTCCTTCAAGCAGCCCTAAAAACGTGTTCTTAATTAAGGATTTGAGGGTTCCAATGAGTGCAACGTCCTTCTTTTTTGGATAATAAGTTATAAGAATTATCTTATCATCCTTAACTTCCATGTCAACATTCTTAGCATGAGAAAAATCTTTAACGATTTTGCCGCTAGAACCTTCTATGGAAATGATTTTGCCGTCTAATGCAACCGTGATCTTTTCTGGAATGGGAATTTCTTCTTGGATCATTTCGGGTCTGCCCATTTTTATAACCTCTAATACACGTAAGCCAGTAATCGTCCACCGATACCCATTTCTTTAGCTTCAGTATGAGAAATAATGCCTTTTGAAGTCGTCAATATTAGTAAACCAAAATCCTTGGCTGGTAAGAAACGACTTTCCCATTTCTCAAATTCATCTTTTTTCAATGAATACCGGGGCTTTATGACATTTACCTTGTTGATGCGACCCAGCAATTGTACTTGAAACTTGCCGGCACGTCCATCATCTATATATTCAAATTCTCCAATATAGCCAAAGCGCTGCATTATTTTCAATGTAGCTGCAATGATTTTCGAAGCTGGAGAGATAATAACATCTTGTTTTCCAACAATTTCATTATTCTGAATGTTTGATAATGCATTGGCGAGGGGATCTAATAACACCATGATCTTCTTCTCCATATTCATGAATATTTTTTAAAGCCGAGTTTTGAGGCTCGTTCTCGAAAGCATCTCCGACATATCATTAGACCATAGGAGCGGATGATTGCTCTTCTAGTCCCACATATCGTGCATTGTCTGCTTCCTTTCCCATATTTCTTTCCTGCCATTTTTCATGTCCATCCTGATTAATAGTAAGTGATAATGCGTTCTTTTATGAATGAAAGTCCATAATTTTTTTGCATGAATAACATGGTTTCTTCCTTATTCAACTTCTGACGTGAAGGGAGTTTCTTTCTTCTGTATGCCCGACGTCTGATTCGATAACCCTGTCTTTCAAAGGCAACGGTAACATCCATGCCTATAATTCCCAAGTTTGGGTCGTAAACCGTTCCTGGAATTTCTATATGTTCCTTGATTCCGAAAGAAAAGTTACCAAATTGGTCAAAGGAAGAGTAGAGAATGCTGTTATCTACAATTTCCAAAACTTTTCTCAAAAAGACATCTGCCTTTTCGCCTCGAAGAGTTACCATTGTAGTAATGGGTTCATACCGCCTTATACCGAAACCTCGAATTGTTTGTCTTGCGGTTCTTTTAACGGGTTTTTGACCTGTAAGCGATTCTAAAATTGCCATTGCTCGTTCAAGCCTGACACCACTTGTACCGACACCTACATTAACAGCTATCTTTGCTATTTTAGGTATTCTTTTTGGATGTTTTTCCCAGTCTTCCAAGATTTCCTTTTCTCGTTCGGGAGGCACCATTACTATGTTGTCATCAACCTCGTCCATGAAATAAACCTCTATTAATTATCAACTGATATAAGGGGCTCCGTTTCGCCCAATACAAATGCATAATCCAGCTTCGTTTCAAATGTTTCATCCTTGCTTTCAATAACAACGGTATTTGCTTGAGTTCCTAAACGCTGGATAATGCTTTTTATCACGCCGTACTGTCCTAAATGCTTTCCGGCTGTTACTAATACTAAATTACCTTCCTTGAATTTGATGATATCTAAGACTTCTTGATCGGGAACCGTGATTTTTAATACATCTCGAATTTTTACATTTTTTAACTCGTCTTTTCTTTCAATATCATCTGATATGATGATGTTTCGACCATCGTGCAGATTCAACTGTAATCTGTTTCCCTTTAAGACTGTTTTACCAATAACACGACACAATTTCGTGTTTTTTTCTTCTTCAGGTATTTCAAAAGGTACCAACCCGCGTCTATACTTGTATAAAACGCGATAAGTCTTCTTTATCTTGGGAATTTCAATCGTGTCCATGAAACCAACCGGAAATTTTGCTTCCGTGCGAATCACGTTATCAATCATGATTTCTCTTTTGGAAAGAACAATTTTTGCTTCCTTGTTCGTATTAGCTAACTTGAAGACATCACGAATTAAATTCAAGAGAGGAATGGATTCATTTATGCCGTGTGGTCCTGGCATTGGCTTTACTGCCCATGTCTTCTCTTTGGTATGAAGTCCCCAAAACTTTGGAACCGAATATCGCTTTAAATGCTTAGATCCGCCTTTACTACCCATATTTCTCAACTCAATTCTTCTTCTATAACTTCTTTAACTTCTCTTTTCCTGCGCTTGATGATTTCGTTACGAGTCTTGCCTTTTGCATTTGGATTTAATTTACTTATTACTAAATTTGATGGATAAATCGGTAAATCAAATTCGCCTCCACTTTTCTTGTCGATTTTTACACCTTCAATGAAAACTTGCATCTTTCCTCGATTGATCTTTTCAACTTTTCCTTCTATTCCCTTGAATTCACCTTTCGTGACGATTACAAAATCGCCCTTTTGGAGTGGGAGGCGCTTAACACCGTGCTTGATTATGAGATCGGGATGCAAGTGAACGTTCAAAATGCGAGTCCGACGATGATAAGGAGCATTTAACTGACGCTTTCGATTTTTTCCCGGATTTTTTGTTTTCTTCATATTTATAGTTCTCCTCTAAATTATGCTGCTTGCAACGCTTGCTAATCGTGGCCAACGCTCTGCAGCCTCTTTTGCTATCACACCGCGAATTTCCGATCCTTTTGGATCTCCTGCAGGAGATGTCACCACGGCTGCATTATCGCTGAATTGAATCCACGTTCCATCAGTTCTTCGAAAGGGCTTTCGCTGCCTAATAACGATGGCTCGAATTATTTGCCGTCTCATTTCAGGAGTACCTTTTATCACCGAAGCAACTATCATATCTCCTACGTGAGCAGCTGGATATCTGTTCAGGCGCGTCTTCATGCCAATTACTGCTATCACGTTGAGGATTCGAGCACCCGAATTATCAGAACTCTTTAATTTTGCATTTGTAGGAATTCCTCTTGAGAGCTTGGGCAGAAGCAATGTCATTGCTTTTCTTACTCTTCGTTTACCCATTTTGATTCCTCTTTTCCGTTCATTTCTCCTTAAATTCTAATTTCTATTGTTAATCATCATTTTTCAGGTGATTCACATTCGATGACAACAAACCTCTTGGTCTTGCTGATGGGACGGCATTCCATTATCTTTGCCTTTTTTCCTTCAATCGGAGTCAGGCAATCAGGGCAATGTGCTTGAATGTTACTATGGCGTTTTTCATAGCGTCCATACTTTGGAATGAATGTCAATAATTCACGTCTAAGGGTAATTGTTCGCTTGGATTTAATGGATACGACCTTTCCTTCAAAGATCCTTCCGCGAACCGATAATTTACCGTGAAAAGGACATTTTTCATCATTACATGTCTTTGTTGGGGTTTCTACTCTCACACCTATGTTACGAACCATTTTTTATGCACCTATTAACGGGATTTCTTCATTTTTTTTAACCTATCTTCCGGGCGGTTTATCAATCGTTTTCCATTCACGCGGATTTTCATTCCATTCTTTAATTTTATTTGAAAGATTCCCGTTCGTTTGGGAATTTTCTTGTTTTTTCGAGTTTCTTTTTCTGAAATGATGAGCATGTTTTTTGTTTCATTTATGATGATTCCTGCGAGATTTTTCAAATGAGGGTCCGTTGCGTCCTCAATCCGAATTTCCGCACCTATCAACTCTTGCATCAGGATTTTTTTTTCCTTTTGAGTCATTTTCATTAATTATCATCAAGATTTGCCGAGCTTTTCTTCATTTTGGACGGTTTTTATTCGAGCAATTGCTCTTCTCAAGACTTTTGCTTTAGAAGGGTTCTCTAAAGCTCCTCCGCTTGAGATTAATGCCATTTGCTTGCTTAATTCGTTTTGTAAATTCATTAATTTCTTCATTCTCTCTTCAGGAGTCATTTTTCTGATTTCTTTAATTCGCAAGATTGCCACTTATATCGCTTCCATGAGTTAATTTAATTCCGTGATTAAGGTTGCACCGCATTCTTTACAAGTCACCGTTCCTGGTGCAACTTCTGCTCCGCAATTCTGACAAATATTTTCCTTCAAGTCCAATTTAATCTTGACTTGATTGGGAAGCAATTCTGCATCATGCATGATCTTAACCTTGACGCCAATAACACCTTTTTTCATGATCGCGTAGGCGATCCCTTGGCTCACGTATAACAACGCGGGTTCTCCGCATTTTGCAACGAAACCCTCGCGAAACTTCTTATATCTAGCACGATGGCTTGTTATCTTTCCACTTATCGTGATCTCAATTCCCTTTGCTCCGGCACTCTTCACGCGCCGAAGAACCGAATATGCTGCTCTGCGATAATGGATTCCCTTCTCGAGCTTCATTGCCAATCGCTTCGACATGACTCGAGCATCAAGCTCGGGGTTCTCGATCTCAGCAACTTCAATCTGTGGATTCTCGATGTTATAAACTTCCTCAAGGGTCTGCGTCATTTGCCTGACATTTTTACCTCTTTTCCCAATAACAATACCCGGACGAGCCGCAAAAACGATCACGCGCGTACCCAACGGTGTTTTTTGAATGTCAATATGTGAATATCCTGCTTTTTCTAATTCCTTCTCGAAATATTCATCAACTTGAGTTTTTTTAATCCTACGAGTAATAAAATGTTCCTTTGCTGGCATGTTTTCATTCCTCTTCTAAAACAATTTCTATATGAGAGAGGTGCTTGTAATAAGCAGTGGACCTCCCAAAGGCTCGGGGAATGTTTTTCTTGATCAGCGGTCCTCTCGAAATGGCGGCGTGCTTTATCTTAACCTTGTCGATATCCATGCCCTTATATTCCGCATTCGCTTCCGCATTTTCCAATACGGTGAACACGTAATAGGCCGCATTTTGCGGATATCCACCTGCAGACCATTTATTCAAGCCTTTTTTGTGACCACGCTTCTTCTTATGCCGCTTGAAAGGAATCGCTTCTTGCAAGCTAATGACACGCGTGAGATATTCTTTTGCGTCCTCTAATTTCATTCCTTTAATCGCATTACAAACCTCTCGGGCCTTTTTTGGCGAGCATCTAACATCTCGTCCACTGGCTTTCGAAGTTTTTTCTGGGTCCAGATTCTTAATGCTATATCCGTATTCAGGCGACATCTTCAATCAACAATAATCGTGATTTATCTTATGTGTCGGTTGATTATCAAGCTCTTCATTAGTGGAATATTTTTCAATTCCGTGCAAAATCAGTTAAAGAACTTAAAATAACCTAACCAATGCTGAGTATCTCACTTCAAGGGGACATACATCGATCCTCGACTTGCACCAATTCCTGGATTTCCGTGAGAAACTCTTTTGTTCGTCGGAGCATATTCACCAAGGTAGTGTCCAATGTGTTCTGGCGTGATCGCGACGTTGATGAACTCCTTTCCATTATGAACGCCAACGGTAAGCCCGACCATCTCAGGAGTGATGATCATATCCCTCACGTGAGTGCGTACTACCACGACCTTCCGGGATTTTTTCAGGGCTTTCTTTGCACGTCGTAGATTTTGAAGCAACTTCTGTTGTCGTTTGGGAAGTCCTCTTTTCAAGGAACGGCGCTGCCTTGAAGGGATTAACTTGACAAATTCATCCATGGGCAAAGTTACCAATTCTTCCATTGAATAACCGCGATACTTAAATCTCTTACTCAAACTTTCCAACTCACGAATATTCTCATTGCGTCATCGTTCATTTCTACATCGTTTATCAAGCGACTCGAACTTCCACATTTTTGGGACATTTAAGTGAAATCGTTCTTTTTTTTCGCTCCAAACTGATTTTGTTACCTCAGGGTACATTAAATTTTATAACGTGCAAAAGTAAAGAATGAATTTATATTTTTTGCTTTGTTCCTCCTTCTTTATATATCAAGATGAAATTCCGTTCCCCATCTCAATCAAGTATGTCCATTCACGTACCGATGAATGAATCTACTTAAAGCAGGGTTTTTTCAATTTTTTCGATTAGATTCACTCGATCTTTCAATTCCTTCTTCAACCGATTAATGCTATTCACTGGCATGGGATCAACACCATTTAATACCGCTAAATACAACGAAATGAAATCCCCGATTACCATTAATGAATAGAGCGATGATAACTTTGACTTGCCCATCGCATTAATCTCAATGATCTCCTTGACCGCTGGCTCAAGCATGATCTTTCTTGTCAATTCAATTCTTGCTTTAATCGATTCGGTTTCGTCGCTGGCACGCAACAAGATCACGCTAAAATTCTTCGTAAGAGCCGAAGGATGCTCCCAACCAACCACTTCATTGTGATTCAATTCTGAAAATACATCCCAATAACTCGGATTCTTGGAGTTCTCATTAATCTGACATTTATAACGCCGCGCAATGCTCGCATAACCTGGAGGCGCATAAATTATCGGAATCGTTTCATGTATTTTAAGGGCGATCTGCTTCGCCAAATTCCGAGAAGTTGGAACCCTAGAATTGATTTTCTCCATTAATTTGTCTATGACATCAAGAACTTCCATCAACTCACTTGAAATGCCAGAAACAAATCCCAACTTCTCTAAGACTAAAAACAAAGGCAAGGACAAAAAAGGCACCGCACCACGTGGAGGAAGACCCTCCGGAAGATCTATAAAAGGAATGTTGAAACGCCGAGAATATCGCTCGAGCATCCCATCTGAAGTAATCGTCAAGACATGACAATCTCGAGAAATGGCATCCGCAAAACTACTAAGCGTCTCCTCCGTATTTCCCGAATAACTAACAAAAATGATTAAATGATTCTTATTCACAAATTTAGGGAGACGATATTCTCGAAATACTGAAACAGGAATGGATAATCGGTCGTACAAATAATCAATAATTAAATTTCCACCGATCGCCGATCCCCCCATGCCAACAACAATAATATGAGTAATATCCGACACGAACTCCTTCCACTTCGCCAATATATCTGCATTCGAACGCTCCCACTCATCTACAATCTTTCTAGCACGCTCAAGATTATCCCTAAACCTCTCAATGACACCTGTCATTCCTGCAGGATCAATCTTGTACATGTTGTCCAAATCATCCAAACCTGACTTCATGGTTCACTCCTCTAAACTTGGTCCACTTGAAATACATCTTATTTTCCTAATAAGTATTATTTTTCAAATCATTTCATTTACATGCTAGTTAAACTTATAATATGAAATGCCCACCGTTCTATGAAAATTGGTGGACACGTGAAAAAACATGCAACGCGATAAAATATACGGTCTCCTTGTATTCATAGTCGTAATAACCGCTTTAATCTATCTCTCATTGGGATACATCACCCAACTGGTAACCCTCGCAGGAGAAAACATTTTCCCTCCATGGGATCAAATCATCTTCCATGTAGTACCTGGACTGGTCCCTAAAATATATGGATTCATCCCGCACTGGTCATTTTTTGTAATACTACCAATGTGGATCGCTGTATCAATCATTCTTATAATCATGATGCGAATCGGATGGCAAAAAATGACTGCAAAACCCGAAATCCCCCTGGAAGATATCGAAGACACAAACTTCAAAGTAAAAATAAAGAAAAAGAAATCAAAAATCTAATATAAACACTCACGCATCCCCATCCAATAATATTACCCTATTTCTATGCAAAAACATTTATAATATCAATGAAACCCCCCCAATAATCCAAAAACACAACCAATAACATCCCAAATCCCCAACCAGCCATTCCATGCAAAAACACAATAAAACTTATAATACGAAATTTATAATACAAACTTCAATAACGTGAGAACCTATATCTCATGTTATCTTGATATAATTAATATTCAAAAACCAAGTCGGTATGTAAGGAACTCGACCGTCGCTCTTTTTTTGATGGTTAGACACGACATACTCTGAGGATTCGTGTAAAAAATGCAACGCGACAAAATATACGGAGCTCTGATCTTCATCGTAGCACTGGTTTTGCTGATCTACCTTTCAATCGGATATCTTACTCACTTGGTCACACAAGCGGGATCCGTCATAGTACCAGTGTTCACGTATTTACGATATAGCGTACCATTCCTGGTACCACATTGGGTGTTCTACGTCATTCTACCAATGTGGATCGTCGTGATATTAATCTTGGGCATAGCTATGTGGATAGGATGGACCATGTTGACGACTCCACCGCCCGTACCATTAGAAGAGCTTGAAGAATTAGGGCTCGAGGATGAGGAAGAAGAGAAATAAACAAATACTATCCCTATTTTTTTCTATTTTTATTTTTATTTATCTATTCTCCTTGCATTCAAGGAATTTTGTTTTAAAAGTTTCATTGATGGAAGAGAATGCCTTTCTTTCCCTAAATTGATTTATCAATTAAAAGGATTGTCAGTACTGCCTCACGATTTAAATCCGTAAATCAGCGATCGTGTTTCAATTCGATCTCGCTCTGAACATCTCCATCTTCGTCATTTGCTAACATTTTCACCAATACCTCTGGCAGGTCTCTTCGTCCTGCGATTGCTCGCCGAACCTCGGGATCTTCGTCTCCTGCCAATTTCACAACCAGTGACTCTGGCAGGTGTTTTCTCCTTGCGATTTTACTGCGAACTTCGGGATCTTCGTCTCCTGCCAATTTCACAACCAGCGGCTCTGGCAGGTCTTCTCTCCTTGCGATCTTACTGCGAACTTCGGGATTTTCGTCTCCTACCAATTTCACAACCAGCGGCTCTGGCAGGTCTTCTCTCCTTGCGATCTTACTGCGAACTTCGGGATTTTCGTCTCCTGCCAATTTTACAACCAGCGGTTCTGGCAGGTCTCTTCTACTTGCGATCCAACGACGAACCATCTGATCTTCATCTCCTGCAAATTTTGCAACCAGCGGCTTTGGCAGGTCATCTCTCCATGCGATCTCACAACGAACCTCCCAAGCTTCGTCTCCTGCCAATTTCACAACCAGCGACTCTGGCAGGTCTTCTCTCCTTGCGATCTCGCAGCGAATCCAGAGATCTTTGTCTCCTGCCAATTCTACAACTAGCGACTCTGGCAGGTGTTTTCTCCTTGCGATCTCGGTGCGAATCCAGAGATCTTCATCTCCTGCCAGTTTCTCTAAAGCCCAAAGTGGGAGTTTTCTTTTGCCAAGGAGATCTAGCTTGAGATCATCGTTCAATTCTCGGATTCCCCCACAGATTTTGTCCAACCGTTTCAAGTCTGCAAAGTCAAATTTCGGGCTCAAGAATACATAATGAAAATCTTCATCAAATGTTTTGACTCTTTCGAGGTTGCCACTTGTTACGTATTCAAGCAGGAATAATGCCATCTCTTTCGTTTCGTCAGGGGCAATTTCCATGAGTGCCTTTACGATCTGCATGCGCATCAGGTGGTTGAAGTCTAGCGGTTCCTTGCCCGTTTCGCGTTCCCGCCTGAAGGATTCGAGCATCGTGTCTTGGATCCCCCTCTCTATCAGGCACTGCACCATTGATCTTAGTGCAAAATGGTGATCCTCTGGCGAGAGCAACTGCTGCAGGTCGGGGTGTTCTTCGGTCGAAACTTCCTCAAAACCACTTTCCGAATCGGGGTTATGTATTACCTGCAGGACGGCAATGTGGAGACAAGGCACGACGGCGACACTTGATCCTTTTCTAAACTCGATTCTGTTATGTATTTCTCTACCGCGCACTTCAGTCACGGCACAAACGTCCACACCTTGTCGTTTAAGTACTTCATCCTGTTCTGGTGTATAACTTTTCTCATAAATAAAATGGTGTTGTTCTTTGTCGATCCACCTTCTCTCTGCGATTTTAATGAATTCGCTCATTTTTCTCTCACGACCATTAATTCCCTTTTTCATCTCGCCTTTTCGTTTCGGGCTTGTATCTAATCGGATATCGTGCGAAGGGATTTAAAAAGCATCTGATTTATTATCGAGCTCAAGGGTTCTATTTAATTGTTCGCGTGTTTACACGGAGGATTCTTCTCAAAGCTGAATATTTTAATTTTGAGTCACGTCAAGAATTGCTTTGGAACATGAAATGATTTTTTATGGATAGCATTAGATTATTAGTTGAAATGAAGCTTGTCATGTTCTCAAGAGGTATTTATCCTCCTGATATTGGTGGTCAAGAGATCTATACCGGGTTATTAAGGGATTTCTTCGAGAGGAATGGGTTAAGTGTTCAAGTATTTGTCCGCAAGTCTTGTTTTCGTTCTTCTCGGTCGCCCGGCACTAATGGAATATTTTTCCTTAATCTGCCGGTAATTCGTTTCATTTCACTTGTCTTGAGTTATTTTTGGAATTTTATAAAAGTGAATAAGAGAGGGCTTCCGTCATTGATGGTGGCGAATGATGTTCTTGCGGAAGGGTTTTCGGCAGCATTGATCAAGAAGTTTTTCAAGATTCCACTAATAATAACCACGCACGGCGGTGGATTGTACCGATTTTCAAAGACGTTCGGCTTTATCACGAAATGGATTCTTTCTCAGGCGGATCGCGTCATCGCGCCCAACCAGTTCTTAAGACATCTGGCACTGGTTCACGTCGCTCGTCCTGAAAAAATCATCGTCATCCCTCACGGTATCGTTCGAGCCGGTTCGAGATCAATTTCTCAAAAAGACTCAAGGCGCCTGAAACAGAAATTGGGAGTCAAGACCGAATTCGTGATGTCGTGCGTCGCCAGGTTAGTGCCGATTAAAGCGGTCGACGTGGTTATAAAAGCCCTGGAATTGATCGTGAAAGATGGAATTGACATTAGCCTTTTAATAATCGGGGACGGTCCTGAAAGGAAGAAATTAAAAAAAATGGTGAAAAAATTGCGTTTGGACAATAGTGTCTTTTTTTTAGGGGCGCTTCCGCCTTGGATGTTGAAGGATTATCACGATTTGGCAGATGTATTACTGTTAACCAGCAAGAATGAAGGCGTGGGATTGGTTTTGTTAGAAGGAATGGCAAGAGGGATTCCCATCATTGCAACTCGGGTGGGAGGAATACCCGAATTAATATTTCCCGGGAGAAATGGGTATCTCGTTGATGTTGGTGATCATGAACAGGTTGCTCGACATGTAAAAGATATTGTAAATGATCCATCATTTAGAGAAAAAGTGAAATTGTTTGATGATGCTAAAATTCGACGCGATCACGATTTGAGGAAAAATTTTTCTCGATATCTTGAAATTTTTAAGTCCCTTTCCTAGTAGGTATTTTGCAACGTTTTCTGATATATCATCAAGATCCGTTCTATTGCTTCATCTCGTTCGTATTTGAGAAGAATTTTCTTTCGAGCATTTCGCCCCATTTCGATTCGGAGAGTCTTGTTTTCGATGAGTTCAAGGATTTTTTCTGCAAGAGTTACGGGGTCGCTTGGAGGTATTAGGTAACCATCTTGGCCATCGGAAATTATTGAAAGTGAGCCTCCAACGGCTGAAGCGATAACTGGTTTTTCAGAAGCCATTGCTTCAAGAATTGAAATGCTAATTCCTTCTGTAACCCCCCCTATTGGTCTAGACGTGATGACTATTAAATCAACGGAATTATATGCCACGGGCATGACATGATGGGGGATCGGATCGAAAAGAAATGCATTTTTTAATTTTCGCTTTCGAATTTCTTCTCGAATTTGCTTCTTTAAATGACCAGAACCCGTTAAAATGAATGCAATGTCGTTGCGGACCTGTTGAACGCGATTAGCAGCATCTAAATACGTTGAAAGATCCGAAGACTCAATCAGTCGTTTAGGATTGAGAATCTTGAATCGAAAGGTCGGCAATGCGGCATCGAAAAATTTTGCGGGTTTTTTCTTGAACATTGAACCATCAATGAAGTTAGCTTGAGAAATTACCTTTCGTGAATTATTGATCAATTTTAAGACGTGTTTTTTCCGTCTTGCTTCCACGCACGTTATTTGATCGGCAAGGGAGTAGGCTTTTTTCTCTTCAGCAAGTAGAAAATTCTTTAGAAAGAGGCTACTTGATTTAAATTTTATCAACGTCTCTGCAGCAAGGAAACCGTGCACGGTCAAAGCCAATTTCGTCCCTTGCAGGTATTTAAGAACACGCGCGCATTGAAGGCTCAGTGGATCCTGAGCATGAATGATGTCATGTCTTGTAGACTTGAGATGGATCAACAGGTGCAGGATAATGGCACGTTTCAAGCAAATCAGATATAAAGGATAAAAAAAACGTTGGGAAACATGATGGAGGCTATAAAGAATTTTTAAAAAGATTTGAGTGAACAGATGCATTGAATTAAATGAAATAATTTCTGTATTAACGCCTCTTTTTTGCAGACTTTTCGACAGGACTGCAATGTAAGAAGAGATTCCCCCTGCGCTTGGATAGTTATAAGCCGTAAGAAGAAGTACGTTAATCCTTTTTACCCTCCCTCGAAAACATCTTGTAAATGTTAACCAAGTATTGCCGACAGGTTTCATCGCGCCATATCAGGAATAATGAGAAGAGTGAGATGATGACGATGGTAACAATTCCAATAACGAGAGGCACGACCAAGCTAATTGAAAAGAGCGTCAAGTAGGGAAATATAAAGACGAGAATCATGACTAACGAGAAACCGAATAGGATTGATGAGAACCGCTCGTAAATCTTTAGTTTCCACCCAAAAAACCCAATATAACATGAATATTGAAAGAAAACACCCATGAGAAATGAGATGCTCAGTCCGTAAAGACCATATAATGGAACAAACACGAACGTGGCAAACAATTGCACGCCGCTCTTAATAATTTCAAAAAGGATAATCTTCGAGGTTGAAGTAGTTGCTATTAGAACCTGCAAATATATCGTGATTAAAGCAGCCAGAAAAGAATACGATGTAAGAATGAATAATGTCGTGAAGGTTTCAAGCAAGTAATATTTTGGATAAAAAACTAAAATTATGAAAGGACTTAAGAAACCAATAGTGATAATGGCTGGAAATAAGAGTAAACTGGAGAATTTACAAATTTTTTTTACGGAAATTCGAAAACGTTCTTTATCTTGATTAAAATGTTCTGTAATATGTGGTAAAAATGGTGCAATGATGGCTGTCGGAATTATGAGTAATAAACTGACGAGGTTGAATGCAATTTGGAAGATGCCGATAGATGTTTCTGCATGAAACATGCCCAAAAAACGAAAGCCAACCCAATTTGCAATTAGCGGAAAAATAACCGTGAGGAAGATTGGCAAGGATAGGGAATAAATTGGGCGGATGCTCTCTTTAGCCTTTTTCCAGTTCCATTCTAGGTGTTCTTTCACCAAGAATTTCCTCAGAAAGTAGATGAGCGAACAAAAGAAAATCACGTTTATGAGAATTTCAGCCACAAATGCTCCAAGGACATCCCAAACTAATATACAACCAAGAATCAAGGGAATTCTAATGATATACCCTACTGACATTATGATGGCAAGCTTCTTTAATTCCTTAAAGCCCGTGAAAATTCCTTGATTTATCGTGACAGGACCAGAAAAGAGCAATCGCACGCCAATTAAAATGAAAAGGATTTCGATAAACGGCTGGAAGTAAAACATCGCAATAAAAAAATTGGAAATGATAAGGTTAAATATGAACACGACAAGGGATTGAACGCCCATGATGATGAAAGTGATAAATAATATCGAGCCGTTTAATTTTCGATCTTTTATTTTGTTTTCTGAAATGATTTTGGTCAGTGCAGAAGGCAATCCCAAGGTAAGAAATGAACTCAAGATTAGACCCCAAGCCATGAGATCTGCATAGAGTCCATATTTGACAGGAGACAATAAATTTGCGAGTATTATTGACCCCACTAATGCACTAAGGCGGTAAATCACCAACCAAGTTAATGAATACATGGAATCTTTGGTGAATTTTGGCGTGATTATCATGTCATCTGAAATGATTTGACCCTCTATTTTCTTAGTTGAAATTTCAAGTTTTAAATATCGTTTAAAGCTATTTATGTGTTTGAGGTTAAATTTGGCAATGACTGAATCATCAATTTCTGTTTGCGTTCCAACTCTCTCGTGCGGTCCGCTCTTGAAGCAATGCTTGCAATCCCTGAAGGATCAAACCTGTTCTCCCGATGAGGTTATCGTGATCACAAATTCGAGGAATCGTGAAACGATTTTGAAACTGCAAGATGAGTTTCAATTCAAGATTGTTTATGAAGATCGTCTGGGATTGAGTCATGCAAGAAATACTGGTGTTGAAAGTGCCGAAGGCGAGATCGTGTCATTTATTGATGATGATGCCATTGCTAGAAATGATTGGGTTGGGAGGATCAGAGAACGATTCCTTAACGATGAAAAAATTGGAATAGTCGGTGGTAAAATTCAGCCCATTTGGAGTGAACGCGTTTCAAGTATCGTGAAGAAATCCGTGTTAGCGCGAGAATGGTTATCACTCATGGATTTAGGTGATCACGTGATGGTCACGGAGAAAGTCATTGGGTGTAATTTCTCCTTGAAGAAAGAAGTTTATGATAACATTGGAAAATTTGATACGAACTTGGGACGAATTCCTGGAACATTACTCGGCGGAGAAGAAACTGATTATTGCTTGCGCTTAAGAGGATTTTATAAAGTGATATACGATCCAAAAGTAGTTGTTTCTCACATTATTCCGCGTGAACGAACCAAATTTAAGAATTTAATGACAAGAGCATATGATGGCGGGCTTTCTAAATCAAGACAAGTTGCCAAACCAAAACTCATTACTAAAGAACGACGTTATAATATCTTGGATGCTTTTCTTTCACTTTCTTATCTTGCCGGATACATGCACGGAAAGATCATTTTAGGAGGCGTGAAGCACTGAGGAAAGCTCTTGTAATGATCATGGTAGATGCAATGGGTTTTTCGCAGATCACGCATCAAAATACTCCCTTCCTTTCCAATCTTTCTGAAAAAGCAATATTTGGAAGGATAACTCCCTTATTATCATTTCGAGGGATTGAACCGACATTATTTTCAGGTCAACATGCTGAGATTCACGGTATTTGGACAGATTTTCAATATTCTCCTGCTCATTCAGAATTTCAATGGACAAAAAATCCATTAATGACCGGGATTCAGGACATTTTTCTCGACAAGATCAAAAACTTGACTCTCCGAAAAATCCTAACCGCCCCTATCTGCCATCTTACAAAGAAAATATATGGATTTTCACAGTTTCCTCGCACCACGTTAATTCCATGGGATGAATTGCATAAATTTGCGTTTGCCATGCCAAAGCGGATTGATCAAGAGGGTGCTTTGGGACGTGTCAAGACTCTCTTTGATGTATTTCGCGTAAATAAGATTTCATATGAAATTGTAAACTTCCCCAACGTTCACGGTGACTCCGATACGATGAAAGCAGTCATGAAGATTTTGGGAAGCAATACAAGAAGAGATTTTTATTTCATTAGGTTTTTTAATTTAGATGGTGTTCAACATCGAACGGGAACACGCTCAAGACAAACTCGTGAATGCTTGAGGAAAACTGATGCTCAAGTCAAATATATTATGCAGGGTTTTGAGAAAATGCTTAAAAATCCTTCATTTATCGTATTTTCGGACCACGGCATGACGAATGTAACTCAAGCTCTTCCCGTTCAACCAATATTAAAAGCTCTTAGGAAAAAACACGGATCAAAATTTGATTCTTTCTTAGATTCTATTTTGTGGCGATTTTTTGTGCGAGATACAAGGGTGATTGGCGAAATTGCTGAAGAATTATCAAATTTAAAAGGAGGACACGTGTTAAATGGTGATGAATTGCAGGAGTATCACTTAAATTTTTCTCCAGAAATGCGTGATCGAAATGGAAATTTAATCTTTTTAGCGGATAAGGGAACGCTCCTAACCCCTAATTATTATCAAGGTAAAAATTTTATCAAGGGAATGCACGGTTATCCCGTCAAGAATTCCGAATTAGATCCATTCTTCCTTTGTCAGGATGGGCAAAACACTTCTACCAAAAATGAAGAACACCGAGAATTCATTGACTTCGTTCCAACTATTTTGAAATTAATGAACCTTCAAAATGAATTAAAACTTCCAGGAAAACCATTCAATTGATTGTCGAAAAAGAGGAGTGTTGATGGGAAAATATTCAAAATTTGATGATCCGGTAGTTGATCAATACATTGAAAATCAACTACAAAGAATCGTGGGTGAGATTAGGACTCGAATCGTGAATGTTAATGCTATTATATTAACTGGAGGTTTTGCTCGTGGGGAAGGGTCTGTCTATTTTAAGGAACCAAATCAGGTTATTCCCCTGAAGGATTATGATTTGGTCGTGATCACGGATGAGCAGATCAGTTCAACGAAATACAAGCAGTTAATTGATTCTTTGAATTCAATCTTGGGAATATCAAGCCAATGGTATGAAGGTCATGCCCCTGGTGATTTTCACATAAATATCGAGTTCATTTCATGCCGAAAGTTACGCAAGCTCCCTCCTGACCTGAGCAATTATGAGTTGAAGAAAAATGGATTAATTTTACATGGTGAGAATTTACTTCATCTCATCCCTCTAACATCCGCAAGAATTGCAAGGGTAAGCGGAATTCGAATTCTTTGTAACAAATTAATTGGACTTTTAGAAAATAATCCTTGGGATTCTGAAATCACTCCAGATTCGAAGAAAGGACAGTCTCTGATTTATGAATGTGCAAAGACGTATGTCGAAATCTGTACTGCTCTTTCCTTAGCAGGGAATTTCTATGCCCCTACTTATGAAGAACGAGCTTCACTATTTGATCAAGTACTTTCACGAAAAATGCCAGATCTTCAAGAAAAAATACCTGATCTTACAATGAAAGTAAAAACCTGTACTTCTTATAAACTGAAACCAATCTCAAGTCCTTTTGAAAATGGCTTAGCAAGCGTTTGGATGGAAACAAAAAAAGATCTCCTCACGGTTTTGGGTTATATGATCAAAACTCATGCCACAAAAGGTGAATTAATTGGAAAGATGGTAAATTTTGATCTCTTCAATTATCTCAAAATCAATTTCTATTCAGAATATATATCTTACTACTTGAAGGATAAACGTGCCGTGGTTCGTTTAGTTGGACCTCTTCTGTCGCGGTTCATTCAGGCTCATGAATATCTAAAATTCCAAATTAAAAATGGATGTTTTCGTAGAATTATTACAGGAATCTTTAATCGGGGATATGCCTCCCCAAGGTTTTATGTTTACGTAACTGCGTGTCTGCTACTTTCTGCATTAATGAACGTGAATGACGCACAAGAATTAGTTTTAGAAGAAGAAAAATTAAAGATGGCACGAAAATTCTTAAACCATGTCTGCGTGACTTCCTTTGCTCTAAATAATGATCTAGAAGGATGGCTACTTCTTGCAAGAGCAACAGTCTCTGCTCAGAAAAATCTTCTACTTGCTAAAAGAAAAAAGACTACGTTATGAATGCTTGAGTATTTGATTATAGAGTTTAATATATTCTCTTGCAGCTCGGTTCCAGTTGAATTTTTGGAGAACTTTTTTACGTCCGGCTTCACCGAGTTTTTTTCTCATTTCTGGGTTCTTCCACAAGCGAATGATTGCTTGAGCAATGGCCTGGGAATCTCGGGGAGGAACAAGTATTGTCGTTTTTTCATCAACGACTTCTCTTAATCCTCCCGCTTGCGTGCTAATCAAGGGTTTTTTCATTGCCATCGCTTCGACAGCTGCAACACCGAAACCTTCTTCTAAAGAAGGAACCAAGCACGCGTCAGCTGCAGCTAAATACTCTGGAACTTTTCTATTGGGAACCATTCCCGTAAAAATCACGTGATTAGAAATGTTTAATTCTTTAACTTGGCGTTCTAAGGTTTTTTTTAATGGACCATCCCCGAGAAGTATTAGCTTCACGTCTGGGATTTCATCAATGACGCCTGGGAGTGCCTGAATTAAATATTGTAATCCTTTTCGCTTGTAGAATTTTCTCACCGCAACAAGTGCGAAATCCTTTTTCAGTCCCCATTTTGATTTCACGTTCATCCCTGAAACATCGGGATTAAATAATTGTTCATCAGTTCCGTTATAAATTACCACGCACCTATCCTGTTTCGCACCGCGCTGGAGAGCATGAAAAATGGCATCTCTGCTTACAGCTACTATTTTTTTTAAATTTAGAAATGACATTTCAAGTAAAATTCTCGCATAGCGCTTTTGCGGCACGATAAAACCAACTTGAGGATTCAAATAAATTGAACGTCCATGTGCTGTTACGATGGCAGGGATCCTGAAGATGCGTGAAAGAATACCTGCAATGAATCCTGATGGAAGTACCCAATGAGCATGAATTACATCAACTCGATATGTCAATAAAATTCTACTGAGTGTCTTCAATGAAGCAAAAACGAACCTAATCATTTCCTTTCTTGGAGAACTCAAAAAATTGTCACCAATTTTTTCTCCAGATGTTAGAATACCTTTTATATTCATGGGAAACAACTTTACACCCGAAGAAAGCAAAGGTTTTAGATCTTTCTTGGATGGCATTGGACCATATAAATATACATCGTGTCCATTTTTCTGCACAAACCGTGCAATGTCCCTTACAAAAGATTCTGTCTTGTGCGTAATCATCAATATTGAGAGATTGTTTTTTTCTTTCATTACATAAATACTTTTATCGTAAAAATTTAAATTCTTATTTGAAATTCAAAAAGAAACTGGAGAAAATGACATGCCTATTCTCAGGAGCATTGCATGGTCCCTGTTAGCATTGGCATTTCTAGTGCTGGTAGGGTCTCTATTAATTGGGATCATATTTCTTTTCATCGACATATTCATCTTTTATCCAAATTTATTGCACTATATCATTTTGGCGTTTACTTGGCCGCTCATATTTTGGCCTGTATTTAACGTACTTTCTCTCTTCATCATGTTTTCTTGGTGGTGTTTCTTAGGTGGGTTTGCAACTTTAATTTTTCATTACATTAGCAGGCTTTTTTACCGCAAGAGGAAGGCGCCCTATTTGGTTTCAACGAAGTTACCAAATTTCATGGATAAGCCGAAAATCGTTGCCATCATCCCCGCACACAATGAAGAAGGTTCTATTGGTACAGTTATAAAAGGAACGCTTAAACACGTTACAGAAGTGCTTGTAATAAATGATGGCTCTACTGATAAGACCGCTATAGTTGCAAAAAATGCGGGAGCTTTGGTGATTTCGAATGATTATCAAATGGGATTGGGAGTGACCATGAAAAAAGCGTTTAAAAATGCACTTCGCCTCGATGCAAGCATCGTCATAACGATTGATGCGGATGGACAATATGACCCTGATGAAATTCCAAAATTATTGCAACCAATCTTGTCAAATGAAGCAGATTTGGCACTGGGTTCTAGATTCATGGAAAAAGGGTCTATTGAAAGAATGAGTTTCGTTAAAAAACTCGGAAATAAAGTCTTTACATGGGCTACTAACCGCTTTACCGACCTTCATTTAACTGATTCTGCAACGGGTTTTCGTGCTTTCCGTAAGGAAATCCTAGAAGAAATTCCCATCACGTCTAATTATAGCTATACTCAGGAGATGATCATCAGAGCGGCTTACGAAGGGTTTCGACTCATCGATGTTCCCGTGAAATTCCTCAAGAGACCTTTTGGAAAATCCCGTCTAATATCAGATCCTGCAGATTATGGCTTAAATGTCTCCGTAATAGGATTACGAATTTACCGTGATTATCATCCGCTATCCCTTTTTGGTTCATTTGGCGTTGTTTTTATGGCATTGGGCATTTTGGTCGGAGCATATTATCTCTTTCTCACTGCGGCAGGCATTGGAGCATACCACGTGGGACTTGTCATGTTGTGTGCAATTCTCTTGATCTTGGGAATTCAAATTCTTCTATTTGCATTACTTGCAGACATGTTCATTACGAGAGATATTCGTCGCGTGAAACCCGAACGCGATTAATGGAAGACAGATTGAAGTCAGATGACAGAAAAAATGACGGCGAAAAACCGACTCAAACATTTTTTTAAAAACTCACTCGTGAAGAAGTTCCTTGTCCTAATCCTGATCATCGGCACTATCTTTGGAACTGTCGGAGGATTTTTTTTCGGTTCAATGATCACGCTTCAAACCGAGATGCCTTATACTGTCGTAATTTCTACAAGCATGGTTCCAACGCTCAACGTGGGTGATTTCATAGTTGTTCAAGGCATTCCGGAAGATCAAGTACAAGTCGGTGACATTATTATTTTTTATACTGATTTTTGGGGTGGTTCCAAACCGGGATATCCTGTCATCCATCGAGTCATTGAAATTTATGAAGATAATGACATCGTGCCCATCATTAATCAACCCGCAAATAATAACAGCTATTATAATGGCAAATGGTTTAAGACAAAAGGAGACAATAATGATGCCGCAGACACTTATCCCACTCCATATTTCTATAGTGGTAGGCGACAAGTGATCGGACGAATGATCTTGAACATTCCATTTATCGGGTGGCCTCAAGTATTGTTAACCTCTTTCGGTGGACAGTACGTCGTGATCTTTATCATCGGTCTGCTCATCCTATTATTAATCTATTTCACGATAAGCGATAATAAACCTGACAAGAAAGAAAAGAAAGACGAGTCCACGGAAAAATAATTTCATTTTTCCTTCATTAAAATGTGTTTTATCATCACGTAGATGATTCTTAAGCCATCCCTAAAGACATTAACACGGCTACAACCGTGTGGTCTGGCCATAAACGTAATGGGAACTTCTTTTATCCGAAACCCGTTTTTAACCGTTTTCATTAAGAGTTCCATGCTAAAAGCGAATTTATACTCATACAGGGGCATTATACGACGTAAGACCTTTCGTTTCATCGCACGAAAGCCGCTTTGCGAGTACGAAATATCAATTCCATACATGAATTTCAACACAAAACGAACGACGGTTTCGGCGACCCGCTTAAAAATTGGAATGGGACTAAATGTCATGCCCTTATGACGAGCCCCAACGACAAAATCATAATCATTTTTTAAAATGGGTTGAATGAGTAAATTTATTTCTTTGGGCTTGTTTTGCGCGTCTCCATCAATGGTTACTATTATATCTCCTTTGGCTTCAAATATACCCGTAAGAATCGCACCACCATAGCCAAGATTTCTGTCATTTTTCAACACTTTGATACCTGGAATTTTTGCAGCTAATTTGGTAGTGTTATCCGTTGAACCATCATCTACGACAATAATTTCGGCATAACCCGAGTTAAACGTTTCATGAATACCTTTGATTAAATTGTATATTGTCTTTTCTTCATTATAGGCGGGAATTACAATCGAGACGTCTGGCTTCAATTAATAGCCCCTTTTCTATCAGAATCAACAAATTTGTTAAGAAATTACCATAAACATTCTAATAATTTTTTTGTCTGATTCGTTTCGTCATTTCGACTCAGCAAAAATTACTAAATCAAACCATGTTTAAAAAAATAAAAAGGTTTGTATTATAGAAGATAAACTAGATTAACGAAATCATCTTACGATCTTCACGTAGTCAAAAAGAATTCGGTTGTTGAAATGAATGGATGAATCTATAAAATTGGGTAAAAACGTGATTTTCCACGAACAAGTCAAGGTTGGTAAAGATACTGAAATTGGAAATAATGTTGAGCTGGGTATCAATGATGAACTTTTAATAATTGGTGAAAACGCTACGATTCGTTCAGGTTCTATCATATATGGTGGTGTCGTGATAGGTAATGGATTTATCACCGGTCATAATATAATGGTTCGAGAAAAAACAACCATTGGAAATAACGTGATAATCGGCACGAATAGCATAATCGATGGAAATTGCAATATAGGAAATAACGTCAGCATCCAAAGCGGCGTGTATGTCACGTGGGGTGTCACGATTGAAGATGGTGTATTTATGGGACCATTTGCAAAAACCACGAATGATAAATTTCCGCCCGCACGGGATAAATCTGTTTTGATTGGACCAATTCTCCGGAAGAAATGTTCCATTGGTTCGGGTGCCATTATCTTGCCCGGGATAGAAATCGGCGAAAATAGCTTAATCGGTGCAGGTTCAGTTGTGACGAAGAATATTCCCCCTAATGTAATTGCGTTCGGAAATCCCTGTAAAGTAATGAAAAAAAGAGAATGAACAGTTTTCGTGAAGATTGATGAGCGAAGAAGAAACTCCTTTTATTTCTATTATCATTCCTGTAAGGAATGAAGAAAAGCACATCCAAGAATGTCTAGAGGCATTATTAAATCAAGATTATCCCATGGATCGATATGAGATCATCATAGCGGAAGGAATGTCGGAGGACAACACGCGAAATATTATTGAGAATATCATGAAAATGCATCCTGGACGCATCAAGATGCTAGATAATCAAAAAAAATTGGCATCTCCTGGCTTAGATATGGGAATACTTGAAGCGAAGGCTGAAATTCTGGGACTAATTGGAGGACATACAATTGCTCCTCATGACTGGATATCGACATTATCAACCATTTTAATAGAGAGCGGTAGGAACGTTGCAGCTGTTGGAAGCACGACGCTAACGGCTAACGCCAACCCTGTTACAGAAGCTCAACAAATAGCTCTCAACTCGGCTTTTGGAGGATTTCAAACCGCAGAATCGAAACAAATCACTTCGGATAAAAAAAGCGATGTATATGAAGTGAATTCCGTATCTTTTGCTTTTTATAGAAAGTCGGTTTTACTGGAAGTCGGAATGCACGATGAAAAACTTTTTAGTGGCGATGATTTTGAAATGAATTATCGCATACGGAAGAAAGGCTATAAGATTCTGGCAACCACGCGTGCAAAAGTCAAGTTCTATCGAAGAACTACAATAAAAAAATTCTACAAGCGAATGTACGAGTTTGGTCAAGCAAGAGCACTCATAACGAAAAAACATCACGATTCTTTTAGAATATACTATTTGGTTCCAACATTATTCGTGATTTATCTTTTTGGATTTGGAATTCTTGCTCTAATAACTCTCATTGTGAACGTGTTTTTTCGTTATTATTTGCTTGGAAATTTTCCGTTTTTAAATATTCCATTTGATACGGTTCTTCAATGGTTTTTTGTAGCAGTTCTTGGATTATACTTCTTGTTAACCTTGCTTTTTACAGTTAAATCTATCACTCGCTTTGAAAACAAAAAAGGCGCAATTTACTTGATTCTCATGTATCCAATAATTCATATAGGATTCGGGCTCGGATTCATACGTGGAGTATTTCCTTACCGAACGATTAAACCTCAAAGATAAAAAATAAAATATCATGAATTTTTCGACCCGTGAAGTCCAATGAAAATACTGTTTGTAGGCAATTCTCGGATGCTTCATGTCCAACGAATTGTAAAATATTTTTATGATAAAGGACATGATGTTTGCCTCTTCACGTTTGAGAGATCTTTTGATAGTAATGATTACGGTTATAAATTGTTACAACCGCGCATTCCCATCTTGAACATAGGTTTTCCCTTCGTCAAGAAGTGGATAACTGCCATTCTATTAAAGTATTATATAAGGAAGTTTAAACCTGACGTGATACATGCTATTGATTTGAAACTATATGGAAATACAGCGGCTCTTACAAGAGATCGCCCACTTTTAATCACGTTATTAGGGTCCGATGTTTTAAAACATTCCCAAGTTACACTAAACAAGTTTTTTAGCATTCATGCCATCCGTTTTGCTGATTTCATTCACGCATTTTCTGAAGATATTAAGAAGCACGTCATCAAACTGCACGGAAACCCCAAAAGAATAATGGTAAATTATGTTGGAATCAAGCTGAGTAAATATTTAGAACCCATTAAGGACAAGACTGCTCTAAAAACAGAATTAGGGTTGGATCCAAACTCCCCGATAATTCTTTCTATGCGTGCTTTCAAGCCCATTTATGGACACGTGTATCAGATTCTGGCACTCCAACGATTGAAAAAGGACTATCCAAATCTACAATTCGTATATACGGGCGTGGGACCAACCCAAAAAGTGATCAAGGAACATCTAAAGAAGATGAATTTGGAGAAAAACGTGAAATTCTTGGGTTTTATATCCGAAAAACTGCTCGTAAAATATCTTCAAGCCGCAGACATTTACATTTCAACATCTCTCTCCGATGGATGTCCCGCCTCCACGTTAGAAGCCATGTATAATGAACTTCCTGTCATTGCCTTTGATGTGGGTGGAGTTTCCGAATGGATCGAGGACGAAAAAAGCGGCTTTTTGGTACCAAGCAAGGATGTTGGGAAACTCACGGAAAAAATTCGGAAGCTCATCGAAAATGCTCAAAAGAGACATGCATTAGGGAACAATGCTCGAAAATTAGTGGAAAAAGGAGGAAATTTTGACAAGAATCTTGAAAAAATCGAAAGAGTATATCGAATTCTAAAAAAACATGCCACTAAATTTTAACTTGTGTTGTTTTATATGCCTCCTGATGAATTGCGTTTTCATGTTTGTATGATCTTGGACCTAAAATCCTTTCAATGCAGTTTTAACATGATTATTAAGAAGTTTTAAATAACAAGTCTTGGAGAAACTACTGAAAATCTCCAATAAAAATGAAAGAGAGAAAGACATGATAAATATTGCTGTTATCGGAATTGGTCAATGGGGGAAGAACCACGTACGGGTTCTAAAAGAATCCATGCAATTTAATTTGAAAGTCATAGTCGATGTTAAGCAAGTAAATGTTGAGAAGTACCAGCAGATCTATCAAGTAAATACTTCGAAAGATTATCACTCTGTTTTATCAGATGCGGACATCCAAGCAGTTACTATTTGCACCCCGAGCGACACGCATTATAAATTCGTAAAAGAAAGTTTGGAAGCGGGAAAACACGTGCTGGTTGAAAAACCTCTTACTTTATGTTCTAAAGAAGCTCGGGAACTAAAGGACTTGGCGGAAGAACTTGATCTGACGTTAATGGTCGGTCATATTTTCCGCTACAATAACGCCATAAAATTCATCAAAGAAAAAATCAAGCACGGCGATTTGGGTAAGATTTTTTTCATGACTTCCAATCGATTCGGCTTACGCGTGCCGAGAAATGATAGCGGAGCCATCTTTAATTATGCGATACACGACCTAGATATTCTCAGTGATGTGTTAGATATTCCATATCCAACGGAATTGTCTACTTTTGGTGGCACTTTTTTTAACAATCAATTAGAAGACGTGGCTTTTATCTCAACAAAGTACCATACGGGCACTATTGGGCAAATTTCTGTGAGTTGGTTGACTCCGATGAAAACAAGAAACATTGTTGTCGTTGGGGAGAAAAAAAGCATTACTTTAAACTCCCTTAGTCAGGATTTAATGATTTATGACAAGGGCATCATTCCAAAATATTCGGATTTTGGGACCTTTACGTGGGCCACTCGAGAAGGCGACATATTACTTCCTAAAATTGAAAAAGAAGAGCCAATGAAACTCGAATATGCCGATTTTCATGATGCTATCGAGAAGAAAAAAAAGCCAGTAGCGAGTGCTGAAGTGGGCGTGCGAGCGATTGAAATGGTCGAAGCAGCAGTAGAATCAATGAAAGAAAAAAAAGTCATAAATTTTGATGATTTTCTGAAGAGAAAATAAAAAAAAAGATTTGATCTTAAAATCTTATCTATAATGAGGCACGAAAAGATGAAAGTTCCCCTTAGTCGACCTACAATAACGGAACAAATGAAACAAGCCGTGATAAAGACCTTAGAGAGTCTTCGTTTTATTAATGGTCCGAATGCTAAAAATTTCGAGACTGAATTCGCACGTTTTTGCGAGGCAAAGCATGCCACTGCAGTCAGTTCAGGGACTGCGGCAATTCATCTCAGTTTAATGGCATTAGGCTTAAATCCTGGCGATGAAGTGATCACGGTATCTAACAGTTTCATTGCAACTGCAAGTCCCGTATTGCTCTTAAAAGGAAAGGTGAGATTTGCTGAAATCGACCCGGAAATTTATAACATGGATCCCACCAAGATTGAAGACTTAATCACCGAACGGACTAAAGTTCTCATTCCAGTTCATTTATACGGGCATCCTGCGGATATGAAACCGATAATGGAAATCGCAAGCAAGCACGATTTAAAAGTCATTGAGGATGCTTGTCAAGCTCATGGCGCATTATATCACGGAAAAAAAGTCGGGGGACTCGGGGATGTTAGTTGTTTTAGCTTCTTTCCTTCGAAAAATATGACCACGGGCGGCGATGGAGGGATGATTGTCACCAATGATGAAGAAATTCATGAAAAAGTTCACGTGCTTCGAAATCATGGACGTAAATCCAAATACCTTCACGATTATCTGGGATTAAATTATCGCTTGAGCGAGATTCAATGTGCCATTGGAGAAGAACAGTTAAAAAACCTAAATGAATGGACCGATAAAAGAAGAGAACACGCTCGAGTCTATACCAAGGAATTAAAGGAAATTGTCTCAACTCCTATCGAAAAAGAATGGGCACGTTCGGTTTATTATGTATATGTGATTCGATCAAAAAGAAGAGATGAATTACGTGAATTTTTAAAACAAAATGGAATTGAAACTGGAATATATTATCCCGTTCCAATTCATAAGCAACCCATTTTCAAACAAGAACCTTTCTCCAAGGTTGAATTACCAATTACCGAGAAATATGCCAATGAAATCTTAGCACTTCCCCTCTTCCCATCATTATCTGCAGAACAAAGGGATTTTGTCATATTGAAAATCAAGGAGTTCTTCGGAAAATAAACAATACAAATATATAACCGATTTTTTTACGTTGAAATGACTTGAAAGGTGCAAAAAATTAAAGTTTTAATGCTTTCCCACACGCCACTTCCCGATTCTAGAGTCGAGAAGGAAGCAAGATTTTTGAAGACTCAAGGACACGAGATTCGAATAATTTGTCCTTACATAAAAAAGAGAAAGGTATTTGACTGTTTTATAGAAATAATATCTTTTGGGAGCATAAAAAATCTTCTAATCAGAACATTACTGCCAAATATTTTCCAAAATAAATTTTTACTGTTTGATTTAATTAAAAAATTTCGTCCTCAAGTGTTACACGTCCATGATATTGTAATGGCAATTCCGGCTCTTCTGATTTCAAAAGTTCATGGAATTCCGCTGGTCTACGATAGTCATGAAGCGTGGGATCTATATGCCCTGTCGAATTTTAAAACGGCTTCTTTTAGATCAAAACTCAATCACTTGCTTCGATATTTCATATTCTTGCCATTCCAGCGATTTATTCCAAAATTTTCTAATTTTTTCATCGTTACTCATGATTTGATGGCAAGATTTTACCTGAAAGCAATGAGGATTAATCCCGATAAAGTGAAAGTCTTACGCAACGTCGTGGATTTCACGGAGATGGAAGGCCGTCATGGGTTTGAGACGCTTGATCTCGCAAACAAAAAACTCATGGAAGACCTAAATAATAAAGAAATCTTCAAGGTAATTTATCATGGAGGGCTAGCAGGGAGGAAAAGACCTATCAGACTGTTAATAAAAGCAATGCAATACCTAAAAAATGAAAGAATTATACTGGTTATTGCAGGTTCGGAATATGATGCTTTAAAAGAATTGGCAATTGAATTGGGTGTTGCCGATTCTATTCATTTTACGGGGTTTTTAACTCATGATATTCTCTTTACCATCCTTGAAAAATGTGATGCTGGAATTATTTGTATGGACCCGAAATATTTAGACGGTCACGTCACCTCATTTGTAAAATTATATGAATACTTCGCTTTAGGACTCCCAGTTCTTGCAACACCAATGTATAATTTAAGAGAAGTTGATGATTTCATCACGTATTGGAATTCTCCCAAAAGTTTAGCCGAAAAAATAATCGAATGTGTTAAAAATAAGGAGAAACTTCTTTCTATATCAAAAGAAGTAAAAAAATACGCCCGGCAGAATAATTGGCAAGCCGAGTGTCATTCTCTAAAAGAAGCATACGAGTTGCTTTCTTCCAAGTAAAATGATGTCAAGGGCTATAAAATGAACATATTGATACTGGGACCTCTTTCAGTTAATTTACTGGCAAACAATATTGCAATGCTTCGAGAGAAAGGATACAACATCGAGATCTTGAACATTAATAAATCCAACCGCGTGAATCTCCCTGATGAACTCATGAAGAATTTGAAATATACGAATTTTTACATCGCTCCTGACAGATCTGTCGAGGGCTCAAATTCTTCGGCTGATTCCACAAAGCAAACACCTCAAGTCCTTGATAAAAAACGGTTGACAATTTTCTTTTGGAATAAAATCAAATTCGAGTCGATTCGCATTCATTTACGAAAATTCTATGAGCGATATTCTTATTATCGGAACCTAAAAAGATTTAACGTGCGACAAGTTGAAAAGTTAATAAACAAAAACCGGTTTGACCTCATTTTCAGTTTCTGGGGAGCCAATATCATTGCTGAAATTAATATAATCAAGAGGAAATATGACATTCCCATCGTTCATAGCATACAATCATATCCTTACGGACAGAGCATCGTGGGAGATGGAACGAGAGGAGACCCGATCCACGAAGCTTTTTTCAAGCAATTAGATGGTCGAATTCATTCATCACCTTACATGTTGAAATATTTCAATGACAAGTTTAATTTAAAAGGAAAGGGAAAAGATATCGTCTTAATGGAATACTTTAAAGAAAGTTATTTCTGCAAAAAACGCCTTGAAAAGTTATCCAAAACCGATAACGAACCTCATTTAGTGTTTATTGGGCGCACCGATTTTGAATTTAGAGATTGGGATGACATCCGGCAACAAGTTCAAGAAATCACTTCTCAAAAAATACACTTTCATCTCGTTCATTCGACCAGAACGTTTCCAAAAAACGATTACTTGCATTTCTTCAAGGGTTATCCAACGGAGATGCTATATAATGGAGCATTTGCAGATGACTTGACGAAATATGATGCTTGCATAGTGCTTTATAACATAAATAGAAGATATGATCGATTCTGGAACAGCCTCCCACTACGATTCTTGTCTGCGATTCCTGCTGGGATTCCCATTGTCTTACCAAAGGGCTATTTCGGTGCATGCGAGCACGTGTTAAGAAAATATAAACTTGGATTCACATATAATGACATCAATGACTTGAGAAACAAGCTCCTTGATGCTGAATTCATGAAGAAACATGAACGAGATGCCTTAAAAAATTACAAGGAACTTACATTTGAAAAGAATTTCCATCGTTTAGAGAATTTTTTTAAAGAAATAATTGATCATCGTGATTCTAACTCTCGAAAAAAGTGATGCAAAATGAAAGCTGTAGTTTTATCTGGTGGATCAGGTACCAGATTAAGACCATTTACTTTTACTCAAGCAAAACAATTGATTCCCGTGGCGAACAAGCCCATACTCTTCTATTTGCTCGAAGATATCAAGATTTCCGGCATAGATGACGTTGCCATTATTGTTGGAGAAACTCGAGAAGAAGTCAAGGAAAAAGTGGGTGATGGCTCTAAATTTGGTCTAAACATCACGTATGTCGAACAGGATGCCCCTCGCGGCATAGCTCATGCCGTGAAATTGACAAGAGATTTTGTTAAAGATGAACCCTTTGTTGTTATCCTGGGTGATAACCTTTTAAATTATAGCATCAAGGAACTGGTTCGAGAATTCGAAGAATCAAATCACGATGCACACATACTACTGACACGTGTCAAAAATCCCGAACGATTTGGTGTGGCAGAACTGGATACCGATGGAAATGTCTTGAATTTGGTAGAAAAACCAAAAAAGCCTAAGTCTGATTTAGCTCTGGTCGGTATTTACTTCTTTAGGAAGATGGTTTTTGAGATGATCGACCAGTTGAAATACTCGTGGCGAAATGAGCTGGAAATCACTGATGCAATTGACATGCTGTTAAAGAACAAATATAAAGTGAAGGCGGACATAATAACGGGTTGGTGGAAGGACACGGGAAAACCTGAAGATATCTTGGATGCTAATCATCTAGTATTGGATCTGATAAAAACGGACATTCAGGGAACTGTCACGAAAGATACTACTGTAAAAGGTCGAGTCAGAATTGGTAAAAACACGACAATTTCGAAAAACAGTTATTTAATTGGCCCCCTCATAATTGGCGAGAATTGCACGATAGAAAATGCTTTCGTTGGTAGTTATTGTGCCATCGGAGATAATTGCACGCTAAAAAACTGTGAACTGGAATCTTCAATCATAATGCAAGGGACCAAAATCGAGTGTAGGAAAAAACTCACGAACTGCTTGATCGGAACGGATTGCGAGATTTTGGACTCTGATCATTATCCAAAAGGGAATAAATTAATCATCGGCAAACAATCAAAGCTATTTTTGGAATGAATCCGAGAAATAGATCATCCTTTAAAAAATTGTTCACGAATTTTTAAGTATGACCCGTCTTGAATGTTCCTTATCCAGTCAATGTTATTTTTATACCATTGTACCGTATTTTCAAGACCCTTCTTGAAATCTATCTTTGGAGACCAGCTGAGTTTTTCGTGGATTTTCCTGAAATCAATGGCGTAACGCTTATCATGCCCCTTTCTGTCTTCCACGAAAGAAATTAGATCAAATGGTTTGTTCAGTTGAGAGAGGATGCTTTTTACCAAGTTTATGTTCTGAATCTCATTTCCTCCTCCGATGTTATAGATTTCTCCAATTTTTCCTTTTTGTAACACGGTCATGATGCCCCGAGCGTGATCTTCAACGTGTATCCAATCTCGAATGTTGGTTCCGTCTCCATATACGGGGATCTCTTGGTCATTAAGTGCCCTCATTATGGTCAATGGGATGAGCTTTTCCGGAAATTGATATGGACCATAATTATTTGAACATCGTGTGATGTTCGCGGGTACTTCGTGGGTCTTATGATACGAATTCACGAAGAGATCAGCGGAAGCCTTTGAAGCCGAATAGGGATTGTTCGGACTCAAATTTGTGGTTTCGGAAAACTTACCCGTTTCATCTAGACTTCCATAAACCTCATCTGTTGAAACTTGGATGAATTTTTTAATTGAAATTGACCTTGCATGTTCGAGTAAATTCAGTGTTCCAAGGACGTTTGTTTTCAAGAATATTCCTGCTTCCTGAATGGACCTATCAACGTGCGATTCCGCAGCAAAATTAATTATATAATCAATGTTTTTCGGCAATCTTTCGAAGATCTTTTTATCGGAAATATCCCCAAAAATAAATTTATATTTTTTATCAGTTTCAACGTCTTTTAGATTACTTAAATTACCTGCATACGTCAAAAAGTCTAGATTTATTACTTGATATTCTTTGAAATTACTTAATACGAATCTGATGAAATTCGAACCGATGAAACCTGCCCCACCGGTAACTAAAATCGTTTCCAATTCAATAATTTCTCCTTTCCCACGAATATGGAATGGATGGATCGTCAAATGGTTTCCTGTATTCGTCAGGGTCATCATAATTATACGTGTTTGTCGGGACGTTTATGAGAAGGGCTTCGGTCTCAGAAATACACTTGAAGCCGTGGTAAATTAGCGGTGGAATGTGAATTAAAAGTGGGTTGTGCACGCCAACAAAGAATTCATTAACCTCTCCCTTAGTTGGAGATCCTTCTCGATCGTCAAAAAGAACGATCTTTGCCATGCCAAAAATGCACGTGAAATTGTCTGATTGTAATTTGTGGTAATGCCATGCTTTTATTACTCCAGGGTATGCCGTTGTATAATAAACTTGACCAAATTTCTCGTAAATTTCGTCATCAGAACGCAATATCTCGGACAAATGTCCTCTTTCATCAGGAATGACCCTGAGCTTTTTAATCTTGACACCATCAATTAATTTCATGTAGAATTTACCTCGAAAATTCATTTATTGTAAAAAAAACATTAGTTCTTCCATTTTTTTATGTTTTTTTTCATGTAATCTAGACCTTCTTGCGTTGTAAGTAATTTTAGACCAAGCTCTGTTGAAGCTTTTGAAACATCCAGACAAGGCTTTTCGGGTCTCCTTGCTAATAATGTCAATTTATCTACAGGTGTAATCAATGAAATATCCTCTTCAAACGTTCTGGCAATTTCAAGTGCAAATTCATATCGATTGATACAATTCGCACCAGCAATATGAAACAGTCCCGTCTTTTCTTTTGTTATAATTCGAATTATCCCCTCTGATAGATTGTCGACTAACGTTGGAGTATTGTACCACTTCGTGATGATGGTTGATTTCTTCCCCGATTTCAATTGGTTCAGCATCCATGTCACGAAATTCTGCCTTTGAAAAACTTCATTCCATCCATAAATCACGCTCGTCCGAACGATGCAATTTATTGATAAGTCCCCTACTCTTTTTTCTCCTTCTAATTTCGTCAAGCCGTAATGAGATATCGGATTAGTTGTATCATTCTCTACGTATTTACCCTTGGTTCCATCAAACACGTAATCCGTTGAAATGTAAATCAATTTCGAATTAATGCTCCGACAGGCTTCGGCTACATTTTGCGTGCCAACCACGTTGACATCCCATGCTTTACTCTTTTCTTTCTCGCACAAATCGACCCGTGTCATTGCTGCGGTCAATACTATGACATCTGGATCGATTTCAATGACTTTTTTCCGAACATTTTCGCTATCTATTATATCAAGGAGGAAAAAGTTTTCCATTTCAACCCGTTTCGTGCGAGAACATGTATAAATCTCAAATTTATCTTTTAATTTTTGATAGAGATTATATCCAAGTAGCCCATTTGCACCAATTATCAAGATTCTTTTCATCGAAATCGAAATCCGAATTAATTTAAATCATTATTCAAAGGAATATTTGAAATATCAATAATTTGAATCATGTTCAGAATACAAAGAATCCTTAGAATTAAAAAAGCGCGGTTGATTTTTAATGAAAAAGAAAGAAAAATCCGTTCTTATTTTGGTCAACAGATTTCCTCCCTTTTCATCCGTGTTAATTCCTCGGGCTTTGAGCTTCATTAATGCTTTTTTAGAAAATAATTGGAAGGTTCATGTCTTGACAATTCGAAATAATCCCTATTTTGCGCACGATTATAAGCGAATGAAAGACATCCCTAAAGAAGTGAGAGTTCACACCGTTCCCGAGTTACCACTTAATAGACATTCTATTTTGAACATGTTATCGCATAAATTTCTCTTTCCCGATCGAAATATTACATGGGGGCTCCTCTCTGTAATAAAAGGATTATATATTTTTAAAAAATATAACATTGATGTGTTTCTCACATCAGTTCCTTCATATAGCTGCCTCATTACTGCATTTTTTTTGAAAATGTTCACGAAAAAATTTTTGATTGCCGATTTTAGAGATGTATGGAGTCAAAATCTATACCTCACGTATTCAAATGGACTTTACCGACGTTTGGCTATGATGTTTGATCGACTAATTTTAAAATATTCAGACCTGTTGAGTTTTGTAACTTCTGGTTGCATTAATTTAGTAAGGCAAAAATTTGCAAGAATTTCGAAGAATAAAATGCTCATAGTCACGAATGGTTATGAAGAAAAGATGTTTCTCAATCAACGGCTCGTGAAATTCGATAAATTCACGATGGTACACGCTGGAAACTTATATGGCTTCCACTTGAATAATCCGATTCCTTTTTTTAAGGCATTGCAAGAAATAATTAACGAAAATCCTGAAATGAAAGTGAAGATGCAAGTCATTTTTGCAGGCTCGATGGTGAAACCATTTCAAGACTACATGAAAAAAGCGGGATTAGACGAAATAATAGAATTCAAGGGCAATCTACCGCAAAAAGAGGCGATAGACCTGATATGTTCTGCCCATGTAAACCTGCTCTTCCAATATCATGCCAAGAATAATGCCAAACAGGTTGGATATTCTGTTAAATGCTTTGAATATCTAAGAACTGGAAATCATGTTTTAGCAGTTGTTCCACTGAATTCAGAGAATGCAGAACTCTTGCGATTGTTTGAAAATGTAACAATTGTTGACCCTAAAGATGTGAAAGGATTGAAGAAAGCAATTCTCGAGTTATTTGATAGATATTCGAAAAATGAGTTACAACGGGGAAAAGTTCCCGAAAAAATCAAGAAATATGAACGCATGGGAATCGCAAGAAAATTCGTGAATGCAATAGAATGTTTTTTTAACAAAACAACATGAAGAATACTTGCAAGTGAATTCTTTATGAGATCGTGATAGAATAATTTGGTGATCGTTCTGGACTGGAAAAAGAAAAAAGTATTGGTGACAGGAGCAGGCGGATTCATTGGAAGCCATTTAACTGAAAGACTATGCGAGTTAGGTGCTGATGTCACTGCTTTTGTGCGGTACAATTCACGTAATGATTGGGGATTGTTAGAACTATTGCCGGAGGAAAAACAAGAGCAATTAAATGTCGTTCTGGGGGACATGCGCGATTCCGATGCCATCCGAGCACTTGTAAAAGAACAGGATTTAATATTCCATCTGGGTGCCTTGATAGCAATCCCGTATTCTTATATTCATCCACGGGAAACGATCGAAACAAACATTTTCGGAACGTTAAATATCTTGATGGCTGCAAGAGAATATCCTGTTGAAAAGATAATTCATACTTCAACGAGTGAGGTATTTGGCACGGCTCAATATGTTCCAATTGATGAGAAACACCCTCTTCAGGGTCAATCTCCATATTCCGCAAGTAAGATCGGTGCTGATAAAATTGCTGAGAGTTTTTACAGGTCTTTTGACCTCCCGATAGGAATTCTACGACCCTTCAATACTTATGGACCTCGTCAATCTGCACGCGCTGTTATACCTACGATCATTTCACAATTATTTAAAGGGAACGAAGTCCACTTGGGCTCATTACATCCCACGCGGGATTTTACTTACGTGCTTGATACTGTTGATGGATTCTTGAAAATGGCCGAAACGTCCAACGCTATTGGACAAGAAATAAACATCGGTTCAAATTTTGAAATTTCGATAGGAGATTTGGCAAATAAGATCGCAGAAATAATGAATAAAAAAATAAAGATAATAACCGAAGACAAGCGCAAGCGACCTCCTAAATCTGAAGTTGAACGATTGCTTGTTGATAATTCAAAAGCAAGGAAAATTCTTAATTGGAAGCCCAATTTTTCACTTGATGAAGGGTTAAGAAAAACGATAAATTGGCTGAAAGCAAATCTACAACAATATAAAACGAAAATGTACGTGACTTAAGCGAGGTTCATGCATTTGAAGGCAGTCATTCTTGCAGGGGGAAGAGGCACGCGTTTAAAACCATATACGGTTGTTTTTCCAAAACCCTTAGTCCCTATCGGTGATAAACCCATCTTAGAAATCCTGATCAAGCAACTTGTAAAATTCGGAATTAAAGACTTTATTTTTGCAACAGGTCATTTAGCAGAACTCATTAAAGCATTCTTCAATGATGGTTCCAAATTTGGCGTTAAAATCAAATATTCAAAAGAAGACACGCCATTAGGTACTGTGGGACCATTATCAAAGCTTGGTGATCAATTAACCGAAACATTTATCGTAATGAATGGAGATGTTTTGACAGACTTGGACTTCAATGCATTAATCAAGTTTCATGAAAAAAGCAAAGCTATAGCAACAATTGCCCTTCACGAACGAACTGTAAAGATTGATTATGGTGTCATTGAACTCGATGATGCACAAAAATTAATAAATTATTCCGAAAAACCGTCCATTAATTATCGAGTGAGCATGGGAATTTATGTATTTGAGCCAAAAATATTAAAATACATTCCTGAAGGCGAGTACTATGATTTACCCGATTTGATTTTAAAATTAATCAATTCTGGTGAAATTGTTAAGGGTTACAAATATGATGGATATTGGCTCGATATAGGACGACCTGATGATTACGAAAGAGCCCAAGAGGAATTTGATACGATTTTCAATAAAAAATGATTTAGAACTGGTTTACCAACCAGTTGCATCTTCCTTTGTAAAATCAACATCGAAGGGAAAATCATATTTTTCTAATTTCAATTCATGCCGAATCTTGAGGAATTGTTTTTGCGTGACTTTCGAAATTGGCACTCCGCTTTTCTTGCGTTCTTCAAAAGCAAGAAATTCCTTTTCACCTGCGACATAAACGTGGTTTGCACCTGGTTGTTTCTTTGCGGCTGCCAATTGACGGAGTAGGTCCCCAGTTTTCTTCTTGAATTCGTTTATATCACAGAAAGCCGAAGGATCCATGGCTATGAAGAAATGACCTAAGTTATATGGAACGAATTCACCGTTTTTACCGATTCCAAGGCATGCTTGTAACATGTTTGCCTGTGTAAAACATGAAGACATTATTTCAACAAAGGTTGCATAGTTATATCCTTTATGTCCGCCTAATTCTTCGCCAATCCCTCCAAGTGGAGTTAAGGCAGCCTTGAAATCGAGCATGTCTAATAAAATCTTCTTGGAATCTGTAGCGGCATTTCCGTTCTCATCAATTACCCAACCTTTCACGGCATCTTTATTGAGCCGGGCATAAGTCTCGATCTTGCCTCGTTGCGTGATTGAAGTTGCGTGATCAGCAATCCATGGAAAGTCCCAATCGGTGGGCACGCCAAACGTAAAGGGATTCGTGCCGAGCATGGGTTCAACGCTCCAAGTAGGAGCAATAGAAGGACGTGCATTCGTTCCAGTCATTCCAATACAATCTTGTTTAGTTGCCATCAAGGCATAATAACCTGCAATGCCATAATGATTCGAGTTTTCAACGATCGCCATTCCAATTCCGACTTTTTTTGCTTTATCGATAGCCATTTGCATTGCTTTCTTGGCAGCGACTTGTCCCATGCCATTATTTGCATTTATTCGAACCGTACCAGGGGTTTCTTTAACAATTGTAAGTTTTGTTACAGGAAGTTGTTGTTTTCTTTGAAGTCTCACGTAATACATGAACAGCCTGCTGCAACCATGAGAATCTATCCCGCGTTTATCTGATTCGATTAATACATCTGCACAAGTGGCAGCATCTTCCTCAGGAACTCCCATTCCAATGAAAACATCTTTCATGAAATTAAAGATCGTGTCAAAATCAAGATATACAAATTCATCTTTATCTGTCATAATGAATTTTGATTGGTTACAATTGAATATAAATTTGATTAAAAATGAAAATTCTTTTAAAAAATGAGTTTTTATGTCAAATCAATGCTTAAAAATGGATTTTATTGCTTCACAGACGTATATTATGTCATCTTCATTTAAATTTGGATGCATTGGAAGAGATAAAATACTTTTACTAATTTTTTCAGTTTGAGGGAGATCGCCATTTCTTGTCTTTAATGTTTTTTGATAAAACGGATGTAGATGAAGGGGGATGTAATGAACGCTTGTAGAAATCCCGTGTTCATTTTTTAAAATCTCGGAAAGCGTGCCCCTAGAAACTGGAGAATTTTCAATGATTTGAATGACAAACAGGTGAAAAATGTGGTTTGAATATGGTCTGATGGAAGGTAATTGAATGTATTCACGTAATGGTTCTAATTGTTTGAAGTATGTAGATGCAAGTTTTTTCCGTTTTTCATTCATTTCGGGCAAACGTTTCAGCTGGACGAGCCCCAATGCTGCTCCAAATTCTGTCATTCTATAATTATAACCCAGTTCAACGATGTTATATTTCCAACTCAAGTTTTTAAATCGCTCCCACGTTGATTTATCGATACCATGGGATCGCAGAAGGTCGCATTTTTCCGCCAAGGACTTCTCATTCGTCGCTATGAGACCGCCTTCCCCTGTTGTTAAATTCTTGTTCGAAAAGAAACTAAAGCAACCGATATCTCCTAACGTGCCAACCGGTCTTCCCTTATAAAGCGTGCCTGGCGCATGTGCTGCATCCTCAACAATGCGTAAATCGTGTTCCATTGCAATATCCAAGATGGGATCCATGTTGACAGAATGCCCTCCATAATGTACGATCACGATTGCCTTAGTTCTTGTAGAAATCCGTTTTTTCACATCTTCTGGATCAATGCAATATGTTTCTGGGTCAACTTCACAAAAAATGGGTCGTGCTCTAACATATAGCACGCAATTTGCTGATGCCGCAAACGTCAGAGATGGCACGAGAACTTCATCACCGGGTCCGATTTCGAGTGCACGCATTGATAAATGTAAAGCTGCGGTACAGGACGAAAGAGCAACTGCATGTTTCGCATGTATGAATCGGGCAAATTCATTTTCGAATTCTTTAACTCTTGCCCCTTGAGTAAACCAACCCGATCGAATTACGTCCGCAACTTCTTTCACGTCTTCTTCTTCAACGTGCGTGTCTGCAAAATTAATCCTTTTCATGATGTCGTTTTTCCTTTAATTCTGCAAGAAGCTGCTTTTCCAAGCCTCCATTTTTAAGGATATTTAGTAAAATCGGATGGATTTTTTTTCCTTTTAACGTTTTCCCAGTTCTTAAGTTTGTAATTTCTGCATTGGGAATGTTAATTTTTATTTCATCTCCTTGCTGGAATTCTTTTAAAACTCCTTCTACTTCTAAAATCGGAAGGGCTCGAGCTATAGAAGCTCTGTAAAAGATTCTAGCAAACGATTCTGCGATAATTGCAGCAATACCTTTCTCTTGAAAGATTATTGGGGCTGTTTCTCTACTCGAACCACAACCAAAATTAGTTCCTGCAACAATAACATCCCCGTCTTTAACTTTACTGGGAAAATCTGGAATCAAAGTTTCACAAGTATGGTCCAGCATTCCTTTTAGATCTTCAGCATATTGGCTGGGTGATATTACATCTGTGTCGACATTATCCGGAAAAACCCAAACTTTACCCTTTATATTCTCCTTGTATTTTTTAATTGATTTATCACTCAATAATGCTGCCATTTTTAAACACCTCTTAGTAATCCCTTGGATCGGTTATTACTCCTTTTAGAGCTGAAGCTGCGACAGTAGCAGGAGACCCTAAATAGACTTCTGATGACGGACTTCCCATGCGACCTTGAAAATTTCTATTAGAACTAGATATGCATCTTTCCCCTGGAGCAAGAATTCCTCCGAATCCTCCAAAACAAGCACCACAGCTCGGATTAGTAATGATAGCACCAGCGTTGATCAATTTTTCAGCAACTCCTGATTTCGCTGCCTTAAGCCAAACTTCTTGCGAAGCAGGAGTAACTATCATTCGAACATCCTTGTGGATTCGTTTTCCATCTAAAATTCTGGCGGCTATTTCTAAATCCTCGAATCTTGCATTGGTACATGACCCTAAAAATGCCTGATTGATTTTAATTCCTGCGACCTCTGAAACAGTTTTTACATTATCAACAGTATGCGGACAAGAAATTTGAGGTTCTAAATCGGAAACATCCATGTCGAGCACTTTATCGTAAACTGCATCGTCGTCCGGTTTGACTAGTTCAAATGGAGCATCCGTTCTTTGCTTGACCCACTCCACGACTTTTTGATCGGGAGGTCCGAAAGCGAACTTTGCCCCTAATTCAAGAGCAAAATTAGACATCGTCATTCTTGATGCGATGCTCAAGTTTTCCACTGCTTCTCCTGCAAATTCTATTGATTTGTAAATTCCCACTCTAGCAGAATGATCTCCTGCTATTTTGATTATAATATCTTTACTCATCACGTTGTGCTGCAATTTTCCTGAAATGTTAAATTTAATCGAGTGAGGCACTCTAAACCATAGTTCTCCTTTTACATATGCGTAAAACAGATCAGTATTGCCTAGACCACAACTTGCTGCATTAAAAGCTCCATATGTAGTAGTATGGCTATCACCGCCGACAATCAACATTCCGGGTCTAACATGTCCCTTTTCTGGTAAAACTTGATGACAAATTCCTTCCTTAATATCATAGAAATGTTTGATTTTTCTCTTTATTACGAATTTTCGTATAAAATCGTGTGCCAAGGCCCACCTTTCAGTTGGTGCTGGACTGAAGTGATCAAAAATCACAACGATTTTATTTGGATCAAAGACCTTGCGCTTTTTAGGGGGTTTTATTTTATTGAAATCAAAAACAACCTTTGCAGTTCCTATATGGCTCATTACCAAGTCAATTTTAGCGATAATGATATCATCCGGTTTAATATCACTTTCAGAAGGAGAATGCGTTCCTAATATTTTTTCTGCTATTGTCTGACCACTCATTTCATAAATCCCTCATGGAATTATTCTTTAAAAGGTTCTAAAGCTCGGTAGAATTATTTTGTTTTACTGCATATTTCTTTTCTAATTCGTTATAAAGTGCATCTCCCAAAAACACGTTAAAATTTGGAAACGATTGAACAACGTCTATAAAACTTCTTTGGCGTCCTGTTTCTTTGAGCTCTTTGAGGGCTTCCCTGCAGGATAAAATCTTGGCTACAAGACATGCTCCTGGATAAGCAGCTATGGAATAGCCTAACTTTTTTATTTCATCTGCTGATAAATTCGGAGTTCTTGGTCCCATGTTGATGATGTTGGGCTTATCTTTAAGGAGTTTTGGTATTTTCTTGATATGTGACATTCTTCTCAGCCCATCAATAAAGACCATGTCTGCTCCAGCATCCAAATATATTTTACAACGTTCTATTGCAACGTCAAATCCGAGTGGAGCTAAGGCATCTGTTCGTGCTATAATTACAAAATCTTGACTTTTCCGAGCATCAATTGCTGCCTTTATCTTTGAAACCATTTCATCGATCTCGATTACGGTTTTCCCCGCCATGTGTCCACATCTTTTTGGCCAAACTTGATCCTCAATGTGAATCCCTGCAACTCCCGCTTTTTCGAATTGTTTAACAGTTCTAATGACATTAAGAGCATTGCCAAATCCCGTTTCAGCATCTGCAATAAGGGGAATGTTAATTGCATCAACTATTCGAGATGCCGTTTGCACGATTTCTGTCAGAGTAACAAATCCTCTGTCTGGAAGTCCTAACTGGGAGACAGAAGTTCCAAAACCTGACATGCTAACAGCTGGAAAACCCTGCTCTTCTATTATCTTTGCCGTAAGTGCATCAAATGCGCCAGGAACCATGATCAATTCTTTCTGTTCTAATAAATCAAATATAGTTTTGTATTCCTTCATTTCATCATCCCTTTTTTTTAATATTTTAGTTCATAAAAAAATGTTAAGGGGGCTTTAAAACGAACACTTCCGTAGAACTTGGTAAGCTATTTTTGCTCACATCAACCTCCGAAGAATCTAATTCGTTTATTTTTTGGTTTACCTTTTTTAGAAATCTACTTACGGGGTGTAATACCCTAAACATGACACTAAGACCTTTGAAGTAATAATGCATTGGAATAGCAATTTTTGGATTAAGTTGCTCTATTACTTTCTCTACTCCTTTAAGCCCAAGGGTAAACACTCCTCCTGTTGGAATAAGTAAAATATCGATCTCGCCAATTTCAGCTAGTTGTTTCTCGTTTAGAACGTGTCCCAAATCTCCGCAATGACAGATCGTGATGCCATCAACCACAAACACGTAAACCGTATTTGCCCCTCTTATCAAACCACCCTTATCATCGTGGCTTGTTGCTACCCCTTTGATTTTTACCCCTTTAATTGTCCCATGATCACCATTCTTCCACTTTAGGATTGATGTTGTGTCATCCTTACTAATTTTTTGTGCTAATCTTTTATTCCAGTGATCAGGATGACCATGAGAGCTAAGTATGATATCAGCACTAATATTGGGCGTAGCAATCCCTATCATAGATCCAGGGAAGATATCTGTAGCAATAGTCACGTCATTTCCTTTTATTTCGAAACAGCTTTGTCCACACCAACGAATATTAACCATAGAAACACCTCATTTAATTTTTCATGTTAAAAAACTCTCCAGATTTCATTAACTTACAAGGTTTGAGATAATTCTTGCCCGTTTTTTCTGCCAACTCCTCCAGCAGAACAATCCATTTTTCATAATTTCTTTTAGCCATTTTAAAAGCACTTGGCAATTTCATGGCCGACATTACCTTATTAAACACGCGATACCCGCTTATGACTCTCTCTTCTAATAATCTGCACCCCTCATTTAGCATGATTGCCATTAAAGCATCTATTAACTGCTCTATTGAAATTAGACCGGTCTGTTCTATTGAAATAAGATCGGTTTTTTTGATCTTGTCTGTTTTTGGTATCTTGCCATTGGTCCATTCTAAGAATCCTTTTCCAGTTTTGGCTCCAAGATTTCCTGATTTAACCCTCTCAACTATAAATTTACTTGCCTCAATATCAGGAGTAAGTGCTTCATGCAAGTAATTTAAGCCATCATAGATGATATCTAATCCGCTGTAATCAAGGAGGGCGATCCAACCCATTTCATTTCCAATAATTGACACGTAAGCATCGAGCTGTTCAAATGTAATGCCTTTTTCAAGAGCTTGCTCAATAAGCCAACTTAAGTAAATACTAAGAACACTAAGAATTCTATTCATGATGAATCCCGGACTCTCTTTTTCAATTCGGGCAACATACATTTTTTCTTTAAAATAAGGACATGGAAATTTTTCAGCAATTGTGACACATGTATCCATGACTTCATCTGAGGTATACTTCCCTCGGATCACTTCAACTAATCTATTCCTTAAAAGTGGTACAAAAAAATGCATGCCAACTACTTTTTCAGGTCTTCCTGAGTGCTTGCCTATTTTTGTTATGCTTATTGTTGAAGAATTTGACGCAAGGATGGCATGTGGGGGGGCAAGATTTCCTAATTTTTTAAAAATTTCTTGTTTAAGTTTCAGATCTTCAGGAACGGCCTCAATTACAAAATCTGCATCTTTAACAGCTTGCGCCAAATCCATTTCTATTTTCAATCTTTTTAAAAGAATATCTGTTGTTAATCCCGATTCTAATTTTCCAGCAGACTCAATTGCTTTTAAACCTTCCTTTTCATCATATGCTCCATTTACAATTCGGCTCACGCATTTTTTAATCGATTCAATTTGTATGTCGTTTATTGTCACTTTCTCAAAACCTGCTAATAAAGCAAGTTGGGCTATATAGCCCCCCATTAACCCCGCTCCAATGACCGTAAAATTCTTAATATTGCTAATATCAACCATTTATCTCACCATAGAATTATCTTTTATTTCCAAAGCTTTGTATTTCTTCCAATTCCCGTTGAAATTATATCCGACCTTGATAATTTCTTATCTATTGGTGTTTTTTCATCAACATCGAATAATATGCCGCTACAAGCTTCATCAATTGACATGCCTACATCCTCAGCTTTGAAAAATCTGGCTTTACTTGGGTAGATCCACTCAAATTTTTCCTTATTCCAAGTCTCCTTTTTTTTCAAATTTGGGGCTTTTACTCCTAAAGTTGCTGCAGGTAATGGAATTCCCATTTCCTCCAATACTCTCTCAATTCCCAATTCAAATAGTTCAGGAAAATTTTCTTTTAAGTTCCTTTTCCCTTCAGCTTCAACATGTTGAAGGTAAAACTTACCTTTTGTGGTTAAACCCGCCATCTTGCGGATGAACTCTGCTCGCTCAGATAAGGAAAAAAGTTGCAATATTGACGGCATCGGAACATAGGTAAACCAATAATCTGGCAATCCGTATATTCTCTTTGAATTTAATCCGCTCCAAATAGATTTGAAACTTTCATAATTACTTTGTTCAGCATAAAGTTCAATGGTGGCAGATCCATATGCCATGGCTATCAAATACTCAGACCCTATCCATTGCGGGGCTCGCTCATTTCGAATGTCCCTTAAAATGTCTTTAATCCTCTCGCCACATTGTACGATGCCCTTACTTTTTTTCGGCAACTCTCTGATCTTATATCCAAGCTTTCTGTGACGTCTATTCATTATTTCATCATCTTGTCCTATGATCCACCAATCTACTGGTATTCCATCTTCTGAATGAACGTTCAAAATATAGGCAAGCTCCCCTGTGAAATCATTGACATTGACATATGCTGCATCAACTGAATTTCCATATACCAATTTCATCAATCCTTGCTGAAGATCAGTTAAAATTGATGTTATGGCAGGAAAGAACATGTATGTCATCGTTTTTTCCGGTGCTGTCTCAAGACTTCCTTCCATTAATGCTTTTGAAGTTTTAATTGATTCATCTAGCCTAAATTTAAAGGCATCATACAAAAAATCCGTTGAAAGATTGGAAGTAAGTTCCATTACTCTTTCATATCCCATTTCTCGATACATGTTCCAGATGTGGTTAGCACCTAGTGGTAAAAAATTTCTTCCTGGAAGATCTTTTGGAATTTCAGCCCATGTATTAATCATAACATGCACCTCATTTTGATTATTTCTTCTTATTCATTATTTTTCATTTATCTTGGAATGAAATACATCTTGTATTCATTTTCTGAGTCGCCTCTCATAATGCATTTTGTTTCCTCTACTTTTACCTCATAATCATTTCTAACATAGTCTTGGACAGATTGCATTATGGATTCAAAGATCCCTGCACATTGTCCACCCCAAGTCTGATTTCCCATGCTTTCTTTATTGATATCGATGTCCTTTTCTTCTGTTGAGGCTGCACAAAAGATGCAAGAATTCTCGAACGTCCAAGTAAGTATGTCATACTCATTGCCCTCAGTCCCTTTTGGAATGAAACGAATGTTTTTTCTTGGTATATCCTCACCCATTGCAATATACCAAAAAATTTTAGCCATTCGAGGAGTTTCGCTTAATGATTTTGATAAAACATAACTTGCTGCATCCAAATGCTCGTCCATAATCCCTTTCCCAGTATTTTTACCCGTATTATGAAAATCTTCTAAAGCGGCTTCCAAATTTCCATCATGCAAAAATTCCACTGATAATCGAGTATATTCCAAGATCATGATGCTCAGGAATAATGTATTCATTTTTTTCTGGGTTCGTCTAACAAATCTTTTTCCTAAGTCTCCTAAAAAGTCTTTAAATTCTCGTTCCAGAAATCTAAACATTTCTATTCCACCATAATGATTTCGTGCTTGCAAACCTTATCTCCATTAGACCTTGATGCGATAGTATTAGCCCTTATTTTAGGAAGATGTTCAAATCCCTCCTTTTCTCTCAAATGATTTATGTCCCCTTCAAATAACCCTGCCATGAGAACACAATAATGCAAGCCATTAGATGTTTTTGTCCCGTCTCCACACAAGATACAACCAGGATCTACCAATATCCATTTCCGATTTTTTTCCACTGAAATAACTCTTCCCATACTTCTTCTCATGATTATCCTGTACGTTTCTCTTAATATTCTCTCAACATCCCTGCTTTCCGGGGTCCAATAATCCTGAAATCTTATTATTAGTCGTCTTCCAAAAAGTTTCAAGATTTCAGCAACTTTTTGCTCATCTTTATGCTTTTCCATTAGCTTTGGAACCAATTGAAGATAAAAATCGGTAATGATTCCGGATGAAAAACTTTTTTTTATCAAAACTTCACTTTTTAACAGCGTTTTTGATCTATCCTTATTCAAGTCCATTGAAGGATCACCTATTGAATATCAATATCTTGAAGGGCTTCTTGATACTCTTTCTTTTCTTTTAATTCTCGTACTTTTTTATCGATACGTTCTAGTTCTTTCATTAAATGTTCTCTATATGTCATTAAATGCTCTATCATCGTTTCAAAATCAACAAACTTTTCCCAAAAATGAAATCTTTTAAATGGAGTTGATAAAGGTTTGAACTTACGACCTTGAAAAAAGGGAAGTGGAGGATGAAAGGGTCTTTGAAATTTTTTTAATTCTTGTAAACCTTTTTCCGTCAACTCGTAATATGTCCCTACATTTGTAATTTCATCAGATTTTTCTTTATTTTCTCTTATTAGACCACGATTTTTCAATTTTCGCAATGCTGGATATACCATTGAAGTTTTTGGTTGCCAAATGAATCCGAATTCCGTGTATAATTCTGACATTATTTCCTTACCGTTTTTCACTCCATTTTTTAAACTTGCTAAGACTAAATAATCAATTTTCGCGATTTCAAGTCACCTTTTTGCCACCTGCCGCTACGTAGTGACTACGTAACGGCTACGTAGCGAATACGTAGCAAATATATATAAATATTTTCATCACTTAATTTCGTCCTTGATGAAAAAATCATAAATTTTGGTCTGGAATCCTAAATAACAAGATATATTTTATCAATTGTAAATTTCTAAACAAGGCAATTTTGATCCTTGATACAAGAATTAACAAAAAATGATGCGTGGCAGTAATGACCGTATGCTTTGTAGCGTATTACATATGGAATCGCAGGCTAGATACTCCATCCGGAGATATAGTTCAATTAAAGTCCTACATGGAAGCCCTATCAACTGCTGATATTGGCACCATACTTTACATGCCGCGAAGAGGCAGCGTTCGCAAGATCGGAAAGATTCCCGTGATACAAATGCCTTACATCCCACCGCCTTTTTACAAGTATGAAATTTTAAAACACCTCCAATCCATGTACTTGGGATTATTAGATAAGAAAATGGATGTGAATGTTTATCATTTAAGAGGACAATCAAATACCGTGTTTGCTTTTCGAAGATTCGTAAAAAAACCTTTGATTGCCACATTGATTCCAATGAGTCTTTTCGGTCTTAGGAGTAAGGCTTACGATCAACGTGCAATCAATAAAACGGATACGATAGTCACTTTAAGTGAGGCTTGGAGACAATACATACTGGAAACCTTCGAGGTCGAAGAAAAAAAAGTAGTACACTTACCCATTTGTATCGACGTGAATAAATTCAGTCCTTCTATCTTTGATAAAAAACTGCGAGACCGTTTTAATGCGGAGCACATCATCGGATATTTCGGAAGAATCTATTGGTATCAAGGAATCCATCAAGTAATTAACGTGCTACCAACGATATTGAAGGAATTCCCCAGCACGAAATTCTTAATTGGAGGACATGGATATTTCAAGCCTGAACTCGAAAGACAGGTAAAGAAAATGGGATTAGAAGAAAATGTTGTCTTTCTGGGAGCAATACCACATGAAATGATTCCAAAATACTATTCAATTTGCGACATCTTGGTAAATATTCTACTTCGAAGTGAAAGCCACGCATCTTTTTCAAGACCAATCTTTATCTCAATCAAATTATTGGAATATCTGGCTATGGCAAAACCGGCGGTTATTTCTGACGATCCCAGACTTACAAATGTTTTTGATTCAGAATATGAATTTACGGCTCACTCAAAAAGAGAACTCGTGAATCTTCTATTAACGTGCTTGAGAGATAAGAAATATGGGGAAAAGGTTGGGAATCAAGCAAGAAAATTAATTCAAAAACGACATTCATACGAAGCTGTCGGCAAGATCGCCAAACAATTATATGCCCGATTTGAATGAAATGCTTTCAGAACAAGAGCTAAATGTTTTAGTAGAACGTTTTTCGTTTACACCCGACGTGATAACGAGGTTTAACAAGCGATATGGTAAACGGGTCATCCCGATTCTTCAGGCTTTAAGCAAACCATCAAAATATTTTTTCATTCGAGTAAATACCTTGAAAACAAGTACTCAAAAAGTCAAATCCATTTTAAAAAAAGAGGGAATTCACGTTCAATCTCATTCCACTCTTTCCGAGGCTCTCTATTTTCCAATTGAAGGACCATTTGAAATCAAAAATCGGGGAAAAACGGTTCGTATCGCCAAATTTGCCGCAGAATCCGTGTTTACTGGAGCCGACCTTTTTGGACCGGGCGTGATTGGCGTGGAAAAGATCAGTGCAGGCGATCCCGTTTCAATTGTCGATCCTCATGGAAGGTTGGTCGGATACGGAATAGCTCTGATGAACTCAAAAGACTTGCTTCAACAAAAGAAGGGAATCGGAATAAAAGTATTAGAATCTCCGTATAGAACTCCTAATTTAAAAGAACATTCTCTTTTTATTGATGGATATTGGTTTAATCAATCGTTACCTGCAATGATTGCTTCTTATGTCCTAGCACCAAAGCCGGGAGAACTTGTGGTTGATCTTTGTGCGGCTCCCGGCGGTAAAACAACTCATATCGCTCAATTAATGAAGAATGAAGGTCGAATCATCGCGCTAGATCGCTCACCGTCCCGAACACGAAAACTTCAGAAAAATATCGAACGATTAGGGATTACAAATGTCGAAATATACCAGACCAAGAATATTAAAAAGAAACTTGAAGAGTTAAATTTGGAACGAAAAGTCGATCGCTTGATCGTGGACCCCCCATGCTCGGCATTGGGAATCCGACCCAAGCTTTTTGACACAACAACCACAAGAAACATCGTGGATCATTCAAATTATCAAAAATTCTTCCTTCATTTAGCAGCAAGGCTCGTAAAACCGAGTGGAGTAATCGTCTATTCGACTTGCACAATGGAACCCGAAGAAAATGAGCTTAACATCAAATATTGTAAGGAGAAATTTAGTTGGAAATTAGACGAACAGCCGATCTTTATTGGGACTGAAGGAGAAATGGGCTTAGAAAAAGAGAAATATCAGCGATTTTATCCCGATATTCACGATACAACGGGATATTTTATCGCCCGCTTGAAGTCTCCTCATTAAAGGAGAAAACGCGTCTTAAACATGCCTACATTCTTTATCAAGTCAAGCATGCTCACGAGGTTCCTTCCACTCATCATGAGTCCCATGACTTGTTTCCACGTTTTCCACGTATTTGTAATGTCATCGAAGAAGATTGTAGGAACGTATTGCAAGTAAGTCGAACGAATGTCATTAGTATGTGGAAAGCCGGGCATGAGGAAGTTTATGACAATCGATGGGATCGGTCCCACGGGACAACCTGCGAATTTTATATCGGGTTTGATTTTAGCTTTTTTACACGCTTTTATTGCACAATTGCCGTGAGCAATTAAAATTTCTCCATTTTTCTTTGGTTTTGGATTTAATGGTTTACCTGCTATGATCCTAATTCGATTCTTGCAGGGACGCGGATAATCATAGAGTCCGAGTGCTATATTCATCTGCAAGGAATAATCCAGCATCCCTGAGCAGCCATCCATGCATTGTTGGTCCTCTTCAACAGTAAGTCCCGGAAAAACCTTTTCATATTTTTTCAAATTTATCGTGGGGAAATTATAGCCGATGTTTGACCCATCATTATGGATGGCAAGTAGTTGCTCATCGGCCTTTTTACCATCCATTAGGACCTCGGGATATCCACCATACATGTCGTGATAAGCCTTCATCACGTTGGAACTGGGTTTTCCAAATATAATGAGCTCACCTGCATAATCGATCTGTACTATGCCATCACCTGAAAGGATGATTGGCTTCTCATTTGGATAGGAAGCGAAGAATGTGCAGGTCGATTGGCAAACGTCACTTCCTTCCTTGTGGTATTTGAGGTTTGCTACCGTGGCGACTTTCGTGCAAATCTTCTCAAGAATTTGGCAATATAGGGTTAACCACGTGCCAAATAGATTCTTTTTTGAGTCAGAATCAGGATCTAGCGTGCGATGATATGTCAAGCGCTTTCCTGTAGTGCCAACAGCAGCTACTTTTGTTGCAATCGTGGCACCATTGAAACTATTTGTTTTAATGTCGTTAAAAATGATGAATAGCGTGTTTCTATCGAAAATTTTGGGAATGAATACTTTTGGAACGTCGGGGTTGTTTGTCAAATATGGTTGCAATTTTAGCCGATTTCCGTTAATAATTTTATATTCATCCAATCCTTGCATGAGCTTGGTCATGTTCAGCATTTTTAAATTATGAAAAATCGGGAGAATGCCACCAGGTTTTGGAATGAGATATTTTTCTTCAATATCGAATGTGTCAACTGCTTTCAGGAATGCTCTTAGATCTAAACTTAAAATTGAGGGATGAAAATTCTTCATTATCATTAAATCATTGTATTTAATGACCGCTTTCTTGTATTTCTTGTCTCCAATTACCTTACCAAGTGCCTTCTTATATTCTTCAACCATGATTTTTTCGGCTTTCGTATTCTTAAATTTTGGATTAAAAGTGCCAGCAAATAGACTTTTTTTATAACAAGCATGAATTTTATTGTTGACGTGGCGATCAACTTCGGTGATATATATTGTTGACGGTTTTACCAACGATTTACTCATGTCTTTTACCTCGCGTTCTCTATCCTAGTACATGGAAAATACAAAATATTCTTCAGTCTGAAATTACATGATCATTTCGATCTTACCATTTTTATTTTTTATTAAGGATTTTTGAAAGAACGATTTATTCTTCTTAAATGAGGAGTTGGTTCAATATTTTGCTTCATGGGCAACGAACTTCTTTTTACAAAGCAAGAAAATCTAATCAGAGAGGAACGATTAATTAACTTCGTGATAAAACTTTTATCAAATTTTTAGAATTTAATCTCTAATCCAATAACTTACTAATCAAGTCTTAATGCGTGTTGAATTCATGAAAAAAAGAACCGATTGCGGATGTTTACGCGTTTCCGATGTAAGTAAAGAAGTGATTTTGCAGGGTTGGGCTCATTCAATTAGAGATCATGGCAGTACCATATTTATTGATATCCGTGACCATTACGGTATCACTCAATTAGTTGCGGAATTATCGAAATTCAACGAGCAGGAACAAAAAGAAATTAAGTCTCTGTCTCGTGAATCCGTCATTGAAATTAAAGGAATCGTCAAAAAACGTCCCGAGGGAACGACAAATGAAAACCTTGCCACTGGAGAAATAGAAGTCGAAGTAAAAACAATTCGAATCTTAAATGCTTGTGAAACTCTTCCATATAATTGGCAAGATTATCAGACTTCGGAAATATTTTCCCGATTACGATACAGATACATCGACCTTCGAAATCCACGATTTCAGAAAAATATTGAAACAAGATCAAGAATTGCTTCGGAGATCCGCAAGTATCTGGAAGAGTTAGGATTTTTGGAAATAGAAACACCAATGCTTACGAAAAGTACGCCTGAGGGTGCCAGGGATTATCTCGTTCCCAGTCGAATACATAAAGGAAAATTCTATGCGCTTCCCCAATCGCCCCAATTGTACAAGCAAATGCTAATGATATCTGGTTTTGATAAATATTATCAATTTGCACGTTGCTTGCGGGATGAAGATCTAAGAATTGATAGGCAGCCAGAATTCACGCAAATTGATCTTGAGATGGCGTTCATAGATCAAGATGATATCATTAGCGTTGTTGAAGGAATAATGGTCAGAATATTTGACAAGATCCTGAATGTAAAACTACAAGCTCCGTTTCCGCGCATGAGTTACAAGGAAGCAATGTCACGATATGGAACGGACAAACCAGACACGCGATATGGACTCGAAATCGAAGACATAATGGATCTCATTCCAAAAGACATTCCCATTTTCAAGGATATTTTCGAATCAAAAGGATGCATCAAGGCAATAAAGGCAGATGGACTCGCAAATTTATCAAAAAAGAAACTTGAGAAACTCATCAGCCAGCTCCGAAGATTTGTCAGGAATTATAAAGCCAAGGATATTGGACATATCACGATAAAAAGCGATAAAATAAAATCACCATTAACCCGCTTCCTTGACGAAAAACAAATACAAAAAATAATCAAGCGGATGGATGCAAGAGAAGGAGACTTGATTCTTTTCGTTGGAGCTGAAGAAAAAATCGTCCTTCGAACTTTAGGTGAGGTTCGCACGAAATTAGCAAGAGAACATGATCTCATACCACAGGACAAGTTTAATTTCCTCTGGGTCATCGATTTTCCTCTATTTGAATGGGATGAAGATGAAGAAAGATGGGTAGCAATGCATCATCCTTTTACGTCCTGCAAGAAAGAATTCATTAATAATTTTGATACTAATCAAGCCGAAGCCATCGCAAATGCTTATGACATTGTTCTAAATGGGTTCGAGCTTGGTGGCGGAAGCATTCGTATAAATAAACCTGAGATCCAAGAAAGAATGTTTAAAGCATTGGGAATTGATGAAAAGACGGTTCAGCGTAATTTTTCGTTCCTCGTCGAGGCATTAAAATACGGTGCACCACCACACGGAGGACTTGCAATAGGTTTCGATCGACTCGTAATGCTAATGGTCGGCGAAGATAACATTAGGGAAGTGATTGCATTTCCAAAAACGAAATCGGCAATTTTACCTCTTGGAGGAGCACCAAGCATTGTCGATGATTCCCAACTCGAGGAACTGGGCATTGAAATCAAGCCAGAATATAAAATACAGAATATTTCCTGAAAAAAAAATTCTTAAAATAAAATCTTCTTTTTTTACAAATCAATAACAGGGAATATTATCAAGCAGCATTTATTTATGAAAAAGAAGTGGGAAAGGTAATCTCACACGTCGACACCAAAGAAGATTCTTAGGAGCAGACCAATGAAGAACGATGCAGTTGCAATTCCCAGACTTATCGCTGCCATCTCCAAGAACCTTTTTTTAAACGATTGCTCTTGGACTACTGAAATATAAAACGTGAATCCTGCAATGACGATTATTCCGAAAATCAAGGTCATTCCTAAGCTGATATAAAGACTAAATGGAACAAAAGGTGAAATTAGCAGAAAAGGGAATACTAACAATATGACTGCAAGAATGTATGCACCACCCGTATAAATGGCGGCTTTAAATGGACTTTTATCACCAGAATTCTCCGACTTCGTAGAAAGATATTCAGATGCACCCATTGAAAGCGATCCTGCAATTCCTGTAATTAGACCCAGCATTGCAATGAGTGGATTCCACTGTAATGCAAGAGTAAATCCCGCTAATGCTCCCGTGAGCTCTACTAATCCATCATTCAAACCAAGGACAATGGAACCAACATATTTTAGCCGTTCTTCATTTATTAGATTGATCAATTCATTTTCGTGCTTGATTTCATCTTGAATGATATTCTTGATTTCAGGTATGGCATCAGAAAGACTTTGGTAAAGTTTCTGAGCATCCTTTTCTCCTGCTTCCATTAATTTAAAGGCGAATGTCATTCCAAAGATTTTTGAAATGATGACATATTTCCAAAGAATGCGCTTGTTTGGTTTAAGTTCTACTCCAGTTATATTCTTGTAAAATTCATGATGTTTCATTTCATCATTTGAAATTTGTTGAAGAATTTGCTTGTTGTGAGGATCCTTCATTGATTTGGCTAATTTTTTATATATGTGGTGTTCCGTGATTTCTGCTTGTTGTGCTTGCAAGATAATTGATTTCGTTTTTTCATCTAGTTGATTTACACTCATGTTCATAACTCCACGATACGTGCTTCAAGCTTTTCTAAATCTAGGATTGCCACGGTAGCCTTCCCCGTTAAATATCCACAAGTTTCTCCAGGATTGACCAAGATACAATCGCCCATTTTTTTCACCCGTGCTTGATGATCGTGCCCGCGAATGATAACATTAAATTTGGTCGCTAGTGCTTCGATCATTTCATCATCTAGTGTATGAAACATGATGATTTTCTTGTTTGCAAGCGTGGCCTTATAAAAATCCCCTTCTACATGTTGTCCAATGTTTTCAAATTGCTTGATCAGCCCTAATTTTTCTCCATCGTTATTTCCAAAAACGCAATGGAATTCACATTTTAAATCTTTCAAGGCTAAGAATGCAATGAAAGGGGAAATCACGTCACCTGCATGGAATACTTGAGCGACATTTTCATCATTAAAAATTTTTACCGCTTTTTTTATTGCTTGTATATTATCGTGTGAATCCGACATGATACCTATTTTCACCACGTATTTCATTCCTCCTTTGAAGTGAAAAGAAGATGTTCATTTCAAGTTTAAAACGTAAATAATTGCAAAGTACATAATTCTTATATTTTTTTACTAAATCTTTTTTGTAACAAATAAATTTAATTTCCTACTAATGAATGCCGTGAATAGAAAATTCCATGGATGATCGAAAATGTCTGAAAAAGTAACAATTGAAGCACTGGTTGAAGGTGGAAAAGCAAGCGGAGGACCTCCAATTGGTCCTGCACTGGGTCCCACTGGTGTCAACGTATTACAAGTAGTGAACAAGGTTAATGAAATGACGAAAGACTTTGAAGGGCTAAAGATTCCCGTAACAATCATAGCAAATCGTGAGGATAAAAGCTTTGAAATCATAGTTGGGAGCCCTCCCGTGTCTGCTCTTATTCTAAAGGAAGCAGGAGTTCCAAAAGGAGCGCAGAATCAAAAAGAATCTGTTGGAGATATCGAATTTGAACAACTGATCTCAATAGCAAAAATGAAAAGGGACCAATTTTTAGACAAATCCTTAAAAGCCGCCACAAAAACTGTACTGGGAACTTGTTACTCCATGGGAATTACGGTCGATGGAAAGAGTCCTAAAGATGTACAAAAAGAAATTGATGATGGACTTCATGATGATGAATTAGTGGACTGAGAACTTGGACGAAATTCTTCATTTAGTAGAAATCCGTTTGAAAGGATCTCGGAACTTTTTTAAGTACCTATTAATATTAATTGATGATCGAAAGAAAGAATAAATCCAATACCGGTGTGGCAGATGCCTCTTAAGAAAGAGAATATATTAGCAGCTCTTGGTGAAATTCGGAAAAAAATCCAAGAAAAAAAACGTAACTTTCGCCAGTCTATCGACGTGACCTTCAATTTAAAGGATATTGATTTAAAACAACCAAAGAATCGCATTAATCTGGAATTGAAACTGCCACATCCATTGAACCGTCCACGAAAGATTTGCGTGATCGCCCAAGGTGATTTAGCATTGCGAGCGAAAAATGCCGGTGCCACGCGAGTAATAGAGAAGGACGAATTGGCAAAATTCGGGACCGATAAAAAAATGGCGAAAAAACTTGCCAAAGAATATGATTTCTTCATCGTAGCCCGCGAATTAATGGGGCTGGTGGCTAAGAATCTGGGACCCGCACTCGGACCTGCTGGGAAAATGCCCCTTGCACCCCCGAAAGGTGAAGGCATTATAGAAATCAAAGCAGACATTGCGGGCATCCTTGAGCGTTATAATCGAACAGTACGCCTAAGAGTCAAGAAAAATCCTGTCGTCCAATGTGTCGTGGGTACTGAAGATATGTCCGATGAAGAAATATGCGAGAACATTCAAGCTGTTGATAATGTTCTCATACAAAATATTGAAAAAAGCTCACATTATCTCAAATCTGTATATGTAAAGGCCACCATGAGCCCTGCTGTAAAAATCGCTATATAATTGTGTGTTGAAGCGCCATGGCTGTAACCTCAAAAAATGAAAAGAAAATCTCACCCTTGAAAAAAAGAGCTGTCGAAGAAATAAGACTGTTGGCTAATGAATATCCCACGATGTTATTATGCCGCATGGAAAAAATGCCTTCTCCGCAGCTCCAAAAAATCAGGAAAGAGCTAAGATCCATAAACACAGTCATCAAAATGGCGAAAAATAATCTGATTAAATTGGCATTAAAAGAATTGAACAGGAAAAATATTGCGGAGTTTCTTGATAATCTTGAAGGATCTTCAGCCATAATCTTTACGAAAGAAAATGTATTCAGGATTAAGAAATTCCTAGACGAAAACAAAGCGCAAATCGCCGCCAAACCTGGAGATATCACGCCCGTAGATATAGTTGTACCTGCTGGAAATACGGGATTTCCGCCTGGCGCCATTATTAGTGAATTAGCCACATTGGGCCTAAAAACTCGTGTTCAAAGCGGAATGATTTGGATAAAAGAAGATAAAACGGTATTGAAAAAAGGAGAAACCGTAGACCGAAGCATTGCGCTCGTTCTTTCACGCTTAAGCATACAGCCCATTACGGTTGGATTAAAAATCTACACGGGTCTTGAAGGCGAAGACTTACTTTCACGAGAATCTTTTGAAATTGACCTTGATGAAATAATTGAACAATTGAAACTTGCGGGCAGTAATGCACACGTGCTTGCTGTTGAGATCTCGTGGATAACTCCTGATACAATCATCCCGATTCTAATCAAAGCTCATGGTAGAGCTCGAAACCTCGTGGTAAATGCTCCCATCATCTTGAATGATTTCATCTCGGATGTAATGGGAATGGCAAGCTACAAGGCACAAGCTCTTGCTACAAAGATACTCGAAAAAGATCCGAATGCCCTACCCGAAGGAATTGTTTCTGTAGCTTCTGCTACTCCGTCGGAAGAGACTAAGACTGACGAGAAAAAAGAAAAGAAAGAAGAAAAAGAAAAATGGAGGTTGAAACATGGAATACGTGTATTCGGCTCTCATCCTTAACGAAGTCGGCAAAAAAATTGATGAAGACAGTATCTCATCCATCTTGAAAGCTGCAGGTGCAAGCCCCGATACAGGGCGCGTCAAAGCTGTAGTCGCCGCGCTTGAAGGTGTTGATATCAAGGAAGCCATTCAAACCGCTGCAGTCCCTGTCGCTGCTGCTGCTGCTCCCGCCGCAGAAGTCAAGGAAGAGAAAAAAGAAGAAAAGAAGGAAGAAAAGAAAGAAGAAGAATCAACCGTTGGACTAGGTGCTCTTTTCGGTTAATTTTTTCTAATTTCTCTAATTCTTCTTTTCTTCTTAATAAACTCAAATGATCCACTTTTCTTGGATAAAAGAAATTCCATTAAAATTTTCTTTACTACTTTTCTTGCAGAAATGAATTCAAGTCAGGTGCTTATAATTTTAGATCTCCTCCTCATTAATCCACGAACTGAACTCGAAGCCAGCTCCAAGCAATTCTATAGGGAACCACCAAACGGCATTCTACAGCTATTTACGACCTGTAGGAAACAAGGTTTTTCCGTAGAATTCATTGACCTATCCATTCACTCGCATGGAAAACTTCAAAAAGCTCTTGAACAGAAGCCAAAGGTTATCGGACTCACCTGTCTAACGAATACCTACCCTCTTGCATTAAAAATTGCAAGAATTGCCCGTGATTCATCCCCTGATTCAAAAATCATTTTTGGGGGGCCGCACGTTTCCTTCTTGCCTGAAAAAACGCTTCTAGAGAACTCGTGGATCGATCTCATCGCCGTGGGGGAAGCTGAAAACTCACTCCCTTCACTACTTCATGAACTTCAAACCACTCCGCAGGAAATCAGGACTCCAGGAATTACGTGGAGAAAAAGGGATGAAATCATTCAGAATGCAATGCCACCCCCTGTGAATCTGGAAGAAATACCCATGATCGAGCGACAACTCATCAAGAATCCAAAATATTTAGTCGCTTCCATCGTGATTAATCGTGGCTGTCCTTATAAATGCTCTTTTTGCGTGCGGCAACGATTATTCCCAAATGTCCGAATTAGATCAATTGAAAGCGTCGTGCGAGAATTTCATTCCATTAATGAAGTCGGCTACGAGTATGTCAACCTCTACGATAACGTGAACCTGAAAGATGGATACATGGAAAAATTCTGCCGCGAATACAAAAAAAAGCAATTAGAACTCCCCTGGGGTGCAGAAATTCGAATTGATAAACTTTCATCGAAGCAGGCTGCACTTCTTAAGGAAGCAAATTGTCAGGGCGTTGCTGTTGGGATCGAATCAGGAAGCAAAGAAGTGTTGCAGCGAAATGGAAAAGTTCAGGATTTAAAACTCGTAAGAAAAGGCGTGCAAAAAGCAATAAATGCAGGAATTGTAGTTCAGGCTTATTTTGTCATCGGACTGCCGGGAGAAACCACCAAAACCTTCCACCAAACACTCGAATTCCTATACAATCTTGATCTTCAACCCGGCATGGACCGTATCAACTTCTTCATTGCAACGCCATATCCTGGTTCGGACCTGTATTCTCGCCCGGAACATCATGGAATCTCGCTCTTGCACGAGAATTGGGAGCTTTATGATACCGAACATGTCGTCTTCGAAACAAAAGAACTCCCACTAAAACAATTCGATGAACTAGTCCTGATCGCAAAACAAATTGAAGAAAAATTCAATAGATGAACAAAAAAAAACGATTATTTCAATTCTATCTCGATAAATACCTCTTCAGGAATCCGGATCCGCATTATTTGTCTCATGGTCCTCTCGTCGGCATCAATGTCAATTAGCCGTTTATGTATCCGCATGGACCATTTTTCCCAAGTTGGTGTGCCTTCACCACAAGGAGTCTTCCTAACAGGCACGACCAGTCTTTTTGTCGGCAAGGGTATCGGTCCTGCCATTTTTACTCCTGTTCGATTAACAATCCTTTTTACTTCACTACAAATCTTCAATAAATGTGTCGGATCCGTGCTTGAAAGACGAATACGGGCTTTTTGTACCATTATTCTTTATGCTCCTTACCGTAAGATTTCTTTTCATTTAGAATGATAATTTTATTTAAAAAATTTGTTATTTTGGTTACTTTCACGGATTTTAACAAATTCCTGCAGGACTTCGCACGATTTCATCACTTCAATGGCTTAATCTTTAGAAGAGATTATCATTTTTTAATCACGATGTCGAATTAATAAATAACTTAAATCTAAAATCTGGTGAAAAAAATTGAGTGATAAATCGCCAAATCGAATGTTTTCTTTAGGATTTCTTATTTTAATTCTTATTACTGGCGTTTCAATACTTGCGTGGATAACTTACGGGAGTTTAGAAGGTGTTTTGGGTTCACTCGCTTATCTAATTATTGGTCT
>JALGVI010000109.1 GCA_029838215.1 Candidatus Helarchaeota archaeon | reverse complement strand
AAATCCAAATGATGGATTGATTAACTTCAGGTTTGCATCAATTAATTGCCCTAGAGCCGCCCCTGCAAAGGCGGCATGTGCCATGCAATAGCCAATCGATGTCATTTTGAGATTTACTACGAAGACTCCCGTTATTGAACAGCTTAAACCTGCCAACGCGGCACCAATTAAAACATTTCATGTCATTCGCAAGATTGCTTTCAAGGAATTTCGTGATCGAGCCATTGAAATGAATGCGTCCGTTTTTCATGAAAACGACTCTCGTGACTCCCTGAGGTATCTGCTTGATTTCGTGAGAAACCATGATTATGGTTATTTTTTTTTCCTGATTTAATTCACTAAAAAGCGATGACATTGCTAATTTCGAATCGAGATCTAGGTTAGAATAAGGTTCGTCCAGCAGGAGAATATCGGGTTCTTTGACCAGGGCATAGGCGATCATTATTTTTTGCTGTTGTCCTCCTGATAACTTGCCAATCGGGTGTTTTACAAAATCACTCATCCCCACGAGTTTTAAGCATTCCCAAACGAGATCCCAATCCTTTTTTCGAGGAAAGTTCAAAACACCTAATTTACCGGTTCGACCCATCATCACCACATCTTTTACGAGAAAGGGCATGAAAGGATCGTACTCAAAACTTTGAATGACATAGCCGACTTTTTTCCGAATTTTGTTTTTATTCTTTTTCATCGACCTGTTGAACACCCGAATCTCGCCTGCCGTGTTTTTTTGAATGCCGTTTATTGTCTCAAGCAAGGTCGTCTTGCCTGCACCATTTGGACCTACGACCAGGACAAATTCTCCTTTCTGAATTTTTAATGAGATATCCCGCAACGTGGGATTGTTTGCTCCTTCGTAGGTCGTGTTGACATCGTGCAGTACTATTTGGGGATGGTCTGTCATGTATTTCACCTGTTTGATCGAACATGCACGTGCGTGGTTAAAAAAAAAGAAAAAGGGGAACGTTTCATGCTTTTCTCATCCGATAAATCATTACCGTTTCAAGACCCACCGCCGCTAGTGCCACGATGGATATTCCCAAGAAAACATAGAACAATACTTGATTTATTGTCAATAAATTGCTAAAATAGCCAACAAGACCCTGTTGCAATGCGTAGAGATCATTTCCTCGAATTATTTGCTCGACGTTGTAAGTAATTGTATCAATGTAGGTCGGTGTATTGGGAACGGCATCAGGAAAATTACTCAAGATGACGTGAATGGCACCACACTGCTTGGCTATTTCTGCTCCTGCTTCCGTGCCACTTTGAAGATTGCTAATGATTAGATGTACTCCCGATGTAATTCCCGTCATTGCTAATTGAATGATGTCTTGAGTTGATAACGTTTCATCCGAATCGAACGTGGCAACAACATTTAATCCAAGCCATTCACAGAAGTCTTCTTGCCATTTCATTGCCAAGACGGGAACGCCCGTGAGCGAATTAGACGATGCCAGTGCCAAGAGTTCTGTCGCATTTCCCTGTATGTTTTGCACGTATCTAACGCGATTTGGCTCAAATGTTGAAATGTTTTCGGCTGTCGTATACGTGGCATTCAATTTTTTCGTTAGAATTTCTAAGTATTTAATAGCATTGTCCGGCACGCCCCATGCTGCCGTGTAATTCTCAATGTCATTAGAGCCCATTGCAAATTTCGCTTCATCTCTGCCCGCTGCGGACAAAAGACTTGGGAGCCATCCCATCTCAGGATAACCATGACAAGCCACGATATCTGCTTGTGAAATCAACGTGATATCGCTGGGAGTGATGTCATAATGTGCCGGGCAGGTACCTCCTGGCATGATCGATTCTATGTATTGACCCGATGCAACATCTTTTACTCCATAAATCAAGTGTGAAAGGAAATCTGCGAGAATGGTGCTCGTTGCAACCGTGACATTCGTAGTTGGGTCGGGGTCTGCACGAATCTCAATTCGTGGTGAATCTTGATCGACTTTATCCATGGCCGAGTATTGTGTGGTTAGAACCATCGCCATTCCTAAGAATGTGGGCATAATGAACATCATACAGAGAAAAAATGAAAGAAAAATTCCAATTCTTTTCTTCGGTACCACGAATATTCTTCTCCTGTTGTTTTAAATGCAAGTCTCGATTGTTTGTAAATGATCGGTATTACTACGAAATAATCGCGTAGTACTGCGTAATACTGATCACTTTTCTAGTAATACTCTCCTATATAAAAATAATTCTGAGAGAGAGAATCAAGCATCTTTGGCTAAAAAAAGGGGGACTTTGTAGAATATTTTTCGATCATCTACAAGAGTTTTCATTTTGTAGGAAAAAAAAAGAATTTTTTGGAGAATTGGCTTCTTTTTTATCTTTCACCCAACTAAAAGGGAAATTAACACTCCAGCAATGTTGTCATGGTTTCTCGTTGTTCACTTTTTCCAATACAATTCTTTTTGGCTGAATGTCAATGCCCTTTTCCTCGAATTTCGGCAATAATTTTTTTCGCAACTTTGGAACCCCGTATTCGAGTAAACCTGAGATCGGGACGAAGAAGATGATGATTATGAAAGGATCAATGAAAATTATGAGGTAATGCGTTACATCCGAAGCCGCGGTGAGAAAACTATAGAGAATTGTGATGTATGAAAACACGGTTGATATTCCAACATACCCCTTTAGAAGCGAAGAGAAAAATCGTCCCACACTTTCGATATCAGGAGTGACGCGGTACTTAAACTTATCCACGTCCAAGAAACTCATTATTCCGACGGACTCGATGACCCATATTGGCAGGATGACAAGACAAGCAGTGGGCATGCCAACAAATATCGCAAAAACCTCAATCAATATTGCCTGACTGGTAACCCCCGTCATGATCAAGTTGCTAAATGGTTGCGCAATGAACGAGATTAAAATTGCCAGATTTATTGAGAATAGACCCGGATAAATCGAACGCCAGATTATTCTAATACCCGTCAACTTTTTCTCTAATGGGACGACAAAATAATTACATTTTTTTAGCTTGATCAAAGAATGGATCTTTAATAGGAATGGTGCTTGTAATGGGGCGATAAAATACATGAGAAGAAGAAAGCCAAATGGGGCAAATAGCATCACCCATAAGTCAATATATGCATTTCCCGGTAACATGGGAAGCAGGTCACTCGATGGACTGAAAGTGAGAACTGAAAAACAATTAAAAATAATACCATATGTTAAAATTATGATGGTAATGATGAGAGGTGCAACAAACCGTCGTTCCATGACTTTTTCACGACCCATTCATCATTTTGGTTTATAATTAATGATGAGTTCTTTTTATCTTTTTTGTCATGAAAGACTAATTATTTTTCATCATTTTAATCAAGAGCAATCTTTTAGAAGAAAATTAACACGTGATTGCTTGATTCAGGTTCATGGATAAAAAAAAGTAAGAAATTTATTTTTTGTCCTTTTTCCGTTTCTTTTGTACCTCAGCCATGCGTTTCTGCATCATTTTTTGGCCGACTTCCATGATTTTCTTGATTTCTTCATCAGTAATTCCGTTTTGTTTATAGATCTTGAAGACTTCATCCATTTTTCCGTCTGATTGTAACATGAACGTTCGAATCATGGTGGTTCCGTCTAATTTGCGCTTGAGTATGTTCATGACTTCTCGTTCTTCATCGGTCAGGTCTTTATACATCTTTTTCTGTGCGTCGGCTGTTTTCTTATGGAAGATGGCCGTGAATCCGCCTGCTGATTCCGTGAGGGAAGAACCAAAGATTTTAAAGACCGCAAAGAACATTAATGCTCCAAATGCACCAATTATCGCAAGGTCTACTAAATATCCCAATAATAAGCTGACGTTGTAACCGATGGGACCTTGAATTGCAATCCAACCGAAGAATAACATGTTCGTTCCTGCAATACCTGTTTGTCCGCCTAGCCACACGCGAACTGCATCAGCAAAATAAGTCGTGGGGTTAAATAATGCAACTACTGCTGCCGGACCGAAATTTTCTACGGGCAACAAGGCGCCCGAAATGAACACGAGTGGCATTTGAATGACTTGAATCCAAAGCATGGCATTTGTCATGTCCGTTCTGGCTGCGACGCACAATCCAATACAAGCATAAATGCTTGCGCCGAAAAATATGGTAAAATAGAGCGGCAATATCGAAATTGTGACCGTCAAAATTGAAAGCGGGAATGGTGCCAACCAATAGCTGGGATATACACCTAAAAAGGGATTAAAAAGTCCCGAAATGACACCAATAATGATTATCAGCGTACATTGAAACGTCGATTTAAGTGCTCCTCCCACGATGAATCCTAGCACGACATTTCGCCTCTTGACAGGGGCCACCGCATAAATGTCTTGGAATCCCAACATCTTATCAAAAAGAACGGGCATTCCTGACATCATGATTCCCGACATCACCAAGACGAGACAGATGATCCCTGCACCCATGTATGCCCCAAAAGCCGAACTGAAGTCTCCGCCCCCTGCAAGCGTTGCAAAGCCAGGTCTTAGAAAGATCATGAAAATCGTGGGCATCAACATGCTCGAAAAAATCTGGTTCTTATTCCGAAAATACTTGATGATCTCGCGTTTTGCAATTCCTTTTATAGCTTCTAAGTCAAGCTCTATCATTTTCACACGCTCCTCATTCTTTTCGCAAATTGCCCTCGAATAAAGCCAATGGGATCTGTTTCATCTTCATCACGTAGCGATTTTCCTGTGTGGTGGATGAATACATCTTCTAATGTTGGAGAGCGCATTCGGACTTGCTTGATATCAATGTTATTCTCCGAAGCGATCTTGAAGACTTTTGGAACTGCAGATTCTAAATCTTTGACTTCTATTGCAACCGTGGTGGTGCTCAGTTCCGAAACTTTTTCCATGAATTTTGAGCCATCATTTTCTTGCAGCTTTTTCATGGTTCTCTTTGTTTTTCCATTTTCAACGTCGATTTCGATTATCTGACCACCAATGGCTTTTTTCAGGTTAGTGGGCGTGTCGAGAGCGACTATTTGTCCTCGATCAATGATCGCAATTCTATCACAAAGCCTGTCCGCCTCTTCCATGTAATGAGTGCTCATTAGTATGGCGAATTTATTCTTGTATTTTCTCTTCAATTTGGAAACGTGGTCCCATATGCTCTTTCGAGAAACAGGATCGAGTCCAACGCTCGGCTCATCTAGTAATAATAATTGTGGTTCTACCAATAAACCGCGTGCAATCTCCAGTCGTCTCCTCATCCCACCTGAAAACATCTCCACCAGTCCATCGGCTCTTTGATTCAATTGCACTAGCTTCAGCATTCTCTCAATTCGATCATCCCGATCTTTCCCTTTTATCCCGTATAATGCTGCCTGTAATTCAAGATTCTCCTTAGCTGTTAATCTACCGTCAACCGTGATGTCCTGCGGAACATAACCGATTGCTCTTCTTACCTTCTCGGGATCCCGTCTAATATCGTGTCCCGCAACGTATGCCGTACCACCTGTCGGCGTTAAAAGCGTGCATAACAGCTTGATGGTCGTAGTCTTGCCGGCTCCATTCGGACCCAACATGCCAAAGATCTCTCCTTCTCTAATCTCGAAATTAACATGATCTACGGCAACGATTTCGTCCCATGCTTTCGTGAGATCATTTGTCTTCACGATAAGATTCTCGGTAACTTCTTTCTCGATATCCAAGATATCACCCTTTCGGATAAACAATTTATGAAATTTTTATGGATCTTTTCATCCTTAATGACTAAGTAAAAGATAATTCGTGAAATTTACATACAAAAAACAAATTAACGTAAAAACTTTTTCTGATTAAAAATAGACAATGAACATGATTGAAAATTCATTCTTGTAAACCATTATGTTGGTTCTCTCAAATCTCATTTCAAGCATCTATTGCTTTTTTCACGAGATCTGCTTGATTTCTTGCATTTACTCTTTAATTCATCATGATTATCTAACGAAACATGTATCTCACTTGCAATAATCACTCTTGCAAGAATTTCGATTAGATTTAATAACTGAATAGGTCTATTCTTAATTGGGCGTTTCATGATACAAAAATCAAAAGGAAAACCTGCTCAAGGACGAAATCAGCAGAAAGTGATCTGATTGGACGAAATCATATTGGATTTTTTCAAGCAACCAAAAAGCGCAAACCTTAATTTCTTCGTGCTAATGTTATTAAATCAAAATTCCACTCACGGTTATGAATTGATTAAAAAGATCGAAGAGAAAACATCGAATCAATGGAAACCATCCCACGGTGCCATATATAAAACGCTAAATGACTTGGAGAAGAAAGGATATTTAGAAGCAGGTGAGCCGGGCGAAAGGCAACAGATTCCATACAAGCTAACGGGTAAAGGACGAAAACTAGTAGAGAAAATCAGGATACAGTTTAGAAAAAGCTGGCAAGCATACCTGCAAATCATCGTTGAAAATGAAAGGCTCAATCTCCTTCCTCTCATCCTTGACTTCCTTTGGAATGACGGAAATTGGGATTACTTCCAAGACTTCAACGTAGAAAAACAAATGTCCCTTTTAAAAGAAGCAAAATCCTGGTTAGAAGACAAGCTGAGAATCATTGAAAGAAAAATCAAGGAAATAGCCGCTAAATAAACTTATTATTCGAGCCGTCCATTCAAAGATCATGAACTTGAAACCCATTTTTAAGCCAAAATCTGCTTGCGTGTTTGGCGTTTCGCTCAAGAATCCCTCATTCCCGGGAAGTATCATTTATTTTAAGAATCGGTATGAGTATCATGTCAATATAATGGCGATAAATCCAAAGGGTGGGGAAATTGAAGGACAACAGGTCTATAAATCCCTTGAAGATCTACCCGAAATCCCCGAGATCGGCATTCTGGCAATTCGAGCGAAAAATGTTCCCGAAACTTTCGAAAAATGTGCGAATGCAGGGATGAAAGGTGCCATCATCATCTCAGGCGGATTTGCCGAAGTCGGCCCTGCAGGTAAAAAACTTCAAGACAAACTCGTCTCAATCTCCAAAGATCACGACATGCCATTTTTAGGACCAAATTGCATAGGCGTTTATTCGCCTCCGTATATAGACACGTTCATCTTGCCATCAGAACGCATATCAATTCCTAAAAGCGGTGGAAACATTGCCATGATCAGTCAGAGCGGCGGGATTCTCGTCGATCAATTCATGCAAAAATTCGCGCTGCGCAACATCCCCATTTCTTCAGCCGTTTCGATAGGAAACAAGGCAATCGTTGACGAGATCACGCTTTTAGATTATTATTCCAAGGATGACCAAACGAAAACCATCTTGATGTATCTGGAATCTCTTCAAAATGGTCGTAAATTCCTGACCGAGATAGAACGGCATCGCAAGTACGGAAAGAATCTAATGGTTTACAAGGCTGGCGTGACACCTGCTGGAGCACGTGCCGCGCTTTCACACACGGCAGCAATCACGACCAGCTCCGATTTGGTTCATTTTGGACTCAAGCAGTATGGAGTGATTCAGCCGAGCAGTGAATTTGAACTCATTTCATTTTCAAAAGTCTTGAACTTTGATCTTCCTCCGATTTTTCAAGGAAACGTCGTCGTTCTTTCTGTTTCAGGCGGTCACGGTGTCGTCTGTGCCGATGCCTGCACGAAATACGGGTTCAATTTGGTTGATCTTTCATCAAAAAAAGGCCAATTGCGAGAAATCATAAACCCAAGCAGCAAGGACATTGCAGCACTTGGGAACCCAATCGACCTCACGGGGAGCGTTACCGATTACGACGTGGAACAGGTTCTTGAATTCCTTTTAAAACAAAATGAAGTTGAAGCCGTGATCCTGTTACTTCTTCCTTATCCTCCGCAAATTTCAATGCAAATCGGACGAAGAATTTCCATCATCGTGAGAAATTATGATAAACCGTGCATCGTTTATCTTCCCTGGCTTGAAAGATACCAAATCATCATTGATGGTCTTGAACTGAACGGCATTCCCGTTGCTCATACAATTGAAGAGGGCGTTCAGATGCTCAAGGGACTTTGGCAGAAATCCATCAACATCAAGATTGACGAACATTATCGTAAGAAAAAGTAAAAAATGGAAAAAACCCGAAAGCAGAGGAACGATGAGCAATTTACGGGACGGCTTGAAAATCCTTAAAAGCCCTTTTAATTTATTGTTT
>JALGVI010000108.1 GCA_029838215.1 Candidatus Helarchaeota archaeon | reverse complement strand
TGAACAGCCCATGCTCTGCTCAGGTTTATGGGAACTGCGTTTCCTATCTGCTTCAGGATGTCTCTTTTCACGCCTTCAAAGACGAATTCATCGTTGAAATCCTGAAGTCGGGCGAGTTCTCTAGGAGTTAAGGCGCGTTCTTTTTCATAATGGATAAAGACGCCACCATGATTCTCCTTGACGGTCGGGCTGGGTCGATCCGGGTGGAGTCGCACGTGGGCGCTGCTATAATTCTTGTATATTCTACCACCAGGAGGTGTTCGTTTTATTTTTTCCAAATATTTTTTTGAGTGTTTCGTGAAGACGTGGGCTTGAACGGCGTGTTCTGGGAGATTCTTGAGGTCGTCCAATACTTCTTTAGGTGTCTTGTGGGTGGAGCCATTTGGTTTTGGAAATTCCAACTCGATATTCGGTAGAAACGTTCCAAAGAAAAAAGCTCGTTGTCGGACTTGTGGGGATCCGTAATCGACGGAATTTAAAACCTGAAATTGAACCCTGTAGCCCAAGTCTTCGATTTTTTTTCGAATTTTTTCCGTTAGAGGCATGAGATATCTTTCGCCTTGCTTTTTAAGTTCGTGATACTGTTGCTTCAAGTCTTCGAATTCGGCTTCTTCGTCGGCATTTAATTCACGTTGAGCTCCGTACCTTTTCAGGTCTTTATAGCGCTGAATTCTTGAGAATAATTCACGGGCAACGCGTTGCTCGGTTGGGTCGAGATCGTCCCGGAGTGCTTTCATTGACGTGATGCCCTTGACATTTTCCATTAGAAAGAACTTTGGACGAACCATCTTGAGGATTTTCAGGTATTCTTCAAAAAGAGTGGCGCGAGGATCGTTTGGATTTCGATTTCCGTCCGTGCTATATGATTGGCATGGTGGACCGCCGATAATCACGTCGATTTCTTCCATTTTTGCATGTTCGATGATTTGTTTTTGGACGTGTTTTTCTCGAATGTTCCCTTCAATCATGATCGTGTTTGGAAAGTTACGCCTGTATGTTTGAATTGCGGGTTCCCAAATTTCATTCGCCAAGACAACTTTATAACCTTCCTTTTCGAATCCCAGTGAGAAACCACCGCAACCTGCAAATAGGTCAAGAATTTTGAGTGGGGAAGATGGCATGATTCGTCAATTTTACATGTAATGAGACATCTATATAAAAATGTTGTGATTTTGTTTTTTTGTCGTATTTCGTGAATGTTTTTTGTTCAAACGTCTCGAATCTCGGATTTTCATTTCATGCAAAGAAATAACCGATCATTGTTATTGACCAATTGGAGAAGTTCACGAACCACGTCCAGAATATCAAAATGCCAATTATTGCCACGAAATAACACGCCACGACAATAATGGTTGTTTTCAGAGGTCTTATTTGACGAACTGCCGTGAAAAATAAGAACAAATGCCATGCTGAAATGCCGATCCAGATAATAATATAAAACGGGAGCAATCCAAAAAGGTTGTAATAGCCGCCGAATGTCAAGGCAAAGGGAATTTGAGACAGGAAGAGAATGTAGGGTAGAAGACTGAAAGCGTAAATGTTTAATAATTTTGTTCTTTCCAAGGGACGTTTTGGGACTTTTTCTATTTTCCTACGAATGAAATTCGCCAAGAAAATGCTTCCCAGCACGATGAAATAATAGATGGAAACGATCGTGAAGTAGATCGGTAGTCCGATCAGGAAGAATTCATTGGTGACTAAATCGTGAACGAAGATCCAAGATAAAAAAGAAGGCACGTTCAAGAGCATCCAAGCATTTAAAATGAACATCAGGCAACCGAGAATCGTGACAATGCTCCAGTGAACAGGTCGGGATAGTAAATTCTGAAAACCGCGCTTTGGTGTTAGCAATACCTCTTGAAATCTTTTACAAAATTCACTAAATTCTTGTTTCATTTCACCACGTCCATTGAAAATTTGAAAAGAATCGATAACACTTCATGAATATGCCTTGCCCCCAGCTGATTGCCGTTTCAAATCGCGGTACAGTTTCGGGATGTTCACCGGTTCCGCCCGAGACCCACGTGAAGACTCCCAGGGGATTCACGCGAGTAAGAACTCCTTTGAAAGCTTTTGACGCGTGGCTGGCATTTCCGGTTCCTATCCACGAATAATTCACGGCTTTTCCGAGTGCGTATGCAAAAAGTGCCGAACAACTCGTTTCTAAATAGGAACTTGAGTCAAGCATCAATGTATGCCAAAGACCCGATGTAGGATCCTGCGCGGCAGTAAGATTTACTACGATCTGGTTTAGAGTATCGTTTAAGTATGCGAAATTGCCTGCTTGGGACGGTAGATCCTTTATCATTTCCATCTGTTCTACAATGCAAGCAACCGCCCAACCGTTTCCTCTCCCCCATATTGTTGGATCTCTCCACTCCGTAATGCCGGGTGACGTTTCCCGAATGATATGTCGGAATAAATCCGTGGTGGGATCCTGAAGAAAGTTCACGTGAGATCTCGTCTGGTCTATAGATTCATTGATGATCACATCATCATTGAGCAAGACGCCCATTTCAGTCATGAAGATGTTCACCATGTACATCTGGTCGACCCATAATTCGAGTCGATTATACGTGTGCGAAATACCTCCATAGGAGTCGTGAAATCTCAAGTTACATGTTCGAAGGAAGTTTAATTGCCTGAGTGCTGCCTGTAAGTAGATGGGATTTCCCGTTTTCTTGTAAAAATAAATGACAGGTCGTGCCAATGCGGCAGCATCTCCTAAGGTCATGTCCCCGTGTCCGAGAATTCCATCGGTTGTTTGCGTCAAGATGGTCTGAAGAGTCCAGAATTGAACAAATTGTTCATATTTGGGATTTCCCGTGACATTAGTCGCGTCGAGCAATCCTTGTTCCATGATGCCGCGTCCCCAAGTCCCAAACGAGAAATCCATGACATTCATCGTATATTCGGCAACGCGGACCATCTCCGATTGTTCCTGAAGCACTAGCCGAGGCAATATTGCCGCTAGAATTGGAAAAATCGTGAGTCCTATTATAATCGTGATGAGAATGAGCGAAATGATTTTTTGTTTTTTCATGACCTATTTCCTCAAGACTCATTTAATTCAGGCTTTTTTATCAATTATGGATTATTACCAGTAATCTTATGAAACATAAATCATGAGCAGGAAACATGTCCAGACTTAAAATTAATTTTTTGACCTGAAAACGAGAAAATGATTTTAAAAAAAGCCGTCCCTGCCGAGCAAAATACGAGAATTAGTAAGCTCTTGAATGTAATTCTCTTATAAAAGAGTGCCTTTGGGTTCTCAAGTGTTTAATTTTTTTCAAAAAATAAAAATAAAGCCCATCAGCATTTGGCAATGCATTTTCTTCAAGGTCTTCGATCAATGAGTCGTAAACTTGAATCTGTTCAACAAGATCCTGTGATGAAAATTGAGACAAAACCCTGATTATGGACACGTCAATCACTCGAATGCTTTTTGTCTGATATTGCTCTTCTCAAAGCAGAATATAAATTTTGTTTGAATAAAAAACTGAAATCGTTCATGATTGTGCAAATTTGTTTAAATCTTTATATCAATCCATGCAATTGTCTTAATGCTTCTTTCAATTCATTCAATTAAAAAGAGAATAGAAGGGCGTCGTTTTTAGAGCCAAATCATCTCATCGGTGAGTTCGTTAAGGAATTCGTGGACGGGCTTGACTAAAGAGGGAGGAAGGAAATAATATAGATTGTCCAAGACCATGTCGAAGAATTCCGAAACTTTGATTCGATTTTCAAAGATGAATCGGTTTTTCACGACTTCGAGTGTTTTTGAAATGATGTAAAACATGATTTCACCCCATTACATTGTCCACTTGCCGCATCTATCGCCCCATCGGGCGATGATTTCACCGTCGTCTTTTTCAACGTACGTGATTTCGCATTGATTTGGACAATCGCTGCAGTTAAATGCCTTTGGCGTGAATTTCATGTCGCTAACCTTGAAACCTCGAAATCCAGTTTTAATTCCTTCGTCTTCGACGCTTTCTCTTGCCAACATTGCAGCACCTATTGCACCCATTGTCAAGAAGTTTTCGTGAACGATGATGTCACAACCCAAGTGTTCTTCGAATGCTTTTCGTATTCCTGAATTTGCAGCTACACCACCTTGAAATGTAACGGGTGGATGAATCTTCTTGCCCTTGCACACGTTGTTCAGGTAATTTCTCACGAGTGAGTTACATAGACCTTTAATTATGTCTTCCTTGCTATGCCCCATTTGTTGCTTGTGGATCATGTCTGATTCTGCAAAAACCGTGCAGCGACCGGCGATGACGACATTTACTTTGGATCTTGCTGCATAATCACCAAATTGTTCAATTGGAATACCCAATCGTCCTGCTTGGTGGTCCAGAAATGAACCCGTTCCTGCGGCACAAATCGAGTTCATGGCAAAATCCGTGATTATGCCATCTTTAAGTAAAATGACTTTTGAATCTTGTCCGCCGATTTCCAAGATAGTTCTGACACCGGGCACGTAATAACTCGCCGCCACTGCGTGGGAAATGATTTCAGTCTTCGCAATGTCAGCTCCCACGAGTGCTTTTGTCAAGTAGCGGGCGGATCCGGTGGTTCCCACTGCAGTGATTTTCTCTTCAACGTGTTTCGGTAAATTCATTCTCATTTGATTGAATCCGTCTTGAACGGATTTTATGGGTGATCCTTGAGATCTTGCCCAAGTTCCATATATTAATTCCATGTTTTCATTTAACACGGCAAATTTAGTGGATACGCTACCCACGTCAATTCCCAAGTAAAATTGATTACCTCTGAACTCCGTGGTATCTTTATTTTGAACCATTACCATGTTGTTTTCGCTCCTTTTTTTGCTTCAATAATTCAACATATGCTTCTAAGCGCGTGACTAATCCAGCCTCTCCTGCATGTTCATCAAATCCAAAAAATGCAGGTGGCAGGTCGAACCGTCCATCGCCATACCATTTCGTGATGATGGATTTCGCCGTGATTTCCGGCATGCAGGTGAACGGATAAATATGAACGAAGCCATTGAAACCCTTTTGCGCCCAATTAATGTATTCGCCCAGAACCCAGAAAGCCTCTCCGCCGATATCCATCTGAATTCCGCCTATATCCTTGTGGGTTTTTGAAAGGTATTCAATGTACTTGCGGTGAAAATTTAGGTGGAACTTGTGTTTCATCCAATCATATAGCGAAAGATCCATGTGGACTTCACAACCAAGTTCTCCTAACTTGCGTTTTATATCGTGATTTACAAAAGGATCCAGCGTTACTTGAATTTCGCCGGTCAATCCAACACGAAGGGCATTTCCATTATGAGGACGGGTTTCAATTGCTGCAAATTCTCTTGAAATGCGCCTTCGTACGTTTCTCAATTCACTCATTTTATTAGCTTGATCTATTAACGGTATCATTTTCTTGAGCGTTCGAGTCGTGTCGCCCTTGTTCACTTCGTAGCATCGAGTCAGTCCTTCTAATTTTTCGCATTCTTGAATGAGCTGTGCCTTGCAAAGATATTTTTGAGCGATTTTCACGATATCGGAATTATGTAACGTGTTCCCGCATTTCTTTGCCATATTTTTAAGAAAATCTGCCCATTCGAATGTCAGAAGATCTCCTTGTGGTAAATGAAGCATTTCAAATTCAAATCCTAAATCTTCCAAGATCTTCTGTTGAACCGCATAGTAGAAGCCGAACCGACAAGGACCACAATCCGTTGCCATTGCAATGGCATCAACTCCGTGTTCAAGTGCCTCGAAAAAGTTCGAAAGAGTCACCTTGAAGGGGAAGCAGACCCATTCCGGTGAATGTTTTAATCCGATTTCCAATTGCTTGGTATTATTTGTCTGAGGTAAGAAAACTTCGGCTCCACAAGATTCACAAAGACATTTAAAAGCGGGCCAGCAGTTACCCATGTGTGGAAAGGAAACGAGCATCGTTTAGACACCTATCTTGTTATTTATTTTTTCCGAGACTTCTACTTCTATTGGAGCAGACTGAGCAGTGATGATAAGTCCTTTCTTTTTCCGGAGAATCATGTCAACAAAAGCCTCAATGCGCGTTATCACGCCTGCTTGACCGCTGTGCTCATCCAGAACGAGACAGATGTATGGGATTCCTAATTTTTTCACATCTCTGGTGATGATTTCATCAATTAAAGAATCAGGACCGCAACAAAAACTGCAAATAAAAATAATCCCGTCAATTTCTTTGTCTTCATACAAGTAGTTCATTGCGGACAGGATTTCTTCTTCATTGCCCCAATAGTTTTTCAGGGTTGTTGAAATGACAGTATTTTGATGGAATATTTCGACCGGCAGATTTTCGAGCGTGACAACTTGGACATCCATGCCTGCAAGTTTCTTCAATAAGTTCATGTTGATGAACTCATCGTGGATATTATAGCCGTGTCCGATGAGAGCAATTTTTGCCGAACGTTTCTTTTTCTTTTTTTTCGGCTTAAAGTCCCATTTTTTACTATCAATGACCGAGATGGCTTGCTTGAATGATAATCCATCGATCATCAATTCTCTGAACTTGTGATATCCTTTAATGGCTTCCTCATATGCCTTGCGAATTTGCCACGTTGATTTTTTCAGGCTTCTCCCAAGTTCGGTTGCAGAATAGAACTTTGGTTTTTTTCGCAAGTCAATCTCAAGTTCAATCAATGGCGGCAAGTTGTCCAGAGTTCCACGAACCATGTCGGGAAGTCCTAAGAATTTTGGACACATGTACGTGCCAAACGTCGTTGAGATGTAACGCGGGACAAAGAGGTAATCAATGTCCTTTTCCAAGAGATTTAGAACATGACCATAATAGAGCTTGAGAGGAATGCATATTTCATCGATGGCGTAATTGCCACCGATTTCAACGATTTTAGCATTCGTGTGATCACTCAAGACAATCTCGAAGCCAAGTTCTTCTAAAAAGATTTTCCAAAGCGGATAATATTTGAAATATAAAAGACTTCTAGGTATGCCTATTTTTTTCTTTTTTTCGGTTTCCATTTTAACGGCCTTTGTATCTTAGTTCATTTGAGGTAGTTTTCGAATATCATACTCTAGAACTTCCATCACGACTTCCCTAATCCCTGCCTGAGCTTTGGATACAACGCTATTGGCAAGTCGAATAACCATGTTGATTGGTTTGATGGGCGTATCTAAGAATTCAAATTTGTTTAGATTTATGGGCGATTTCATTCCCAGATCCTTCAAGGCGATCGAACAACCATCTAAGAAGTGATCCATGAACTCATCGGGATCCATGAAATTCAATACTTTTACCACTGCTTCGGGGATCATCGAATAAAATATGCGAATGAAGTTCTGTTGGACTTCTCTTTTTCTTTCCGAAGGATAAAGCTTCCTATAGGAAAAATCAAAGAAGTTATATCCGAGTGCATTGATCGCATTTAAGAATTTATATTTTGATACGAAGAGCTTCTGGATGAAATTATCGCTCCGTTCATTAACAAAGTGAATAACGATCATTCCAAGGCTTTTTAACAGGTCATCTTCAAACCCCGTGAAGAATTCAAATTCTTCCCGAAGGTCTATTTCTCCGCCAGCATAATATTCGATCATGTCCTGGAAAATTGCACCTAGAAAACCCCACGGATCCTCGGCAATTCTCAGAACGTGGTGTCCATCGAGTCGTTGTGGGATTGATTGTTCGATGATGTCAAAAGCCAAAAATTCTCGCTTCACGATTCGCTTGATTAACCCCTCTTTTTCCTTGAATTGAATCTTGAAATCTTGTTCCTTATCGATGTCTATTTGAGGCAAATCAAAGACTTCAACCAGATCCGTAATGTGGTCGATGATCACACTCTTTTGCAGCTCTTAAATCGGTTATTAGATCTCCTACATAAACAACTTCTTCAGGATTTTGTTCTAATTCAGATAAAACCTTGTGTATTCCTTCAGGATGAGGCTTTGGATTGGTAACATCGTCAAGACTTAAAACGGAAACAAAATATTTATCCAGATTGAATTTTTTAAGCAAGTCGTTGATCATTGCTCGTTTAGAATTCGTTAAAAGTGCCAAGTTATAATTCTTGGACAGTTCCTCAAGGACCTGTTCAGCTCCTGAAAACAGCTTGGATTCCTTTGAAAAGTCGCTATATAGCGTGTATAAATATAGAACGACTTGGAGCTTTTCAGTATAAGATAGGTGTTTCACGAATGATATTTCGTTCAAGAGTTGATAACTCTGGAGCATTACCTTTGGCAATGCATTTGTTTCCATCTTTTCCATGAGAGCAATGAATTCGGCAACGGCTTGATCCGTTGGATAGTCTATGTTGTATCGTTCCAAAGCACTTTCCGTTGCGGCATGGATTGCGCTAACGTTGTTGAAGATCGTTCCATCCCAATCAAAGATTATTGTTTTTACATTTCCATTTTTTATTGTATCAATTGCCATTTTTTATCACCCTCCGGGGAGTTAGAACATGCCCTTTAGGCATACCTGCCTAAAATCAAGCAGTTCTTTACGATTATAATTTCGATTATCTTGTATTGTCTTGTTAAGTTTTTTAATATTAATCAAAAGGTTTAGATGTCTTTCGAATTCTATCTTTTTTTCGAATTTTTCTTTATTTTTAAGCATTTTTATTGAACCCTCTCTTTTAGGTAATAATATCTTAATTCGTAAGCCTGAGTCTTGGCAGCTTTTACTTCATCTCTTATTTTTTCTGCCAATTCATATCGTTTTTTGTTATTCATCCGCTTGATGGGACCAATCGGCTTCCCGAATACGACCCGAAGTTTAACAGGTGGAAACGGT
>JALGVI010000041.1 GCA_029838215.1 Candidatus Helarchaeota archaeon | reverse complement strand
TTACTTTGCAATAGATTATTTTGATGACTTAATATGTTGAAAGAAAGAGGATTTGATGTTTATGGCAAAAATCACTGTAGATTTGGATAAGTGTAATGGCGATGGCATTTATGTTGACGTGTGTCCATCTGGTGTCTACGAACTTGATTCTGAAACAGGAAAATCAAAAGTGGTAAATCCTGACGAATGCATCGAGTGCTTGGCCTGTCAAGATCAATGTCCAGAAGGGGCCATTACCGTCGAAGTCGATTAAACGAACATTATCATCTCGACCTATAAGGAAGTAATTTATATGAGTCCCGAAGAAACAGATCGAGTTATTCACATACGCTTTCATGCCAGAGGTGGACAAGGAGGCGTTACGGCTGCACAATTAGTAGTTGAAGCATTTAATGGGATGGGACGAGCCCAACCCAAATTTGGCGCAGAACGAATGGGATCCCCCACGGCTGCATATGCGACCGTCAGCAAGAATCCCGATTTAGTCCAAGCACAAAATGAAGTATATACACCTCAATTCGTGGCTGTACTTGATCAAACACTCCTCGTTGAAATGGATGTCACTGCAGGAATGCCACCGGGAGGAACCGTATTAGTAAATACTTCGATGACATTCGAAAACTTGAAGAAAATGTTAAAAAGGAAGGACGTAAACGTGGCAAAAGTTGACGCCACGAAGATCGCAATGGAAGTGATAAAACGTCCAATAACAAACACGGCAATTCTTGGTGCACTGGTCAAGATCTCGGACTTCATTACATTAGAAGAACTTGAAGCCGCGCTCTTTCGCACGTTTACTGAAAAAGTGGCAAAAGTCAATGTCGGTGTTATAAAACGTGCACATGATGAAGTGGAAATTGAGAAGTGCGGCGTAGAATTAGACATTTCTAAAGGTGAAAAACCGGCTTGGTCCCACGTCAAGCCAAACCTACTGGGATATGAAGAATTAGAAATTGGTGCCGTTTGGTACCGACCGGGCGATTCTAAAAAGGTCCAGACGGGAACATGGGGCATATATCACATTCGCTGGGATGAAGAAAAATGCATTAACTGTCATAGATGTTTCTTGGTATGCCCTGATTTCTCAATCACGCGGAAAGAAGAACCCGATGGAACTTGGAAGGTAATCGGCGTGGATAATTTTCATTGCAAGGCTTGTAGGTGTTGTATTGACGTTTGTCCTAAAGGTGCGCTAACGGCCGTCGAACGCAAGATCGGAGTGCGAGCCGAAACATAAAACCAAAATTCCTATTTTTTAAATAAGATATTTGATAGAAAGTCAATCTCACTTCAAATCTTATTTATAAAAGAAATCTTCCACTGGTTATCTTGTAGGGGATCTTACTACTGAAAATATGATATAATTCCACTCGATACGGGAATTATTTGGACCCATGGGAGTTTCATATTGGCTATTCCATTTCCATTTTGACCAATCCCATGGTTCTCGACAATTTGAACCTGATGGATATTGAACGATGATGTAATTTCCTTCGCGAAGTTTTGGTCCTGCTGCTGTCTGGTTTAAATCAAGAGACATGTCGATTTCTTGAACGATTCGATTTTTGTTGCTTTTATTAATCTGTTCCAGAATTTTCTTTCCGATAGCAATAAATGGTTTGATGACCGGTTGAAAAGTCGATAGTAGTTCAACACCATTATTTACTGCATCAGAGTTAAGGAGTTCAAGTATTCTCGTATCATCTTTATTCTGCACGTTAATGGTCTTGATATATACGTTAATTCCTCTATCTGTAACTTTGAGATTTTTCAAGATATACTTGCCCTTGATACTTGCAAAACTTCGTTTTTTCAAATCATATTTTTGATTGAAGTTGATCTTTTCTGTCTTGCCATTTGTTAATTCATGTAAAATATCATAATTAAATAAGACTTCATATTTTTTACCGAAAATGCCTGGGTATTTCCACGCATATATGCTAAAAATCTTTATGTCAACTGTCTGATTTAATAATGAAGTCTCTGGTTTTATCTTGCCCGCTGGTTGGATCGCAGAATCTATCGTAGAATCTTCAAAAAAACCAATTTCTCTTGAAGCATGGTTATAGGCAAAAAATTCTTCCCAAAAACGACATTTCTTCTTGCTAAGTGAGTCTCCAGATGAAAAAACCTTGGAAAGTACCATATAATTTTTAAATAAGATATTATCGGATTCAAAGATTCGGACTTGGTCACCGATTTTTTTCAGGATATCATCATTAATATTAGAAAGATTTCGTTCTATCTGATTGAAAATAGTCTTCACGTCATTTATAGACCATTCATTTGGAGATTCGCTTGAGAGTTCATTTTCTTCTATGACTTCAGGATATTCATCATATATGTCCTGAGCCATGTCAATTAACAAGACTTTTTCTTTTTCAGAAATATCTTGAGAATCACTTTTCAGACATTTCATTACGAGATCTGCTACAGAATCTACTTTAAAAACACCACGCATTTTTCTCCCCTTGATAATTTTGTTAAAATCATTTCGGTCTTGATCTTTTATAAAAATTATGCTTGCAATTTCGTATCGTCATCATCATCCTCGTCGTATTCATCTTCTTCTTCATCATCGATTTCTTTATAATCTGGGAATAATAGTCGTGTTTTACCAGATGCCAGAACATCAAGTTCTCTTGGCTCAACGAGAAAAGGATATTCATTCGTGCACGTGCCGATTGCTAAACAGGTTCGAAAAGGAAGTGAGTTTGTCAAAGCAAAGATTGCTTCGCGATCAAGTCGAATTGCCGCAATCAAATGACGTACGTCATTTTCACTACTTAAACGAAACAAGAAAATGTTATCCGTTTGTCGAATGACGATGTCCCGTAATGCTGTTGGCGTGTTGGTCACATAGATTTGATAAAGACCGAGATGGCGCATTCTGGTGATGAGATTTTCAAAGACTCGCTCTTCAAAATAAAGCTGTGATTCTTCAGCAAGCAAGAATAATGGTTCCGCTTTGGGATCTTCTAAAATTTTACTTACTTTTTCGAGCATCGTGCGGACAACAATGTCTCGAACCAGCTTCTCCGTTCCTTTTAGGTTGATGACTATTGCTCCTCCTTTTTTTATATTCTTAAATTCCTTTTCAAGCCGGACGGCTGATGCTGGATGGTCCGTGAACAGTCCCGTGTCAAAGATCAATTTCAGCCGCCGTAGCAGTGCATGCCCGATATTCTGACTAATGCTCTGTCCACTCTGAACTAATCGTGTTTGAATCTCATCACGAAGAGTCGTAGTATTTAAAGTGCCGGCGTTTTCCAATTCCAGCCAAATGCTCCTGAAACTACCATACTGAGGCCGCGTTTCATCAATGCCTGTTAGAAATAAAATTTGAGTGAATACAGGAAGTCCAACATACTCGAGCGTGAATTTTAAATCATCACCTGGCGTGAAGTTCAAAATGCAATTATAATACTTGTTTGGCTTACCTGCTGGATCCTTTCCCAGACTAGCATATTCATTATTGATGTCAAAAATCAGAAATTTCCCACCATGATCACAGATCTCCAAAGTTATTATCTTAACTAAATGAGATTTCCCAGATCCTTTTTTACCAACAACCAAAAGAATGCCCTGAAAATACCCCGCATTAACCTTGAATGGATGTTTATCGATTCTGGTGACTCCGACAGTCATCAAGTATTTGTTAGAAAATTCGAGCCATGGAATTAATGTTTTATCGTCCAATTTTTTAATTTGCACATTTCTTGTTGGAATCCACCCTGTCCAATTTGTTATTTTCGACTTGTCGGGATTATCCTTATTGAGATTAATCTCCTTGATGATTTTTGCACGGGCAAATTTCATGTTTTTGACATCTATTAGATACGTTCCCAATTCTGGTGGGACGTGCGTTGTCGTGACGACTTTTCCAAAGCCGACTGTTCGAACCAATTCCTCCAAAATGCCCGGAACGTTGACGAGATTTTGTTCGATTATAAATACAAGTAGTCCCCGCTGGGTAACTGAATCGAAGACGAGAAAATTAGTTCCCACTTCAGGGTCTTTTTCCTGAACGGGATCATAGATCAGGATTAATTCGTTTCCTTTTTTATCAAATATTTCCATTTTTCAACCCTTCTAACTAAATGGTGAAAGAATTTGGTTTCTTATATCATAATCTTGATATACTCGCATTCCATATTTTTGTAATGAATACGTTTGCATGGCTAGAAGCTCATATTTCGTGAAATAACAATGCATGTGAGCGAGTCTCAACACATTCGGATAACCTTTATAAAAATCAACGCATTGATACACGTTTTTAAGTGCTTGCTCTTCCTTGCTAGGAACATGAGAATTCACATCAGTCCTGAAAGTAAAACCTCGATGCGAAAAGCGGCAAGCAAATACTGTTCCCAACACGCGAGATTTATTCATTGGTGAAAGATAATCGTGAATTTTTACATAACATGGATAAAATTTTCGATCTAGAACGTCAATCACTTTATCTCCATTTGAAAGTTTAATCCAAGACCGTTTTGAGATTGATATTATGTTATTTTTCCTCTTTTTTGCTGTCGTGATTATGTTTTCAAGCATCTGTTTAGGCGTGTCAACGGTTCCTGCAGTTAGCGAACCATCGAAAAAAACCAAACCACCTGAAATTGTCGTGCAAGCATATTTTTGCAGGATTCGTTCGAGGAAATTTCGAAACCGATCTGTCATTTTTTGTAATTTTGGTGACTTTCTTTTATTTTTAATGTTGAAAATTTTTTGCTGGAAAAAATCATAGCATGCTTGTTTGTTCTTTTCTGTAAAATGGAGAACGTAAGGTCCGAACTGCTCGACTTTTATCTGTTTCTCAATGACCACGATTGAACCACGAACTGCAGAAATGATTCCCATGTTGGTTTCTCCCACTAACATTGATGATGTATCTATTGCACAGAGTGGTAATGCCGACTTGTTGGAGATATTTGCTTTTATTGGCTTGAAAGCATCATCATTCTTGGTTAATTTTATTTCTTCGTCTTCGGCTAACTCTTCGTGCTTATCATCTTCTTTATCATTAATGATTTTTTTCTGAACTGATCGAGGTATCATTTTTTCTGGTTTTTTGCTTCCAGAGTCTGAGATTTCATCAAGTTCGGAAAAAATTTTCGTGATTTCATCGTCTTTCATGATCATTCCCTCTTTCACAACTTGAAACCTGCTTGTCTTAATAGTAGTCGCAAGATGTTTGCCATTTTGTTTGGTAATTCCGAAATTCTTCTGGGAGGTAAAATTATGTAATTATTCTTCCCATAGATTTCTTCTTGATAATTTTGACATTCATCAATGCTCAAGCATATGACTTGGATTCCTTTTGACCGTGCCGCTTCTACGGCTTGGCGAGTGAGATTAAGACCGACATTACCTGGCTCTACCCAAATACTTTGGGAACGACAAATCTCTTCTGCTTTATATTCATATACTAAAGCAGCCGGCTGTCCGTCGCTAATAACAAAGAGAATTTTTAACCGTTTTTTCGTCTTGAGAAGCTGTTCTGCTGCAAAATTTATGGCGTTGTGGTCTGAATTATCTGCAAATGCTTTAATTTCTGCTAACCTAAAAGCCGTTTCAGAATACTCTTCTTTGAAGTCTTTATAACGAAAAATTGTAAAGAATTCCCTGTTAATTCCCTGGGGCACGTTTTTTCTATGCAAAGCATTTAATCGAGTTCCAAAAATAGATTTCAAGCGATGATTTTGTAGAAATTCAATATCCGTCCATCCATATACTGAAAACGAAATGCTCAATGCACTTAAAACTTCACTAAACAAGATTGCTGCTTTCCGAGCATTTTTTATCTTTGAACCGGACATGCTACCGCTTTGATCTATCAATAATGAAATGGCAATTTCGTCCCGGCTATTTTCCAGAACTTTCTTCTTGAAGACATGCGGATCTTGTCGAACGATTCCTCGGACTACCTGTTTAACATCTAGTCTCCCTGATTTTAATTGACTGGAACTTTTCATCCCAAATTTGAATAGTGATTTAAATTGGTTGATCGTGACCTGAATGATCTTCTGAATGGACTTTTTGATACCATTAAAGACATGTTGACTCTTGGGTCCTGCAATGATTGGAATTTCAACTCCAACATCCTGTGTTTCTGTCTTGAATACCCTGCTGAAAATCTTTTTTCGCTTGAGATCTGCGATAAATGCATTCAACTTGTGTTCTATTTCTTTTTCATTAATTAAACGGATGTTCCGTTTTGAAATATCTTCTATCTTTATTCTTAGTGAAGCCTCATCAAGCAGGTTTTGTTTAAATGGATCGAGGTCCATGCTTGAAATGATCGGTATGTCATCATGACTGGTTTCATGGTTCGTGCCGTGTTTTGATGTACTTTCAGGCCCGTTTTTTGAATGATTTTCTTTTCTATTTGCTTTTGATTTCGATTTGGACTTGGTTTTTGAGGGGGATTTTTTTATTTCAGGACTTTTCTTTTCATCAGTGTCTCCTGAGCCTCTATCGAAGTCGTCATCATTTTCTGACTCATGACTAGTACCTCCAAAATCTTCCGGCTTATCCTTCTTAGTCTTTAAATTATCCGTCACGTCAGGATTTCCATTTAAGCCCTTTAGTTTATCATCAACATCATTCATTTTTCCTGACTTATTATCCGTCTCTGATGCGTGTTTTGAATTCTTTGTAGTCGATTTGGAACTTTTTTTTCCAGTTTTTTCTCTTTTCTTTTTAATTGTATCCAATTCTTGTTCTAATTCTGATGGTAACGGAGGTGGTGTTGCCGTGCCTGAACTTTCTTCAGTGCTGGAATCTGAATCTTTTGATTTTAGTGATGGATGCAATTTTGTTTCTGCGCAATATGGTTCTTCCAAATCGAAGAAGTCCAATAATAACGTCATTATCTTATCTGCAGCTTTAAATGTTGCTGTTGGATCTAACCTTTCTTTCGCCCAATAGATATAGAAACTTGCTGCTTGAATGAGTCGCTTGAGATCTCCATCAGGAATTCGTTCTTTTATCCCTCCTGTTATTGACACTTCAAGAATTGCCTCTAAAAAAATTCTCCAGTCTGACATGTTCTTAAAAGATGGACGTTTTGTTAGCCAGTAGCTATTTGAATAATCTATCGTATTTTTATTTCCCTGAAATCGTTTTTTACCCAGGTTCTCGATCCTCCCATCCTCAATGATGTTTACGATGTCCTTGGCAATATTCCCAATGTCAGGTATCCTTGCTTTGTATTTTTTTTCGTATTTTTCTATGAATTCTTTCAATAAATCAAAATCTGATTGAAATAGAACATGCCAGGCCTCATGAATTGCACAAGATTCGAGAAGAATCCATCTTTTCACTTGTTTTACTTCTGTTGGAGGAGGACTTAGAAATATTGTTTCTCCATCCGTGTAGTAACCATTTTTACAAAATTGCAATTCGATCCGGGGATTTTGAGAGCAAATGGCAATTGTTTTTTTCAATTCATCATACGATGCGGGTCCAATTAAAGGATCTGAACTGATTGTTTGCGAAATATCTCCCCCTATATACAGTCTTCATCACATACATTACAGGTTTTATGTTTTCTGTCAAAGCACTCCGGACATATGCAATACGGATCCGATTTCTCGTAGTCAATTTCAAAAATCCCATAACCATGCTTTTTACAGATCTTGTCCGTCACGTTAATATCACCAAAAATTGGAAGTTCTATCAGTTTCATGCATTTTTGACAGACTAAGGTTCTTTTTTTATTCACGACTATTTTCATTTCTTCACCGCACTTTGGACAAATTAACCCACCAACGGTCTTTGAACGTGTTACTTTCTTTTCCGTGGTGCTCTTTTTTTCGTGTTCGACCTTTTCGGTGATCTTTTCCTCTTGAACCTCCTTTTTCTTTCCAGTTTTTAATCTCGGTTTCAAGTGTTTATCAATAGACTGAATGAGTGGATCGCGTGCATCTTCCTTTTCAGGTTTCTCCTGTTTTTGTGACCGTTTGGACACGTCAATTCCTAATTCTTCCAATTCTTTAGTAATGGGTTTCTTCCTAACTTTCCGTTTAGCTGTTTTTGCAACTTTCTTTTTTACCTTCTCAATCTTTGCAGAAGACTTGTTTTTAGGAGTTTCATTCAAATCAATGATGAATGCTTCCTGAGATCTCAACTTAAATAATTCACTTGCCGTTATATCTAATCCTTTTTTTAAGGACTTCAGGCTTTTTTCATTTATCGGTTCCTTTGTTCCGAGAACTTGTTTCACTGCCTTGAAAATTGTTCTAACATAATCTTCATATATTTTTGGTTCCACATTTGCCTTGATTCCTTCTCTTACATATTTTTCCAAGATTGGATCGACCAATGTCTTCATGATGGCTTCCGTAATCGTATTATTTTCGAAAAGAGCCCTTGAAAAATTAATAATATGTCGCGTGCCTAATTGCATTGCCATCATTCCTAGGTCTCCCTGTTGTATTGCACTCCTGATGGAATAACAAACATCGGACATTGCTCGCAAGAATTGTTTCGTGCATACTTTTTTTCTTTCGAATCCAACACGTAAAGGGCGAAATTCTCGTTCGTTGATATTAAGAGCAATAATTTTTTGAATGTCTTCGCGTGAAGGAAATTGTAAGTCACAGAATATGAAGCGTGAAGAAACGCTACCCGTCTCATCCTCTCCCAATGTTTCTCCTTCTGGATTGTAATTCGCAATCACCAATAAATTTTCTTTAGGACATTCGAGAATGATGTCCATCTCGGAAATTTTCTTTTCAATCCGACGTTCTTGAAGAAAATCGTTTAAATCCTTAAGGACTTTCGGTGGCCACTGATTTATTTCTTCTAAGACCAAGATAACCCGTTTACCATCATTTGCCTTGGTCATTGCATCATGAATTTGTCCTTTTTCAGGAACAGTCGAACCTTCTTTCAGACCTTTTTCAACGATGAGACTTGCCACATCCATGTTACGATCGGGTTGAATTGTCATGACTGTTGGGAGTTCTCCATCCTGAACCCATAAATGAGGCAGGACTGATTTGGCAAAAAAGGATTTTCCAACTCCGGGTGGACCTCGGAGTGCTAAATTACAGCTTTGTGTCATGCAGTAAAAAGTCGTTGAAAGAATTTTATTTGAGACGTCAACGAAGCCGAGTTCTTCTAATTTTTTCTCTATTTTCTTTTCATAAAATGATCGTAATAGGTTAAGAGATTTTTTTGTTAATTTGCCTGCATCGACGAATTCCTTGGCTTCATTTATCAATTCGTAACTTGTCAAGAAATCATTTTCTTCAATGCAAGATGTTAGTCGAGAATCGAATGCTTGAAAGATTTCCCCATCTTTAGTTATTCTCTTTGTTATCTTAACAGATTTTTTTTTCGGCTTTCTTGTTGTTTTTTCATTCGACATCTCATTTTCACCGATTTAATTTTAGATGCGGACAACTGATTGTCTCTTTTCTTTTTCCACCACCATCGAATAATCGGCGATCGTCATAAATCTCTCGTCGTGTGTAACAGCGATCATCTGTTTTACCGGTCTAAACTGTTGAAAAATGTTGCCCAATGCCTCAATTCTCGTTTCATCGAGAAAAACCGTGGGTTCATCCAAGAGTATCAATCCCTGCTTGGCAAGAACCTCTGCAATTGCCATTCGTATTGCCAAACAAGCAATCACTTGCTCTCCACCGCTCAGATTGGTGATGTCTTCTGCAATACCATATCGCTGAATTAAAAGGTCATAATTTGGGCTTATTTCAATTGCACCATATTCACTTGAATTGATTAAATTTGAGAAAAATTCCGTGGCCTTCTGTGAAATTTTTTGAATGTGCTGTAAACGCAGAACCGGCGTTATTTCCCGCGTGAACACGCGTAAAAACTTGATTATCTTGTATGTCTTTTCGTCAATGATGAGTTTCTTTTCTTTTTCTTTTAGTTTTTTTAATTTATCCTCTTGGCTTTTAATTTTGTCTTTCATTTGGGGTAAGACTTTTTTCTCAATTGTCTGAATTTTAGTTGTATGTTCCGTAAGGTCGCTACTTACTTTCTTTTCTTCTTCTTGTAATTGGTTAAATGCATCTAAGTCGAAAGTCATTGATATTTTAGTAATTGCCTTTATTACTTCGTTCATTTTTCCCTGAACCTCATTCCTTTCCGTGATTCTGTTCGATAATTCCGTAATTGACTTAATATGACCTATTAGATCTTTGACGCTTTGATCTAGCTCATTTGCGCGCTTTTCCAATTTGGACAATTCATCAGCATCAAATTCTTTTTCTTTTTTCTCAATCTGGATTTTTTTATCTTTTATTTGTTTTTGCACGTCATCTCGTTGCTTCATGTATGTCAATATGACTTGAATTGCCGAGATTAATGTTTCAAAACGTTTTTTTTCATTTCTGCATTTCTCTATTTGGTCTTCTAAGACTTTTGAATCTTCGTCAATCTTAATTCTGATCAATTCTATTTTAAGCTCTTCAATCCGGACTCTATTGGTTTCAGCATCTTGTAATGCTGCTTCTAATTTCTCTTGAAGCGGCTTGATCTTCAAAAAATTTGATTCATTATCTCTTGCTACCCGTAATTGTTCTTGAATTTCGTTTTTTTCTATATTTAATCTCTTTTCTTCCGCTGATTCTTTTTGTAGTTCTTTTTCCTTTCCGTCAATTTGAATGTCGATAGCTTCCAACACTTTTTCCTTATGTTTTTTGTTTATGGTTTGCTTGCAAGACGTACATTTCGCTCCCTCCTTTAATTCTTCAACAGACTTCCTCTCGTCTTTTAATTCATTCAGTCTCGCAATTAAAGCTTCTTTGGATCCCGTGACACGTGAAATTCTTTCATTTAAATCATTCAACTTTGTATCTAATGATTCAATCTTATTTTTTATTTGTTCTTCCGAGTTGTCTTTTAGAAAACTTTTCCATCTGGGATTGAGCTTATTTAATTGTTTCTTGCACTCTTCCGATTCCTTGACCGATTTGTCCTGATTTTCCTGAAAATTTTTGATCTTAAGGTTGATTTCTAAAACTTGATTTTCAAGTATTCGGACCTGTTCAATTTTAACATTTAATCCTGAGAGTTTTTTATCAATTTTCGAAAGTTTCGTTTCATATTCGGTTAATTTTTCTGTTGTTGATTCTTCTTTGAAAGACGAATCGTGCTTCTTTATTTCCTTGACTTTTTCTCTCAAGTATGACTGAATTTTATTTAAAGACTCTTCATTTCTTTCAAGTTCTTCTTGAAGCATGACAATTTCCGTTTGAATTTGCTTGAGCCCTTCGATTTTTAGATTGCAGGATTTATCTTCTTCCTCAAGTTTTGATTTTTTGTCTGTTAATTTAGATTCAAGCTGTTTCAATTCCTTGACCGTGTCAGGTATCTTATCTTCTCCAATATCCGCCAATTCTTCCTGCTTTTTCTTTATGTTTTCTTTTATCCTCTTAAATTGATCCGAGATTTCTTTTAACCTTGCTTCTTGTTTATCAATTTCTTCTTTTTTTGCCTTTTCTTCCGCTAGTTTTTTCTCGATGCTCTGCTTTTCTTCTTTCAATTTTGCTTCCTCAACTCTCAGGTTTTCGAGTTGATTTTCTTCTTCTTTTAACTTCGTCTTATTTTCTTCATAATCTTCCGTATCTTTTTTCAAATCATTTATGGTCTCTTTTATGGAATCTATTTGAATTTCGAGTTCCTTTTGAGCTGGTTGAAGACTTGAGTGCATTTTGTCGTATCGATCCAATTGGAGAAAGCGATCAAATAATTCTTTTCGTTTTCCTGCTTGCTTTGTAGCAATCTCGGGAATTTCGCCTTGTCCCACGTGGACCACGTTTTGAAACGTATCCCTGTCTATTCTCAATAATTCCTCTATTTCCCTAGTTACGGTTCGTGCTTTTTCAGCCAAGAGACTTCCATCATGATATAGTTGGGCTTCGGCTTCTTTCGCCTTCAATTTATTTGTCCGAACGACTTTATACTGATTTCCATTTAATGTGAATTCCAATATGACTTGAAAAGAAGTCGTTCCTCGCCTGATTAAATCATCATTTTTTATGGTCTTATCTCTATTCTTAACCCTCCCGAAAAATGCAAATATTATTGCTTCTAAAACCGTGGATTTTCCCGCACCATTTTTTCCGATGAGAAAGTTATATCCATCAAAAAAAGTAATTTCTTGCTTCTTATAGGACTTGAAATTTTCAAGTATTAACTTATTCAATTGAATCAAATGAATCCCTCCAATGATTTCTTTGTTTTTGAGCCCGATTTCTTCTTGCTTCTTTTTATTTTTTTTACTTTCGTTTTTCTAGTTGTCTTTTTCTTGGGTTTGTCATCTAAATCATCACCTAGGATTACTGACATTTTTGGGACTGATGCTTTAATTCTTTCGATGCTCTTCGAAGAAAACTCTTTATCGTTAACAATACTCAATATATCTTCAATTAACGACGTATATTCATCCAAATCTTCGTTTTTTAGACCATAATTTTTTCTCAAGATATCTATTATGGCATCTCGAGTCGATAATCCACGTTCGATATCATACGAAGAATCCATGAATTGAGTTATTAAATCAAAATATAAGGCGTTATTTGCCATGTCTTTTAACTCCATCATGTTGAGGAGTGCCAAATCGCCTCTTTTCAATTGTCCCCTTAAATTCATCTTTAATAGATGGTCTTTTTTATCATACTTATCTAAAAATTCCTTGATTGTTGACCTTATTTTTTTAGGATTCGTGAATTTCAAATCGTAATGGGCGTAGAATTTTGGACGAACAGGATATTCGGTTAAAGAAGGTCTAATTTTCCATTCACTTCCGTTCTTTTCTGCTTCTACCGTGTAAAAACCCTTTTTCGACCCTTTTGAGAGATTTCCCTCCTTTTCATCCCATTCGCCTGCGCTCCAATGTTCCGTGGAACCAGAACAGAAAAATTTGTTGCCAGGTTTGTCAAAATCACTGGGCCAAAGCTGGTGATAATGCCCAATGGCAATGTAGTCAAAGGGTAACTGACTCAAGAAGTACATTTTCACGTCTTCTTTAGTATCTGGAACCATTCCTTCAACAAATGCGTGAATCATGAGTATTTTTGGAAGGTCTTGCCGTTGCAAGAGTACTTTATTATCATTTAACAATTCTTGTAACCGTTTTGAGGTTCGCTTGCCGTAATACCCTAAACCTGCGATAATTGCAAGGTCTTTTTCTCCTTTTTTTGCGATGATGACTTCATCTTGAACGTAAGTTATTAAATTGATGTCGTGCAAAAAATCAAGGACATCTCCTCCGTATCTTTTTGAAGCCGCGTATGATGCATCGTGATTGCCTCGAATAGCATAGACTGGAATGTCCTTCTTCTTGAATAATTTAAGGAGCTCGAAAGCTGATCTATAATCCACGGGTAATGGTCTGAAATTCTCAAAGAGATCTCCTGCGAAAATTACGAAATCAGGTTCTTGCTTGATGATGAGTTCAGCACAAGTTCTGGCGGAGTTATAGAAATCGTTCATGCGCTCCTTCAAGCCATACTGCCGATAACCAAGATGCGTGTCTGAAAAGTGACCCCATTTCACGATCATTTACCACGTTCTCCGTTCAATTTTCTTATTTTTAGTATAATCCGGACCGGGATCTTCACTTTTGTCATTTTTAAGTGCCGTGGATTTCCATTCTCCAATGATGTTAATATCATCACCGCCTAACTCTCCTGTAAACTTGTCAATTTTTACTAATGCAGGTAAAAGTAAACAAGACCCAATTATTACTGCCTCGCCTTTATTCAAGCTCGGAAGATCGGCAAGTAGATCGTCGCTCATCGCTTCTGCTGAACGTCGAATCTGGGATTGGTCTTCAGGGTTTACTATCTTTAGGATAATCTGAGAATTGCACTGGCTTAATATGTTCGGTTCGATTTTTCCGGGACGCTGACTTACCACGCAAAGACCAACTCCAAATTTTCGCCCCTCTGCAGCTATTCGGGCAATTGGTGCTAATGAACGGGAACTTCCACGGGCGGGAATGAAATTGTGAGCTTCTTCGATGATCATGTAGGTTGGACAAGGAAGTTGTGTTTTATCACTTATCTTTCTCCGCCAAGCAACACCTGCTTCATAAATTTTCTTTGCTAATCGTGCGACTACTACTTGTTGCACTCTTTGCGGGAGGTTCGATACACTTATTACTGTTATTTGACCTGGCTTGACAAAACACGGACCTGTTTCGTCCACGATTGGTGTTTCCATTCTTTTATCGAAGATTTCTTGTGCTTTAAGACCCTTAATATGGTCCAAAACTACAGGCCTAACACCTTTAAAACGATCTTTCTTCTTTTTCTTTTTCCCTTCTTCCTCATCATCTTCTTCAGGTAATTCTACTCGTCCCAGTTCGAATTTAAATTGGTCCAAATCCCATTCTTGATCTTCCAACACGTCAAGAACTTCACGAATGAGGGCTTGTTGCTTGGTTGCGTTTTCCTTTATTTCGAAAATTTCGAACAACTCTTCCGTTGAGAAATTGCTCCATTTAAACTTGAGAGGAAAGTAGCCCTTAGAGGTGTCTCCAGACGGTGAAAAAACAACCACTTTATCATTGAAATCTTCAAACTCTCGCAGGCTGGGATATTCTTCGTGAGGGTCAATTATTATTATGCTTCCGTTTAATTTCAGAATTCGCGTGGATAATACTGCCACGGTATTTCCCTTTCCCGCACCCGTTATTGCCAAGATGCAAGTATGCCGTCGAACCAATTCATTTACATCAACTGTAACTTCTACGTCAGGATGTGCACGAAGATGTCCAATCCGAACCTGACCTGCGGAGAAGACTTTTCTCAAGATATCGATATTGGACCGATAGACCTTCGCGCCTGGAACTGAAGGAAAGCGTGGCGACTTCAATGTTTTTTCCTTTTCATCGTAATAGCCAATGATTCTGGCACTTGCAAGTAATTTTTCTCCCCCTGAAAAATCACCTAAACGCTCGAGTTTTTTATAACTCTCTGGTGATTTCATCAAGGAGTCGGGAATGCTTTCATTTAACAAACCAACATCCGTTATGAGAGCAAGTACCTCTTCTTTAAGGACTTCTTTTGGATAACCAATCGTGATGTATTCACCGATTTCGACCGGTTTGGTTCGAGTCACGTTTGGATCTAGGATGATTTTGACCTCAATGGGTGTTGTCATTCCAAATAAATTACCAATCAATTCTGTTTTTGACATTTTCCTACCTCTAAATATTCATTCTTCTTTGATCACTGAAAATTGCCTCATAAATCATGGGATCTGACTCTAAAATCTCGCTTTTTATTACATTAATCACGTTTGTTTTTATCTCGTCATTCATTACCGCCCAATTATGGACCAAATGGGCCGTTAATAGAAAACCTTGGTCATCGTGATATGTTTTCATGACAGAGACTATTTCATCGAACCGATCTTCCTGCCAAGTCGGAAAATCAACTCTAACTGGTCTTGTTCTATCTTTTAGCTTGAAATATGAAATTTGAAATTCTGCAAGGTCCTCTTCAAACAAACCTTCTTTTAGAAAGAATTCTTGAATGGCATCTCTTCGAATCATGCCCATCTTGCGGGGTGTTGCTTGGATTGGGGGTGTATATCCTGATTTTTTCATTTTTAATTGAATTAGACCGTAGTCCGTAAGTGTTTTATCGAGTTTATATTTGTTCACTAAATATCGGACGCGTGAATCCTTGGAAACTCCCATTATTATGATATTTTCTTTCCTGCAACGCTTGAGTATCTTGTCAAATAACTTTGCATAATTTTTATATTGCTCGATGTATTCAAGTATCGGTTTCTCGTCCGTTGGAACGTTTAAGTAACCTAAAACTTGCAAGGGTAATCCCCTATTGTAGTAACCAACCAAAGAACCATCCATTATGAGTATTTCCGGCTTGTAATCTAATAATTGATCCGCTAATTTAAATTCTGCAATGTCCCGCAATAAATTGGAGAATTTATCAACATCGGCTGTTAATGAAGAAATGAACATGTCATACAGTTTGACCGGCTGGATTCGTTTTGATGGTTCGAATACTGCACCCCCTGCACGAGTCACGATTATGCTTGATGCAAACAGATTCTCAAGCCCCTCTCCACCGTCAAGCGCGGCTATCTTGCGAAATTTTTCCTCGCATTCGATTGGATTGTATTCGAATTTCATGTTCTTGACGTTTTCAAGAAACTTGGTGTAATTCTCAATGATTTTTTTAGCTTCTTTTTTTGCTTTTTCCATCAGCCCTTCATCGTAAACAAAATCGAAGGAATTTGCAGTCCAATTCTTCTTTTCGGTTAATTCTTCTTTAGATTTCATATTTCTTACCAATCTTTATGTTGCTTATAACATTATGGGGAACGACCTCAAATTCTTCCGGTTTCTCGGTATGAATTGGGAATACTTTTTTCGGTTTCATGTTTGAAATTATCTTAAAAAGATCATCTCTGCAGGCGTGACCTGAAGCATGAACTTGGAATTGTAAATCGTCGCTGATTTTAAAGTGGCGAAGCCAATTCTGTAACCGTCCATTGTTTTCTTTAAGAACATACTCACTTATGGCTCCAATATAAATGCTATCAGCCCTTGTGATGAGTTTTTCATTAAAGATGTCAATGAGCTCATTAAAATCATAATAATCAAGAAACAAGACAAACTTGGACGGGTTTCGTGCAATCTCATAAGCACGAATGGATTCATAATACAGGGACGTATTAGACCTTGCTTCTCTTGTCTTACTGCCCCTTTCCCACGTGATATCAAAACCAACATCGTGTTTCGAATATACGTAGTCACCGAGCGTGTAAAATCCACTTGCTTTCCTGGGTAAATAAGGCATGACTTGTCCTGGCTGGATTTCGTTAAGGAATTGCACGTCCTTGATTTTGAGGCTCTTTAGTCGGTTTAAAAGGAAATTCAATTTTGAAGAAATGACAAAAATGCGTTCACTGTTGCTTTTTCGAATTGCATTAAGGATTGTTTCGAACCTGTTTACATCTCTCCATGAGAATCCAATCACCACGAGACCCGGACTTTCCTTGATAATTTCCGCGCATCGTTCTTCAACAATGTGTTCATTATCGGGTTTATTACTAGTAATCCTTGTTCCTTCGATTATCAAGCAGTCTGGAGAAAGGTCTGCGGTATCCCTGAAAAAATTCTCCGTAACGTCTTCTTTTCGTCCGTGAAATCTCAAATCGCCCGTATAGAACACGGATTTTCTATCCGGTTCATTTACAAAAACGAGAAATGCCTGCGAGCCGAGAATTGAATGGTCTGTTTCTAATACTTTAACATGAAAAGGCGTTTTTTCGATCTGAATTTCAGAACCATTAGTAGTTTCAACAAACTTCCTTTTTATTAATTCACCTTTTTTAGGTGCCTTGTAAGTATAACTTCCGGGAAAATATGATGATTTTGATGTTGTAGAAATCTGCCTGATCTTCGCCCGTGTGATTTCGGCTTCAATGCCTTTGGCTGAGATTTCTTCGGTTACTTGAAGATAAGCCCTAGTAATGCCTGAACAATAAATCGGAATGTTTGGATCTAAAAATGGTATGTTTGAAGAATGATCCACGTGAGCATGAGATAACAAAACTGCATCAAGGTAAGGCTTACCATCATGTTCTTTTTTATAATCTTCATAACTAATCACGCTGCTTGACCATAGATCGAGATCTTCTTTACCTATGGCATGATTTGGTACCATCACGTTGTGGGATTCGATGATTTCTTTCAAAGAAATTTCTGCATTTTCATTGATACCTAACAGGTCTTTTCGATATATTCCGTCAATTTTGGGAAGCAATCCAAGGGCTAATTGATCCCTCAAGGGTTGTATCCCACGAGGTCGTAAAAATGCTTCATAATAATCGTCATAATCTTTAAAGTTCTTTCCGAAATCAATCATGATGCGGAATGGTTCCTCATCGCTGAGTGCGTGCTCAAGAATCACGCAATTTCCGCCAACGGTTCGGACTCCACCAAAAAAGGATACTTTCATCAAAAAACTCCTCCAAATCTATCCTCACGTATTCTTTTTTCTAATTTGATATGTGTTTCGTTTTTTAATATACTTCTTCTCCCAGAGAAATATCTGAAACTATTAATGTCGGCTTTGCGCAAAAAAGTAGGTGGAGAAATTTGGTCTCCCTCTTCACGAACTTTTCTCCACCAAGGTGATTTTACCCTTGCCTTTGGACTTTCCTCTCGTTCTTGTCTCAAGCTGAAGAATTCTTCTTCAGTGAACTCATTTGAATGCTCTAAATAATGACATTGTCCACAAAGAGCCCTGAGATTTGAGTATGTATTCGTCCCTCCTTGAGAAAGTGGAATGACATGATGAATCTCCATTTTATCACGAGGATTTCCATCTCTGAAACGCTTGTGGCACTTTTGACATTTTTTGTGCTTGTATCGAAAGCGTCTATATGTTGAAGTGCTCAAGGGTTTCCTTTTTTTCGGCATTTTTTTGGTATTCACGCTTGGCATTTTTATCCCTCATTTAATTTCTCCACGAAAAGGTATTGGGGTTCTTTTTCTCCCATGCGGTTTAGCCTCAATTTCCATGGGAAAAAGAGGTGAGTGAAAATATTTTTCCATAGTTAAATTAATACAAGACAATACTATAAAAACTTAACTGAAAAAATTTTTATCCGACTTATCTAAAAATTTATTAACTAAAAACTCCATATCTAACATGGTGGTATCTCGTGAACGATCGCAAAAAAAATGCTTTGATTTCAACATTTTTCAGATTCACGGCACCTGTAACAAAGGGGATCCAAAGGATTCCTGTCGACAAAAATCTGATCTTGTATGATCCGCAAATCACTAAGAAGGAAAATTTTCAGGAATTAAAGAATCTCTTGGATGGCTTTGAAATAAATTATGAGATCATTCACATTCCTGCATATGATATTGTCCAAATATGCAAGATCGTAAAGAACCTGATAGATGACCTTCACGAAAAAGGATATGAGATCACGTGCAACGTGACGGGAGGACGAAAGACCATTTTTGCAGGCGTGCTTTACGCGGCATATCAGAGAATTGGTAAGGTAAAGAAGCTTTTTTACATGGCTCAGGAAACCGATGCGATCATTGAACTTCCGATCGTGAGTTGGGAACTAAAACCGAAGCAAAGACAAATTCTCGAATTATTTTCAAAAAATCCAGAATTAAAAATTGAGTTTTTCAAATCTGAAGTAAATTTAAGCAAGCCGATGATTTATACACACATTAAGGAATTGAAAAATTTAGGACTCCTAACTCAGATAACACGTGCAAGATATGAGGTTAGTCTTGCTGGTAAGTTAATTCTGGTATAATTTTCTCTAATGTTCCTGTGCATGTCGCCAAAATTTCTGCTTCCAACTCTTTGATACCATCTTAATGCTTCTTTAACGTCATGAGTTGAACACGGCACGGTACTTAAAAAGTACCTCGAAAGAAAACCAAGACCACGTTTTTCTTGTTTCGAAACTCGCTCGAAGTCATTGGAGATCCTGCCGTGCTGGGTAACGTGAAATTAGGAGCGGTCTCTCCAAATCTGATTTCGAGTCTTATTTATTTCACCGCCTTTTTTAAATTATTTAATATATCGTGTTGGAATATCCTTCTATTTGAGATGGAAATTCGATTCATTCCTATCAAATATTCCTTGTAGATTTGTTCTTAAAAAATGCATCGAGCTTATCTGATAAATCGTAAATGTAGAATCTCTTAAAAACGATTAAATCAACACCGATGAGAATTAATGCAATCGTGCCACTGATGATCAAAGGGAAAGGATCTCCGGGCCAAACCAGCAGAAATGAAAATCTCCAAGGAATCGGCCAGAACCACTGGATTCCCATGCCCGGCCAAGGCCACATGATTGAATCCAGTAATAGATGAAGGACTCCGCCGATGGCAAATGAGAAATAAACCAGCTTCGCATTATCATCCGGGAAGAATGAAGTTAGCACGAGCGAAATAATGAACACGCCAACTAACGTGTGGAATAGACTGCAGAACGTGCTATAAAAAATCCCGTGTAGAAAAGGAACATTTTCGAAAACAAAACTGAAAAGATAACTAAGTGGACGTTCCAAATCAGGCATCACGGATCCAAGCATGAATAAGTTGAAATATCCGCGATGCGAGTTGAGTCTGGTCTTGCCCAAAACCCAAATGATGATGAATGAAATGCAGATGTGAGCAACCCAGTCAGGCATCCTTCGGCTTCCTCCTTAACTCCCAAGAGAATTTTTTGGGATGAAATTTCAATGCAACAAACAGAATGATCACGATGAAAACCAGACCGATCAACGAGTATAAGAGCGAGTAGCTGATCAACACGTGATGAACCTGAGCGATGACCTGTCCTTCAGACGACAACCTGCACGTTCCTAGGAAATACGTGTTGATCTGAGGCGTGACATCTGAGACATCAATGTAGGAACAATTTATTTTGATAAAACCAAGCTGTCCTTGGAGGTAAACTTCATCTGATGACACGTTGTACGGTTCGCCCCAAATTATGACGTTATATCCTTCATAAAGGTCTTGGTATTGTAATAACTCATCAACTCCAACAATATAATTCGTGTAGGTGCTTGTTGGCGGAAAAAACAAGAAATAATTAATGAAACCAAACAAGAATAAAAGCAGGATGCTACTCAAGCAAAGAACGCGATAACGGAGTCTCATGCTTTATCAACAACTCACGAGTTTTTAATTGTGATGGCACCGACGGGACAGGCTTCGACACACAACAAACATGCCGTGCAGTTCTCTTTAAAACGCGGTGCGACCGAATACTTTAATGTTTCAACATCCTTGAGTTTTTCAGGAACATATTTCCCGTGTGGGACTAAAAGAAATACTCCTTCAGGGCAGACTTGCAAGCATTTTTCGCAATTTCCTGCATCCGTGCAATTCTTACTTATGGTTATTTTAATTTTCATGAACAAGACCTTCAATAAGATTTTGGACCTAGGAGCGGTTCTCGTTCCGTCAATGTAAGGGCTCGAGTAGGACAGGCGATTCTACAAACACCGCATCCAAAACACCTTTCTGTTTTTATGATGATCTTTTCGTTTTCTTTGTCATGGATGAGTGCATTTACTTGGCACCGACTGACACAAGCCGGTTGTTTTAAATCCGAGCAACCATCGCACTTATTTTGATCAATTTGAATGACGTGATGACTTTTTAGCACGGCACGTTCTACGTTCCAATTAAGTCGTTGCTTGAAAGCCGTGCAATACTTGAGGTTGCAATTGCAAATGACGATGGGATATGGCATTTTTGCTACCAAGACCTGATGAATCATGCCTTGCTCATCATGTTCTTTCAAGCGGGCTCGTGCTTCGTCTAGAGTAAGTGTTTCCATCCGTTCGGACGGCTTTAGAGTCTCAAAATAATGCTTGATTGGACCGAAATTGATACAAACCGGTTTCCGTTCGCCGCTGACAAGACGGCAACAAGCACATTCCAGAGCTACAAAGTTATCAGCAAGAGGAAGCAGTTGTAATGCTTCTTCAATGGGAATGACCTGACCACTATGCCTACTCGGTGCCATTAGATTTCCAATTTTACGAATTACCGAACCAAAGACTGGCCAAGTTGTCTTGGACATCATACGACTTGCATAATCGATGTAATAATCGATTCCCCAACCACAGATATCCTTTAGGACTTTTATTCGTCCTTTATCTTCAAGCAGGTCTTCCCGGAAATTGGAGGGATTTAGATACCACCGTTTTGCCGAACCACCGTGTTTTTGACAAAATTCGCACATGTAAGTCACCCGATAATTGAAATCAGTGGGTCAAGGGAGTCATGTGCTTCAATTTCATTCAAGATTTTCAAGCACTCCGAAATTTTCTGTTCATCAAATCCAAAGTCCGCTGCTTCGCGCTTGAACTTGTCTTCTATAAATTTGATGTCATGATTTCCTGCCGAAGCCCTTGCGATCTTGGTAGATGCCCTGAATTTTGTCCCATCGGTCGTCTTGATGATTACCTTGCTTCCGAATTCCCATTTAAAGTCGCCTTTTAATGCTTCAACCAAGATAGACGTGAGATTTTTCGGATCAATTGAAGTGAGCGTTTTTCCTTCAGGGAGAAATGATTGAAAAATTTGCACGGTCATGGCAATATCTGTTTCCACGTGGACTTTTTTGGCTAATTCATGGATTTTTGGATCGAGAATGCGATCATCGGTAAATTGTCTCGGAGTCAGTTCTTTATCAATTAGTGCTGCCGCAATATTATAAGGAACATTAAAATTCAGAATGACATAAGAAGAATCAGGTTTTTGCAATCCTTCTATTGTTGACTCGGGACGATCGGACAGGTTCATGCTGATCGTGCCCAACCCCGGTAATTTCACGCTAACTTTTTCAATTTTATCCGGGTCAAGAGTGGGATTTTTTTCAAGGATTTGGAACACGCAATCAAGAGGGGCATCAAGGTAAGCACATCCTGGATAGAGCTTGAAGGACAGCGTATCGGTCATCCAAAGGTCATGATCGAGTCCGATGGTGATGCGATCTGGAGAAGGTAGGTCTGCCATCAGGTTACAGAATCCATCGGGTGCCGTGAATATCTGATGTGACCCCGTAAATCCTTTTGCCGCAAGTTGGCAAGCAATGATTCCATTCAGTGCGGGTAAAGAAGAAGTCAGCACCTTGCTATGAGGTCCAAAGAATCCCTTCAGGATGGGGTATTGAGGAAGATATGCCGCAATTCCAATGGCATTTACTATTTGTTCCATTTCGAACCCTTGGAGTCTCGCCCCGATCACTGCCGTGGAGATCGGATGCACGAGAGGGTCCATTGTTTGACCCGTCGTCACGGAAGGGAACAGGCTCATTCCAATTCTGGAATTGATCTCATTGCCCAAAATCATTCCCAGGAGGAGATCTTTTCCCGATAATTTTAAGACTTCGCAATAACCCAGACTCACGGGAACCACGGTACAACCATTATGCATGGGCATGCCATAATCCTCATAATCCAAGGCTTGTGCATAAGTTCCGTTTATTAATACTGCCTTGTCAAGGGCTACCTTGACACCAGAACCAATTATCGTGGCAGAAGGATGACCTCCTGCATCTTTAAAAGCATCAAAAATGATCTTACCCGGCTTGGTTTTGGCTCCCGCAAAAATTGTGGCAATCATGTTCATGAGTTGCATCTTGGCAATTTTTACAGTTTTCGCAGGAATCTTGTCAAACGTCATCTCGCGCGCATATTTAGCTAATTTTTCTGTTGCTGTTGCCATGATCATCACATCCCAACAAGCATGCCGACCATCAGAGCCTTAAGCAGGCTATTTCGAGCATTAACGATTTCGATCTCGCCATTGACCCAACATGATTCAAAGCTTTTTTCGCCATTAAACCATTTTTCAAAGGCTTCTTTGGTTGCTCGTAACTCTAAAGTTATGGGGCTGGCTTTCCCTTCGATCACGCGTGCTGTTGATTCTTCAATTTGTAACGTGTATGATTGGTCATCTATCACGTTAAAAAAAACATTCGAATTGGAAATTGGTAAGAGATTATTCAAGGTTTTTCCAACTAAACTGCCGATCCGACTTACAGACTTGGCGGTTTTTTCTAATTTCATTCGAAGACTCATCAAAAAGGAACTCCTCGTTCTTCCGGCATGATATTTCGATATCATTCCGTTATATATATTTTAGTTTCGTTAAACTCAATTTAAATATTAATTAAAGAATCGTTCTTAAATTTGTATGAGTAATTTTCTACTCATGTTTTCTTCAATTGAAATTAGTTAAAATGGTCGTGATCGACTTGCAAGATTCGTTAGATAAAAATGAGCTCGAAAGAGAGCTAGGATTATGGGTTCTCAAATTCAAGGATTTAAAAAACGAGAAAGATTCGTTAGAATCGAAGATCATCGAATTGAATTCCATCTTATTACAAAAAGATGAAATGATGCGAGAGAAACAGCTTCAAATTGAGCGATTAAAAGATGAAGTTGAAACACTTAAAAATGAAATCAAGCAATTTGAGAAAGATTGGAAGATGAAAACTTTCAAGTTAAACGCAAAGTATCGAAATAAATTCCTTTTCTTTAAAGAACATCAAGATAGGCTAATTGAAACCATCGATAGACTCAAGGAAGTATTGCTGGATCGCCTGAATTATTTTCATCAAGAACGAGTTGCCATCTTGCAAATCCTTAATGAAAGAATCATTGAAGAAATGAATGAATTTCAATATGACAAGAGAGAAATTTTAGAGAGAGAATTTCAGAAAATCACGCGGGACCTGTATAATCAAAAATTGCACGTACCAACCACGATGGAAGAGATCAAGGACTTCCTCGAAGGTAGTGATCCTGAAATATAAATTTAACTGAAGTATTATTGTTTATCTGTTTCGATTTTCGAAATATCGCGGTATTTTTCCAATTTATAGGTATTTGGCACGTACGTGTACAGCACGTTTTCTTCTAAAATAGAGCCCATGTTCTGCTGAAACGCAACATAATCGCTTTCTAAATGGAAATAATCGGAATGAAGATCGAAGTTCTTGCAGATTAATAAGCGAGAATTTGTTTTTAAAAGAGGATCTGATTTATAAAAGTTCTCTAATGCAAAATCGTGCTCCATGCAGAACGCTATGAACTTAGAAAGGTAATGGATTCGCTTGAAGTTTTTACACGTGAAGCAATTTATTGAAGAATCTGTTGTAAACATCAATTAAGCCTCCTTAACGAATCCTTATATTTTTATCCTAAGTTTAATTGCAAAAGTTTAAAAATTTCGACATAATTCGTATATTATATAGATATAGACTACCATTAAAACCACACAATGGTCATTCCTATCTGATCATGGGAAGGCAGGATGGACGCGTTTTGGCGTTACAAGATAAATTCAACCAATTATTGCATAATTATGTCGTCTTTTCAAAAGATGTCTTAGCCACGGCAATAGTAGATAGTGAAGGTCTCATAGTTGCTTCTGAGATGGACCCCCGCATCATTGACGAAGAAGCTGTTGGTGGAATCTCCGCTGCGTTTCAAATGGCTTCTGATCGAATCAAGAATGAGTTTAGCATTGCTGGACATTATGGAGTCACGATAGACACGGAACAGGGGACTTTCATCTTCACGCAAGCCGGTACCAAAGCAATGTTAGTCACGCTGACAAATGAGGATGCTGATACAAGCAAAATTCTTCCGTATAGTTACATTGCTGCGGAAAAAATATCTCAAATCATCGATTTAGGGAAATCTGATATTAGCTTAGAGATGCCCGATTTATCACAGAAGCATGACACGCGTTTCACGTTTAAACTGATAGTATTAGGTGAAGGGGCCGTCGGAAAGACATCGCTCATAAATCAATTTGTTGAAAAGAAGTTCAGTGCCGATTACAAATCAACTATTGGCGTGAATATCTTGACGAAGTCTTATAACCTCTTTGAAAACGTCGAGATTAAATTTGCCATTTACGATTTAGCAGGACAAAAATATTTCAGAAAAATCAGGAAGAGTTACTTCCGCGGCACACAAGCAGCAATTTTCGTGTTTGATGTTACCGCTCCCAATAGCCTTGAAAAAATCCACGAATGGGTCAAGAACTTGGAAGCTGAAATTGGTGCCTTAAAATACATCAAGTCAATTCTCGTTGGAAATAAAATCGATCTGGACAGAAAAGTTGAATTCATGGCTGCAAAAGAAGTCGCCGATAGTTACGGGATGCCTTATATCGAAACCAGTGCAAAAACTGGAACAAATGTCGATAAAGCATTCGGGCGAATTGCAATGAAACTTGCCGTGGATAACCTCATGATATAAAAAAAGTAAAAAACGAAGATTTTTGTTTCACTTGCATTCATCGCACGTTTTTACTGCGAAATTCTTTAAATTTTCTAAGTCCGCATCATTCGGATGACCGACTGCACTTTCTATCGCAGGAATCAACTGCGGCATCTGAGCTTTTAACAAGGCAACTACTTTTTCATCCTTATTTTCACCGATGCAATCGAATTTGGCGACGACCTCGGCATTTTTTTGAGTTATTGTTTTTTCCATTTTTTTAATCGGCTTTGCCCAAAATGCCGGATCTGGATTTGCATGTCCAACAAAGAAAGCAAACTTGGCAGGACCTTCAGGGAGACCTTTAAGAAACTTTTTCAGCTGCCCTGTAATCCCATTTGCGTAAACACCCGTTCCAAGAAATACGAGATCATATTGACTTATTTCATTAGGATCTGTATTTTTAACTTCTTTGACTGTTACGTCATGAGAATTTAATGCTTCTTCGATTTTTTTTGCCATTATTTCTGTGTTTCCTGTCTGCGTGTAATACGTAACGAGAATCTTCAATTTCATCACCTTTTAAATCATGTATTTCTTAATTTCTCAAGCATTTATTTATTACTGATGGTATAAACTTGGACATTAATGGACGTGCCGGGAGACACGTCCTCGTCCAAGGGAGTTCCGTCCCATCAGAAGACGGAAACGCGCACCTTTGGGGTGCGTCATGATGATGATTTTATTTATATTAATGTTTTTCGTCAGGTGGAAGTACCAATGGCGGCGGCGAATTCGTCCCATGCGTCCTGCCCGCGCCTTGCGATGTTCCTTGCGGCGTTCTCGTGCCTGTTGACATCTTTCCCGCATTTAGAACAGTGCAGGAGGTT
>JALGVI010000107.1 GCA_029838215.1 Candidatus Helarchaeota archaeon | reverse complement strand
GTCAGTGGAATTGGAGGCGGCGCATTCAACATGCTTAGAAGTCAAGGAATCGAATTATATTCAGGTGGGCTTGGTACTGTTCGAGAAGCATTGCGCGACTTCTTATGCGGAATGCTAATGCCATTGGGACAATCCTCTTGTGGGCATTCTCACGTGGGTGGTTCTTGTCAGCACTAAGGGAAAGCACCAAATCATCTCTTTTTCTTTATTCCTTGTTGAGTTTTTTTCTATCTCTTTTAGAACTTCAGTTTTCATCAATTAAAATAAAAATAAAGGATTTGAAAAATTGAAGAAAAAGGCTAAATTGAATAAAAAAAGAATTACAGGTCGGAAATGACCATGTATCCACGTTCGGTACCGACACTAAATACTCGAAATGCCTTTCCAGAAGGACCTTGTATGTCGAGCTTTAATATTGGAAACATGTAAATGGGGTATTCTGGTTTATGCGCACGTGATTTTTCAAGATTCTTAAATTCTTTCGTGCAGTCTTTCATTCTGTTATTTATATCTGAATTCCAAAATCCTAACTGAGCTGTAAGGGATTTTTCATTCATGTCCTTGATGGTTCGGATGTAAATCCCATCCACTTTCGTGATGACTTTATCTAATTCTTCGCCCATTTTTTTCTCAAGCTCTTTCCTGAAAAAAGTATGCGGTTCGTAATCGCGTCCTCCGGAATATGCCGCAAATGGCACGGGTTCGATGCGATATTTATAAAGAGATCCCTCACCCATGCATGTTTTACAGAAGGTATGTTTTTCGCCCTTGCATTTTTTACAGGTGACCCTCCCAGTCCCCACGCAATCAACGCAAAAAATCTTGCCTTCTCCGAAACAGTTTTTGCAACGCACGGTTACCGTCTTTTTGGTTTTTTCTCCTTTTTCATTAACCACATCAACTTTTAGACCAATGGTTCCCTTGCCTGCACACGCCTTGCATTGATAACTACCGGTTCCCTTACACTTACCACACGTTACCTGCCCTGACCCCTTACAATTACTGCACAAGATCTTTCCTTGCGTGCAACCTTTTCCAGTGCACTTTACAGCTTCTATGCTCTGAAACATGGGAACTTCGTCATCACCTTTCCATTTTTCCGGATCAACCTTTTTACCATGAAAATCATAGAACTTGACCTTTTGTAATTTCTTACTTTGTATCAACTTGGATTCTTTATATTTTGTTGGTGTGTCAGAGAATTGCACGACCTTGCTCCTGAAGAAAAAGCAAGCACTTTTATCAACATTTTGAACAGATTCCGCTGCTGATATGAGACCTTTTTCGAATTTCACGTTCTTTTTTCCAAATTTTTTCTCAAGTTTCTTGGCAGGCGTCTTATCAACAAAACGCTGAAATACATCATCTGTATTCGGAGTTTTAACACTCATATTTATCACTCACCTAGTATCTCATTAATTAGAATGCATTTTTTTAATTAATTACATGCAATTTTGATTTCTGCCTTCATCCCTTTCATTCATTACAAAAAGGGGATAACACAAATTTAAATTCTAACGAAAGTATATAAAGTTTTTAACTCGGAAAATATGAGTAAATATTTCAAAAAAGTCCCCACATTTTCTTGTATAGTCATACAATATCTTCTGGAACGCGTGTTTTTAGTGCTCAAATTCGAGATCATGCACCGAGAATTAAGGTACCAAGTTACAGACCAATTACTCACATCTTGTTAGAAACATTTATAAATTTTTATTGCATTTTTTTTCTTGGTAAAAAATCACATCTTGTGATTTAAAAAATGTGATTCAAGTAAAAAAAATGAAACGTTCAAAAATTGGAAGGAGATGATAAAAAATGACCTCGATGATAAAATATCGTCCGTTCTCCAATATTCTCGATAGTTAAAAAAGAAGACATCAAGATAGAAATCACGAATGACAGGAACTTCGAGATTCGGGGCGAGCGCAAGGAAGAAGTTGAAGAAAAAGACGAAGACGGAAATTATCTCCGAAGAGAACGAAGTCACAGGTCTTTCTATCGAAGCTTTAGATTACCCACGAAGGTGGACACGAAAAAAGTGGAAGCAAAGGTCGAAAATGGAGTGCTCACCGTGAACATCCCAAAAATGGAACCGAAAGAAGAACCGAAAACGACCGTTGAAATAAAATAAAAGATTTTTTTTGATTTCCACATTTTTTTTTTCATTTATTTGTTTTTTCTTTTTCTCTACTTCTTCAGCTTAAAAAAAAGAATGCATGATTTTATACTTCCTGAGTTCCGAAGATTTTATCGTTATCTGAGTTCCGAAGATTTTATCGTTATCAAAATCATATTTTTGAAGCACGTCAAACAGATCGAGAGCCGCCCGAGCCGGAAGTTCTGTTCCGATTCCCCAAGATTTTCTTCCTGCATCGGCTGAACTAAAGTATAATCCCTTAATAGGCGATATCGCCGACGGACGCTTGTCCTGCACCTGATCCATTGATTGTGCAATGCCCGTGCCAGCACCTTCTTTGCCAAATCGCGCCCGGAGAAATCCATTTGATACGAAATCCTTGATCACGATGTGATCTTCCAAATCGGGCCATAACTCGAGCATGGTATTCAAGCATGTTTGCTCCCATTTTTTTTCATCTTCGGGACTCCAATGAACGAGTGAACCAAATGCCGTTGGACTGACAACATGTATGTTTTGACAACCGGGAGGTGCCAAATTTGGATCATGATTGCTAATAGGGACGACGAGCAAAACCGTTTTTTCAGGAACTGTCATGTTTTCAGAATCCAACGAGCAAAACCGTTTTTTCAGGAACTGTCATGTTTTCAGAATCCACTTCAAAACCTTCATCCACCAGACTCGTAAATCGCTTTTTCATATCATCGTCACTGAAAGTAGGCACGTAAGTCAACATTTTTTGATCAGTAATTACTTTATCAACGCCAACTTTAAGAGAGCAAACCTGTCCTCCCCATTGCAAGTCTTTCACGTACTTCACGTACTCGGAACTGAAGTTCGACTCACCTACTAACCTTAATACCGTGGTTTTGATGTCAGAGTTTGCAATAACAATATCAGCCTCATGAAAGGTCTTATTAGGACCAGTTATCACGCCTTTGACGGCACCATTTTCGACAATAATTTTTTCCACTCTCCCTTCCTGACCCTTAATGATCTTGCCTTGATTTTCCTCAATTACTTGACAATATGCCTCAGGGATGGCACCCGTCCCACCATGAGGATAGCCCATCGACATTTGCTTTGCGTTATCGCCAAAACATCGCACGAATTCTCCTGCTGAGCAAGCATGCGGGGCAACTCCGAACATCACTCCCGCTTGCATTCCGTACATCATTTTCTTAACTGCTGCTTTTCCTTTCCCAAAGAACTCATCTAAAAAATCGGTTAATGAAATATTATCTATCTTTTTTGTATCTTCCAGTGTCATATTTTTCATCATTTCGTTGAAATTCGGTTTTGCACTTTTCTGTTCTACCCTTTTTCGTCGTTTTTTCGACCTTGTCGTGCGGGAAAGATCCATTCCCATCACGACGACTCTTGGACCGGGGTTCTGCGTGTAGCTCCACTGAAGAGATTTTCCAACACGATCGAGTATGTTTCCTAATGGACCTTTATCACAAGTGGAGAAAATATGGCAACCGATATCAAAAATCCAAGTACGTCCCTGGTCATCCTTTTTCTTATAGGAGGCGCATCGACCCCCTAAAAGCTCGTTTTGTTCGAAAAGCGTGATTTCATGCGAAGTTTCCTTGGCAATTAGTGCTCCGATTCCGCTGCCACCAATCCCACTTCCAATTATGATAATTTTTACCATTTTTGTTCCCACGTGAACTCACTAACGTAATAAAATAGCTAAATTGGTTTCTTAAAAAAATTTGATTCCGATACAAATCAAAAATTGCATCCACATATTTATCAAGTTTAGGAAATGAGTCTCAAATTTTACAGATCAAACTCGAGCGATTTTTAACTAAATCCATATAGCATGAGTGAGGCACCTGCGATTTTAATGATGGCAGAAATGACGTGAATACAATACCGGAGAATCGTGTCGTCAAGAATGCTGAAGAGTGAAATAAAATTTATGACTACCTCTCCTAAAATCACCAAACCTGCTCCATAGATAAGAAAACTAAAGAAAACGGTTAAAGATTTCCGTCTAAGATCATTAGACGTATGCCATGCCATGTATAAATAACTTCCAGGAATAAAAAGGACTGTAATAAAAATGCAAGATGATGAGAGGAGCTCTGAAAGAAAGAAATCAGGTATTGACAGAGTAGTGATTCCAAAGACGATATAGGCAATGGTAAATGCATATTTGTCCTTTCCATTGAAAAAATTATGGTCAGCAATAAAGAAAAAGAACCCAAAACCAATAATGATGAAAGCCGTTGCAATCTTCCATGTTGGAGAGTAAAATTGGAAGAGAGCAGGATTAAATTCAGTTTGATAAAAGTCGAAAATCATGTAAAAAATTCGTGAAATTCCGACAAAGAAAAAGAATAATGAAACCCCTTGAAATAATCTGTTTTCCTTTCCTTTTGTAACATATAACATGTAAAAAGTCACGGCAAACGCAAAATTAATGAAAATCAAGCCAAACGTAAAACCAATTGCTAGTTCTCGAAACAATTGAAAGACAAAAACGACCATATCTATAAACTCCTCATAATATTTTACTTAATAAAAACCATAAAAAAGAATTTGGTCAAGTTATGTACAAGTCCAAAAATCAGTAGGATTGTTCATCATGGGATTTTACGACCTTCCGAAGGAAGAACGGGACGAAATTGTCAAGGGAATGGAATTTGTCATCAAAAACGATCTATCAGAAAAAATTCTCGACAATATTTTGGATTATGCAAGCGATGAGGATACCTACATAAGAAAGAATGCTTATACAATTTTGGGACGGGCTTATAGAGATAATCCTGAATTTAGAAAGCGCATTATCGGATTTCTAAAAATAATGCTTGATATGAGCAATCCTAGAGTCCGGCAGACCGCCGTGCACGCTCTTGGAGAAATAGGCAAGACCGATGCAAGGAGCATAGTGGAAATGCTCGAACGTGCTCTTGAGGATGAACATAAGTTAGTCAAGAATGCGGTGATCGGAGCATTAAAGCAGATGGGAGAAAAAAATCCACGAGCGATGTTAGCATTTGCACGAAGATTTTATCAAGACCCTAATCCGAGAATACGACATCAAATAATACACGGAATGGAACTACGAGGACGTAGCCATCCTGAGGATATCTTACCTCTATTGAAAGCAGTCCAGCACGATAAAAATAAGAAGGTTCAAGACATCTTACTTCACGTATTGAGTCAAATTTCATATAAAAAAAAATGTCTAGAGACGGTCGTTTCTGATTTAAAAACATGGAAAAACAAGGAATTGGTTCGAAAAGCACTACAAAAAATACTGGAGACACACGTCAAGTATAAAAAATTTGCAGCAAAATCAGAGAAAGAGGCTCGGTCTTTAATTCAAAAAGAAATTCCTTGGTTTAAATAAATCCTTTTTCTTGAATCATAAAAAATACGTGAACGGATTTTTTCGCATTAATTAGAATGAATTCGAGCAAGTGATAAAGAGGTGCTCCCGGCGGGTGTTCCGTTTTTGGAGTGCTTACTCCAAATCGCTCGAACCCGCGACCTCTGGCTTTCTTCAAGTGAATGTAAAGAGCATGGTCAAGATGCAGGACGTGCTTGCTCCATTGCACTCCTATAAGGCCAGCGCTCTTTCCAGGAGACTCAGCTCAATCCGGCTGAGCTACGGGAGCTCGGTTTATCACGAATCTTCTTTTCGTACATAAAAAAAATGAGCGAGATTATAAATTTTTGTATTAGGCTCTCTTGAAGTAGAATTCAACGAGCACTTCATCATACTTTACTTTTCCTTGAAAGAATGATTTATCAACTCGTTTCGGTTTTTTCGCCATGAATTCCATCTTAGTTGCCCCGATGATGGGACCTACCGTCGTTTCAAATGTCTTTAGTGTTTCCAAAGTATTGGCATCGCTACAAGTAACGACTATTTCGATTTGTTCCTTGATCTGAAACTTGTTTTTCTTTCGAGCTTGTTGAATGCTCCGCGTGAGTTCCCGACTTAACCGTTCGGCTTTAAGTTCTTCAGTAACAGTTGTGTCAAGGGCTATATCAAAGAATGCAGTTTCCTTGAAGGGCATGTCTTTTGCTATTTTTTTCTTGGAGATTTCAACTTTTTTCACGTTTGCTTGATTCTCAATAACAGCGTTTAGATGTTCTATTTTTGGAGCGTCTTTCTTTGGTTTGATAACGGCTCTCAGACAGGGATACCTCGTCTTGATCCCTTGTTCTTGGCGAATTGAAAGAAGTACTTCTACAATTCTTTGGACTTGTTCCATTGCACCTTCCAGTTCGGGATCGATCCTTGAATCTTCCACTTTTGGCCATTCGAGCATGTGCACGCTCTTTGGAAGTTTTGGATAGAAAGGTCGAACGAGTCCTTGATAGAACCTCTCAGCAAGAAAAGGCACTTGCGGAGCAAGGAGAGTCGTCAATCGAGACAGGACTTCAAAAAGCACGCGTAATGCAGCATGTCTTACTTCTTTTTTGGCAGATTTGCCAATTCGAGGTCGGATGATTCGGATATACCAGCGACTCAAATCATCAATGAAAAATTTCTGCGTGAATTTTGGAATTTTGGGTAAGTTATAAACTTCAAATGCTCCCGTGAGATTTTTGGTAAGCGAATTCAGGCGACTCAGGATCCACTTGTCTATGACTTCCAAGTCCAACTTCTTCAAACTAATCTTCGTGGGATCAAAGTCGTCAAGAGCCATGAACGTGCTGGCGAATACGAACGTATTATAAAGAATGTCAAGTGCTCGATGTTGATCACGAATTTCTGATCGCACGATTTTCAAATCTTCCCCGGGTGCCGTAGATTTAACGCTGTACATGCGAAAACTTTCAGAGCCATGTTCCTCGATAATTTCTTCTGGTGCCGTGACGTTTCCTAAAGACTTGCTCATCGGTCGTCCTTGTTCATCCATCACGAATCCATGCATGTAGCACGCATTAAACGCGCGGTGCTCGGTTGCGACAATGCTTGAACTCGTCAATGTATTAAACCAGCCCCGAATTTGATCCTTTCCTTCCAAGATAAAATCGCCAATACGCCAATTGTCATAATTTTCTTCTCGTCCTACCGATGGATAGACAGACCATTCACCACTTCCAGAATCTAACCAGACATCAAGCACGTCAGGGATTCTTTTCTTCGTTCCTCCACACTTGCATTTCCATGTCACGCCATCAATATGCGGTCTATGTAAATCTTCCGGGACATTTAATCCTTTATCTTCGAGTTCTTTTGTTGAACCTATGACTTCAATGTCGTCGCACTTATCACACTCCCAAATGGATAAAGGAGTTCCCCAATACCGCTGACGGCTAATACACCAATCCCATAAGTTCTTGATCCAGTTCTCAAACCATCGACCTGCAAATTCTGGTTGCCAAAATATTTTTTTATTTTCTTCAACCATCAGGTCATTTAATGCGCTCATTTTGAAGAACCATTGTGGGATGGTTCGATATATGAGAGGACTCTTGCAACGCCAACAGTGAGCATACTCGTGCTTCAATCTCTCATCAGACAATAGAATTCCATTTTTCTTCAGGTCTTCAATGATGACAGGGTCAGCATCTTTTATATACAGACCCGCATATTTCCCACCATCTTCGGTGAAAACACCTTTTTCATTTACAGGACAAAATGCAGGGATTGCATACTTCGACTGAGGACCACAAGCAACGAAATCTTCTTGTCCGTGTCCTGGAGCCGCGTGAACAAGACCGGTTCCACCTTTATCTAAAGTGACATATTCTTCGCTGAGAATCACTGTATGCGTATTCTCAGACTCCTTTTCAAATTCCATGTTCTTTGGTACCTGTTTTGCCAAAGGTGGTGTATATTTCGTTCCTTCAAGCTTCTCGCCGTAAAACTCCTCGATGACTTTAAAGTCTTTTCCGAGAAGTCCACCGATCACGGAAGTGGCAAGATTTTTTGACATTATCCAAACTTCATTTTCGACTTTTGCACGTATGTATTCATATTCCGGATTGACCATAACAGCTAAATTGGCAGGTAACGTCCAAGGTGTCGTCGTAAAAATCGTGAGATATTCATTCTTCTTTCCTTTGACCTTCAATTTCACGAATAGTGCATAATCTTCAACTTCATAATATTCGAATTCGTGCTTTGCCAAAGCAGTCTCACATCTCGGACAAGTGTTTAGCGGCCGAACGCCCTTGTAAAGATAGCCGTTTTTCCATGCTTTTTTCAGAGCCCACCAAATGCCTTCAATATACTTGTTATGAATCGTCATGTAAGGGTTATCCCAATCATAAAAACAACCCAAGCGCTTGAATGACTCATTCATTATCCATAAATTATCTAATGCGAATTTCTTGCATTCTCCCGTGAATTTCATGATGTCGGCTTCAATTTCTTTCTTGTTCTTGATATTGAGCTTCTTCTCCACTATCACTTCAATGGGCAATCCGTGCATGTCATACCCGGGATTTATGCGCACGTGCATCCCGTTCATTGCTTTGTAGCGAATGACAAAATCTTTCAGTACCTTATTCCAAGCCGTGCCGAGATGTATGCTCCCTGTCGTGTATGGAGGACCATCGATGAATTTCCAATCAGGATATTTTTTCTTCTCAGCCCGCTTCCATATCTCTTGAAAGACCTTGTTATCGTCCCAGAATTTCAACATTTCGGTTTCGATATCTTGGATTTTCACGTGTTTCGGCATTTCACTTATCTTTGACATTAAAAAAAACGCTCCTTCTTGGCTTAAATCTGCACGAACTCCTGACATCCACTACTACTGTAGTGAAAAAACAATTACGGCCGGGAACTAATTTCGCAGTCCCTTCTTCTCATCTTATCAATTCCTTTAATAATATCATGCAGATCTCAATTGTAATCAATTCAAGACATTTTCATTCTTAAATTTTATGATAAGAATGCGAATCCTTGCTCTTCCACAATTTTATAAAAACCAAGCGAAGATTTACCCATCCTATATAGAAAACAGCACTGGGAGTTATTCAAAAAAGTGCATTCTTGGAAAGGTAGGGCAAAGGTGTTCCTTGAAGACCTGCCTTACTACACGATTTCTCCAGAACTTGTTGATATCAGAGCAGCTTGCATTACAGCAGGTTAATCATCAGTAAGCCGGACGTGCCACCACCAAATACAATTAAATCATATTCTGTCATGGATATCAACTCATGATTTGATTAATTCAAAGTCATTTTTTCGTAAAATTAATTTATATCCGATTAGTTTACTTCTAATTTTAAATCATGATGAATTTATATCTAGGTGTCGATTTTGAGCAAGCGATTACCACCGGGTCAAAGAAAAATAAACAGATTTCCAGTACTGCAAGCAGGCGGCATTCCCTCGAATTTATCTAAAGAAAATTGGACGTTAGAAATTTCAGGGGAAGTTGAGAATCCGAGAATTTTCACCTATGAAGAGTTCAATAGGCTCCCAACAAAGCAGATTCGAGTAGATATTCATTGCGTGACAAGCTGGAGTTTGTATGACACGGTCTGGGAAGGCGTGCCTTTCACGGTTTTATTTGAAATCATTAAACCAACAAAAAAAGCGAAGTTCGTGATTTTTCAATGCGAGGACCTAGGCGGTCGTTTCACCACGAGCCTACCGATTGAAGCCCTTCTAAGTGAAGATGCAATGCTTGCATTCAAACATGATGGGAATGAATTAGAAATCAAGCACGGTGGTCCTGTTCGGGGGCTCGTGCCAAAAAAATATTTCTATAAATCGGCCAAATGGGTAAGAAAGTTAATTTTTAAGGAAGAAGATGAGCTTGGCTTTTGGGAAGAACAGGGATACAGCAATACGGCAGATCCTTGGAAGGAAGAGCGCCATGCTTAGAAATATAAGGCTTCGAGGTTTGCTTCGATCCGTTTTGCCAAATCTATTTCTAACACATTTTCAATATCCTCCTTGAAATCGGCCATTTCCAATTCATTCACATTACTTATAATGCCTATTTTTTTCCCAAATCTCTCGACAAACCTTTTCTTGATAAGATTTAGAAACTCAATCATTTGCTTTTTACTTGCCTTTAAATCACTGATCACGATGAAAAAAAGATCAAGCTTAGAAAAAAAGGATATGAAGACCATGGAGTGACCGAGTTCAAGAAATTCAATACCCTTTTCACCGATTTCGCGGCTGAATGAGTGAACTGCTGAAATGAAACCCGAAAAAAGACGAGCATCATCTTGTTCGTATACTTGATTAAAAATCTCGTAACTAAACAGCACCCCACCATCTTTTTTCAAGATGAGAACCGCTTTTACGCCTTTCATTGATTTCCCTTTGTACTTGGATTTTATTGGTGATAAAACAAATTTCTTTGAAATGTGTGATAAATGGTTGTTCTAAAAATTCGAAATGAATAAGTTTTTGGAACAATTTCAATGATTTTATCAATGATCTGCTTTCTAATAGCTTCATTTGAAAATTTTTCGTTACCCTCTAAACCTGGATCAAATTTATGCAAGTAAATAGAAAATTCTACATTCTTTAAGGTCTCGGGTGCCAATTGAATGATATTTTTTAAATATTCTAATGCTTTTCCATACCGCTCCGTGTCTTGAATATCAATTACGTAAATAAGCTTATCAACATCATCAAAATAATCGTTAATTTTCTCCAAATAATCATCACGATATTGTTCTTGTCCACCGAAATCCCAAATCGCAAAGACATTTTCTTCATCTTCAAGATCGGTAATTCTAATGCCTTTTGTTGGTTTCAGTGAAAAATAGGAAAATAAATTCGTACCCCGACGTGAACTTAAGATTATGGAAGTTTTACCGC
>JALGVI010000106.1 GCA_029838215.1 Candidatus Helarchaeota archaeon | reverse complement strand
AAAAATCGGGCTGGAGAAATTTTACGAAATCATGCTCCCCTACATGAAAAAGAGCAACCCACGCACGAAAGATTACAAGAGAGAACTGTTCATGGCTCATCAATTAAAGGATTTAATGAAAAAGTATAAACGAGTGCTATTCATTCTGGGAATGGCTCATTGGGAACGCATTAAAGGATTTATAAAACGATCTAAACCACCCAAATATAAACATGCAAGACGCAAGGATGTTCAAATTTTCAATCTCGCACAAAAATCGCACGTAGAAGTACTTCGCGAAATACCACACGTCATTTACAGGTACGAATTGGCCCGAAAGGATCAATCTCAAGTCAAGAAATTCGACAAGTTGGAAGTATATAGAAACGTCTATTTAGATTCCCGCAAGAAATATTACAAGGACACGGGAGAACAGGTCAATTTCAGCCAGCTAAAAGGAATACTTCAGTATTCACGGAATCATGCTCTTCTAGAAAAAGAATTAATTCCAAACATGTACCATCTCATCATTTCAGCAAAGAATTTCGTCGATGATGAATATGCCGCAATTGTATTCGATAAATTAATGGAATATCCGTTTCAAGACAAATCACGACTCTATCCGGACATTACGATCAAGCGCGATCGCGGGATGTCTCGATTCAAGACAATTCCTCTTCGACGGCGCATTCCAATTTCACGTGCTCGAAAGCGAAAAATTCCCATAAAACGCCGTCCAAAGGAACCCGAACCGGGAGAATGGGAGAAAAAATGGAACCGAGATTACCAAGGCATCTATTCATATCCTCCTGAAGACGACATGTTTGAAAACTACATGGCTTTCATTCGAAAGAAAGCAATGAAACTCCTGATAGAAGATAATATCAAGGTTCACGAATTCAAAACAAGCCTGATGGACGGACTTGAGCTGCGCGAAACCATCAGGAACTGGCATGTTGACAAGAAAATATATGTTCGTGAAGAACAGCAACTAAAGGGAAAAATTGGACCTGTAATTGTCATCTTTGAAGAAGACGACATTCTAGATAAAAAATACGATTACAGGTTGACTTGGAAACATGAACACGATCAAGAATCCGATCTTCTAATATATGCAACCTCTCCGGGCGTGAACATCATCGGACCTGGCATCTCTCGAGGTGAATATGGTGGTTTTTGTTCAATCTTTCCCCCACCCCCTAGTTATTACTACTATCAAGCCTGGGAAGATGATTATTACCCGGAAATGTATCGAAATAAAGCGGAAAAACTCCTCCTATCTGCCATTTACTATGCTGAAGACTATAAATACATCGTATACGTGGCGAAAAAACGTCCCAACCCCTACATCAAATCCATCGCAAGTAAAAGAGGAAAAATCATCGTCTTCATCCCACTCTCACAATTTAACCCACAGTCCATCAAGCGCCTGCGAATGGTTCATTACCTTAACTCAATCAAAGCACGAGAATGGGCAAAAAACTACATCTTTGACTGAAACTTCACTATAGTATAGAACTTTCACGTGAAGAAAGAAGATCTTTTAATATGAATGATTTCATTTAACTTATTGTTCGTTTTAGAGAAAATTTTAGAAATTTAAAAACGAAAAATGTACGGAGATCACTTACATGCGCATAATTCTAGATGAAAAAGCTCAACAATTACTCCTGAAAAAATTAGCAGGGCCATCTGAGGCGAAAAAATGCCTATTTTTAGCATTTCGAGAGAGAAGAAATTGTTGTGGCGCGGGTTTTTGTGAGTGGATCGCCATCACGCTTGAAGATGTTGAAACCTGCGCGAAATACGAACGTGTTGACACAATTGAGCCAAACGTTCCTGTTTTCGTAGATGATGTGGACGAATTTTCAACATATTTGATGCAAGATAAATTGGAGATCACCACTCGAGAGAATGGACCGGTTGAGGTCTTTGCACTCGCCTGAGCTTAAATATCTCAATTCATCATTATCCTCAAGCATCTGACCTATTTTTCGATATAAGTTCGTTTAGTGCACCAATTTTTCACGTTGAACTCAAATAGCAATGCAATAATGACAATCAATGTTTTTGAATTATCAGAACATATAGAAAAACAATCAGTTTTATTAAGTCTTGCATCTAACTTGTTACAATGATTTGATTTTTTAAACGATCGAATATTTACACGCAAGAAAATTACATTTTAGGAGTGAAATAAATTGGTGTCATATGGAAAAGTTACCAATGAAGTTGTTAAAAAGCTCCACGATGTCGTAGGTCCGGAATTTGTTTCGACAGACCGAGAAGACTTGTACATTTATTCATTTGACATGACAGAGGAACAGCCAAAAGATCCCGAGGCAATTGTCATGCCAGAGAATCCTAAGGATGTACAGGGAATATTGAAAATCGCAAACGAATATAAAATTCCTGTCACGCCTTATGTCTCAGCAGCTAATATTGGAGGATTGACGATACCATTACACGGTGGAATTGTCGTTGATCTGAAGCGCATGAACAGGGTAATAAAGGCTGACGAAAAAAATAAATACGTTATCGTCGAGCCGGGTGTTACTTTTGGAAGATTGAAAGCATATCTCGATAAAAATCATCCCGATTACATGTATTCATATGCCTTTTCACCGCCACACACTTCCGTCATGGCAAATGCTCTCCTTGAAGGCCTTACGGAATATTCCTATCGATACGGGTGCATGGGCGAATTCATCGTGGGCCTCGAGGTTGTTTTGCCAACTGGAGAAATCACGAGAATCGGTAATTGCGCGCTCATGAAACACGATAATTGGAATCAAAAATATCCACTACCTGACATGTCCAGCCTTTTCATTGGATGGCAAGGAATGACGGGAATCGTCACGAAAATTTCGGTAAAATTAATTGCAAGACCTCCGATTCTTGAAAAACGAATGTTGATCTTCTTTAATCGGCAAGACATGTGTAAAATGCTTCCCGACTTGGCAAGAACGGAACTGATTCAAGGCGATTTCACGTTTTCATTCGAAACCGTTCTAATGATGTTGGGTGCAAAACATCCGATACGAGAATTAAAAGAATCAGACCCTGAGAGCGTTACCGGGATATATTTCTTCGCATATAGTGAAAAGGAGAAAAAAGCAAAAGAGAAAGTTCTACAAAAGATGTGTACCGAAAACAGCACGAATGCAAAGCGTCCAATCACGATGGTTCCTCTCGAGCTCGGTGGTGATAAGTACAAGGACATCCTAGACCTGCCAAGACCGTTGCCTAACTTCATGGAATTCAGAAGCGGAATAAAGACCGATCCCGATCAGATCGGAGCAGGAATGTCATGGCTGGGAACTTTTTGTCCCATCTCCAGCCTTCAACTCGGATACGAGAAGGGATACGATATAATGAAGAAACACGGCTTTGCACCGCTCATATTTAGCAAGCTAATGGACTCGGGACACTTTATTGTAATGCGCTATCTCATTCCATTCCAAAAGCCGAAAGATAATCAAGCAGTACGCGAATTACTTGAAGAACTCGTGGATTTTGCAATTGATGAAGTCGGTGCCATCCCGTATAAATGCCCTGCATGGGCAGCAAAGAAAGTGCTTAAACGATTAGACCCAAATTGGGTGGCTTTAGCACGACGCATTCGTGGAACGCTGGATCCAAACAAGATCATGAACCCCGGGAGATGGAATCTGTGATTTCAGAGCTTGAAAAGGTAAAAAGATGGGTTTACGGATGCATTAAGTGCAATACCTGCAAGACACTTGCAGAAGCAGGCGAATATCAGCGGAGTTGTCCATCTGGTGAAAAATATTTCTTTGAAACTTACTTCAGTAGCGGCCGCGTTGCCATCGCCCGTGCACTTCTCGAAGGGAAGATTGAATTCACGGACTCTGTTCTGAAAAAAATCTATGCCTGCCCAACTTGTGGAAATTGCGTTGAGATCTGCACGATGGAAGTCTCAGAACATCTGGTGGAAATCATCGAAGCAGTTCGGGCGGCTGCGGTGGCTGCAGGTGCAGGTCCATTAGATGCACATAAAACATTCGCGATTTCAATTCGCACCTATCACAATCCCTATGGTGAATCTCCTGATAGACGAACTGAGTGGGTGCCGATCGCGGATTTCGACAAGCAAGCAGAAATTTGCTACTTTGTCGGTTGTACCGCCTCCTATCGGAGACAGGAGATCGCAAGGGCAACTTATGACCTCTTTCAGAAACTGGGTCTGAAAATCGCAATCTCGCCCGAAGAATGGTGTTGCGGTTCACCACTTCTACGCACTGGACAACTCGAACTGGTAAAAGAACTCATCGAACACAACATTCAAGTTTTAAGAGACATGGGTGTCAAAAAAGTCATCACGGCTTGCGCGGGCTGCTACAGGACGATGCTCATTGACTGGCCAAAAATCATCCAAGATGACTTGGGATTTGAAATCCAGCACGTTCGTCACTTATCACGACCCGTGCCACCTAGGACGCCACTCGAAAGTTTTTGAATCTCCCCGCAAGCTAATCCTAAGCATTCCTGGCGTAGAATTGAATGAAATGCCTCGCAACCGCGAAATGGCTTGGTGCTGTGGTGCTGGCGGTGGCGTGAAATCCGGATTTAAAGAATGGGCCGTAGAAATCTCCAAGGAACGAATCGAAGAAGCCGAAAAAACGGGTGCGACAAAACTAATAACATCGTGTCCGTTCTGCGTGACCAACCTTGGTGATGCAATTAAAGAGTCCGGTTCAAATCTAAAACTATACGACATCACGCAATACTTGCTTGAAAAATTGTGATGATAATATTTTTTATTTTTTTTCATGCTTTTTTTTTCAGGTCTTTAACGAAAAATTTGCAAGATAGTGTCGTACGTTTCCTGACTTCGTTTGGTCATGCTCATGGTGGCATTCCCGTGCTTGTCCGTCTGACAGTTGAATCAATTGCCGAAGCCCTGCCTAATAATTGTGGCATTCTGGAAAATGGCAAATGAAGCAGGAGATCATGCCTCCTCCTAGCTCCTTTCTTATTTTGAAAAAATTTACCATGCAAAGTCCGTGATATTTAAGACAGTTTCCAACATTTCGAAGCTGGTTTGACCATGATCTAATTTATAAGAAAAGACAATTTAAGATTTTAATAAATTAAAGAAATACAAAACATTAGGTAAAAAAGGAGAGTGTTCACTTTTCACACTTATGGCGAGATCCCTGATGAGATCTTTACAAAACCATATTCCCCATTGGGTAAGCATATCTGGAAGATTTTTAAGGAATTTGGATATGAAAAATTACTTAGCATGGTTGAAGCAAGTCCCGAATACATGTATCCTGAACTGAAAGAACGCTTAGATCAAACCATCAATACTGCAAAAGCTACAATTGAAGGTAAATTTCCCGATCCGTCAAAAATCGTATCGTATTTCTTGTTTCCACCTGTTATAAGCATTCGAGCCGACTTGAACCAAGGTACCATGAAGCTATTGTTTGGCGAGAGCATGGACGTTACATTTATCGTGATAAACGACCAGACAAGAGAAATTTTCTTCTTGTTAAACTGCCATGCCGAAGATGGAATTCCCGTTGACTGGTGGCTGGTCCATCCCTCTGATGACTTCCTTGATAGGAGACACATGCGCTTGGGCATAAAATTACGAGACATACCAAAAAAAATGAAAAACTTGGATAAAGTAGGGAAGAGTCTAATTACCTTACTGAAAGACGTTCGTAACGAAAGAACTCCACAATGGTCCAATTCTGCATATCAGGCGGGCGTGGTCTGGGGGTCTGCCATGGCGAACATCCTGTGCGAGCGGTCCAGCTTCGAAGCATTCGCCTCTTTATGGGATGGATTAAATTACAAGCACTACGGATTGCCCGACTTCTGGTTCGCGTTCATCCCGTGGCCTCCAATGATACGAAATTTCATATTGATGGGTCGAAGGAATTTCACATTAAAATTCAACGGACTCTCCCTCCAACATCAATTATACATTCAAGGTCTGGAAGAAACCGCCGTTTCGTGGCTAACCGAAAACTTCCCTGAAGTGTGGAAAACCGTTTTTGTAGACCAAATCGAGTCGGGCATCCCTCGACCGTGCGATTCATTGGACGTGAAATTACCCGACCTCAGCAAAAAATCAACTTACGAAAAAGAAGATTTTGCCTGGAAATATCCTCACGGCGATGAAAAATTCATCAAGCTCCTTGATATGGGTCTAAGCTACGAAGATATATGGAAAGGCATTCTCTTTAATGCCGACCACGAAACCACGGGAATCATCGACAAGTCCAAGATGGTGTCAATCGGACTCGGAACGAAAACGAGAATCGTCGAGTAATTATCGAATTATTTCTTTTTCTTTTTAACTATTCCTGCTTGTGTTTCATTTATGATTATTCCTTTATTTAAAACGTCCTTTCTTTCTGGCGGAATATAATTCCAATGATTTTCTAGAAAAATCGGATCTTTAATGATTTCTTGCACTTCTCTTGAGAAGGGACCTCGATAATGTTGAATAAATTTAAAATAACTTTTAATCATTGGATGGAAATTCCATAAGAGAAATATTTAATCTACCATTGGACTGCATTGATTTTTGCTACAATTAAGCAGTCATACTGATAATTCGACCTGAAAGCACATTTGGCTTGATTTTTTATGGCATATCCGAGTTTTGCTAGAATTCTAAAAACTGTTCAATAATTTTTATTTTTTTTTCTTTTTCGCATTCGAGTTTGAAGAAATTCAACCAGAAATCCTACTTGGTCTTGCGTGTTCAGGTATGCAAACGCGGAACCCGCAATTTTACCCGTATCGAATGCCTTGATTCCCAGCTTTTCTGCTTCTTCCATGACTTCGTCAATATCTTCACAATTGACGCAAACATGATGAATGCCTTCGCCGTTGATGCCTTGAAATTCGTCATAAATCGTCTTGCCATCAAGCACCTGCATTAGCTCAATGGTTATGTTTTCGAATGGAATGAAAGCCATTCTCAAGGTATAAGGCTCGATTGGCGTGCCATCCAATTCTTTTTTGACCGTCCAGTCAATTATCGACACTTTTTCGATCCCAAACAATTCCTTTAGCCGTGCAATCGACTTTTCCGCATCTTTGACTATGATTCCAATATGATCTATTCGATTAATTTTCATGACTCCTCACCAAAATTTAATAGTTTTAAATTTCAATGAAGAATCAATTTATTCTTATTGAAAAATATTCCTAATTCATATTTTTAGCAAAGAATGAATTTGAAAAACACCCGAGCTGAATTTTAATGGCTGATGAAAAAAAAGAAGGCGAGATGGATTCCGAGAAAGTACAGGTCGAGTTATTGAAGACACATGATCAAATACGTGATTATCTATTAAAGATGCAATTTAAGCAAATAAATGAAGATCGCGAAAAATTCACGTTTGTCTTACCTCTTCAAGTTAATTTTGATTCTGGCGAACAAATAAATCTAAAAACTCGCATAGTGATCACGCCGATTTGGATTTTCTGTAAATGTTGTATCTTGTTTTACACGTCAATTCCTAAAGAACCCGATACGATATTTAACGATTTGATGGAGCAATTGCTTTACGCGAATTTCTTTTATTCTGAACTGACTTACTCGCTTGACGAAGAGAGAAACATATATGCTGAATGTGACCTGCCGCGAATTGGACTCAATTTCGAGAATTTTGAAAGCGAATTCAATTCCATCCTATTTGGAGTTCTTCATTTGTACAACGAGATCATACCAAAATTGGTAAAATCAATAAAGAAAATTGACACGTACAAGAAAACGAAGAATATGTATACCTGAAGGATAAAATCATTCAAAAATCTTGATTGATATAAAAAAAAGAAAATAAGAATTTATGCGGCTTTTTCTTTCTCGGCTTCGAGTGCTTTTTCTCCTTCCTTGAAACCGATCTCCAGTGCCTTTAAGTTGATGTCAAGGAATCTCGAAGGGACAGAGCTTTGCACGGTTTTTCGTGCTGCATCTTTTGAAAGCACGCCCGTGATGGCTGCTAAGGCTCCCAACATGATCACGTTTGCCACGACGCCCATTTTCAGTTCTTCCGTGGCGATTTTCGTGGCAGGGATCATGAAAACGCGGTTCTTCCGTGCCTTGAATTTTTTCACCGTTGACGGGTCAACAATGAAAGTTCCACCTTTTTTGATTCCTTTCTTGTATGCGCTTGCCGCCTCGCTGCTAAGGAAGACCATGAAGTCTGGCTCTTCAGCGCGGGGATAATCGATCGGGTCATCGCTCACGATGCATTCTGCCCAGCAGGCTCCACCTCTGGCAGCGGCACCATATGCTTCCGTTTGACAGACCTCTTTTCCTTCGTATTTCATCACGCCTTCTGCAATCAGTTTAGAGAGGGTGATTACACCTTGCCCTCCAAATCCTGCGATTTTAATTTCTTTTCGCATTATTTCTTCACTCCGTATTTTTTGATCATGTCAAACTTGATGTCGGATAGTTCAGGTCGAGTTTCTCTACGATGAACGCCGATTACCCACTTGTTTACCAGTTCTTCTTCAGACATGCTTTCTGCTTGTTTTATCGTCACTGTGTTGTCTTTTATGAACTTGAACGTCTGGATGGGTTCACCCATTTTATTCTTTCTGCCGAAGTACGTGACGCATTGCGAGACAACTTCAATAAAAGACACGCCTTTATGTTCAAGGAGTGCTTCCTTGAAGGATTTCATGAACTGTCGAAGGGTGTTCGTGGTCCATCGAGCAACATATGATGCACCACATGCCATTGCTACTTTTACCGAGTCCATGGGTGGTTCTTCGTAACCATAAGGTGCTGTTGTTGCCTTGAATGTCGTAGGCGTGGTCGGAGCCACCTGACCGCCTGTCATTCCATAGACCTTATTGTTAAGCAAGATTATTACGACGTCAATATTACGACGGCAGGCATGAACGAAGTGGTTCGTTCCGATGGATAAGAGATCTCCATCTCCGTGAATGGAAATTGGTTTTAATTCAGGATTCGACAACTTGATTCCTGTTGCAACGGGTAACCCACGCCCGTGAAGTGCCATCAAGCAGTCCCCAGGGAGGATTACAGGTAACTGACTATAGCACCCGACATTCACGACGAAAGGAAATTTCTTTGCATCTATATTTTCATCAACGAATACACGAGTAATGGCTTGACCAATCGCGCCATATCCGCAACCACGACAGAAGTAATGAAGAGGCATGCCGCCTGTCATTTTTCCTGAGTTTGTATATTTTCCGTAAGGATGTTCGGGTTTTTCAGCAGATTTTGGAATTGCTAAATAACTCATTATATTACCTCCTTGATCTTGCTTATTATCTGTTCAGGCGTATGTAACCCACTGGTATGTGGAATCAGATGAACGGGGACTTTCTTTCCGCCTTCGCAAGCATAACGCTCTATTTCTCCCGCGATTTGACCCAAGTTAATTTCGGGGAATACTATCGCTTTTACTTGTTGCATTAGTATCTTGATCTCTGTCACGGGAATTGGCCAGACTGTTTTCATTCGGAAGAAGCCGACTTTTAAGCCTTCTTTCCGGCAACGATTCATGGCCTCTATCGCCGTGCGGCTGGGAATGCCGTATGCCACGATGGCAACATCTGCATCATCAAGATTATATTTTTCAACCATTGCGATTTTTGCTTCGTTCTTCAAGATCTTGTAACTCTTGATTCGAACGCATTCGAATGCGACATCTGCGTCTTCCGTGATCAATCCATTTCTCACGGAATGAGTGACTGAAGGCATCCACCATGGGAAGGCTTCCGTTCCGATAATGGGCAACGGAGGGATGCTAAAGTTCTCAAAATCCTTCGTCACGGTATAAACGTTCTTGATTTTTTCTCCAGGACCGTAGGTCTTTCTCAGCCGGATTTTCTTTCTCATCTCATCTGCAGGTGGGATGACGACTTTCTCATGAATGTGTCCAAGCAAGGCATCAGACATGATGATTGTTGGAACGCGCCACTCATCAGCAATGTTAAACGCCTCGAAAGAAAGATCAAATAGTTCTTGGCAAGAGTTAGGAGCCACGACGATTACTTCATAATCACCATTTCCTCCACGTCGCATCTGGGTAATGTCTCCGTGATGAGGAAGGGACACGATTCCGCTTCCGGGCCCTACACGCTGAACATTACCAACTACAATGGGGAGTTCTAAAAGAGCAGCCCAACTCATGCATTCTTGCATCAATGCAAAACCAGGTCCTGATGTTGCAGTCAATGCTCGTTTTCCAGTTAATGTTGCACCGATAATGGCAGCAATAGAAGCAATTTCATCTTCCATTTGCATGAAGACGCCTCCAGCTTCTGGAAGCCTGACTGACATCCGCTCAGCACACTCACTCTGTGGCGTGATGGGATACCCTGCGAAAAATTCACAACCTGCTGCCATGCAGCCCTCTGCCATGGCGTGATTACCCATTAGAAGATGGGTTCCCGATAAAACTGCATTTTCATATCGTTCTTCATCAATGATCATTCTTCAGGAACCTCCACGACGTAAATTGCGAAATCAGGACACGCAATCATACATGACTCACATAGAGTACAATTTTTATCACCCTCAGGCGCGTAAATAGGAGGATAAACAAGTCGATGATTCTGCTTATCTCCTTCTTTAAGAACGCCACGAGGACAAGCCTCAATACAGATGCTACATCCCTTACAGCGTTCAAACTGTAAGAGTAACATCTTTTTCTTTTCTTCATCTTTATAAAGAATTGGCATGTCATTCACCGTTTGTAAAGATTATTAATCCATTAAAGAATGAGGAGGTCTCATGCATTTAGAGTCCTCATTAAAAACGGGATTTTTAATAGAGTTACTCAACGAAAAAATATATACTTTTGCGTATTATTTGTAATAATGTCAGACTTATGATAGTTTTTCATTACATGTGGAAGCATGAGCTGGTCATTCATTCATCCATGAACGATTAGATGTATTCAACTAAATCTTTTACTTTTAGCGGCAGTTCCTTATCTTCAATTAATTTTCTAAACTGGTTCTTGCATAAAGGACATGACGTGAGAAGGATGTCTGCCCCTATTTTTACCGCTTCATTCAAGCGTTCGAGCCCCACGCGAGCCGATAAATCCGGGTAATCATGCCGAACTCCTCCACCTGATCCACAACACATTGACTTTTCCTTGGAACGTTCCATCTCGATAAACTCCAAACCGTCGATATTTTTCAGAATAGCCCGTGGCACGTCAAAATAATCCATTTTCCGACCGAGATGGCAAGGATCATGAAACGTGACTTTGTCATCTCGCGGTTTCATTGATAGATCTTGCATTTCATCCTGAAAAAAATCAAGCACGTACTTGACGGTAATTTTCAATTCTCCCAATTCTTCCCCATATTCATTTGTCAGGACGTTATAGCAGGCGGGACAGGCCGTGGTGATGATTCTTGCACCTGATTCCCGAAACTTTTGGATGTTATGGGCTTTTACCTCCCGTGCCAACTCTTGATTGCCCGTGGAAATGATCGGCGATCCACAACACCACTCATCTGCCTTGAGAACCTGAAATTCCTTGCGCAACATTTGCAGGATGTTAATCGTAGCGCGTGCAATATCGGGCTCACGATACGATGCCATGCAACCAACAAAGTATAGAATTTCTGCATTATTGTTTTTCGGTGCATCATCGTATTCCTGTGCCCTTTTTTCTGGGTCCTCTCCTAATGGGTTATGGGTCGTTTTAAAATACTCGAACATTTCTGTCAAGCGTTCTAACGTGGAAGTCATGCCTTCCGAAACAAGACTCGCTCGGGCTTTCTTACAAAGCCCCGCAAAATCGACTTGCGGGTGACATTCAGATTGACACGCCTCGCATAACAAGCAAGAAAAAATGCCTTCAAGGGCTTCTCCATCACACTTGCGGATGTTTTTCTCGTGAAGATTGATCAACAAGCTCCGATTATATGGCGTGTGTAATTCATTTCTCGTGACGAATAATGTTGGACAGACGTCCTTGCACATCTTCATGCAGGTTGAACACATGTTCAATCGAAGTAATTCGTCCTTGGAAAACATTTCCTCTCGTTCGGTTGCCATGATGAAACCTTCTTTTCTTCATGAATAAACATGATTGATGGTATAAACTTAGACGAGTTAAAGTTAATAAATTCTCGTTGATCTCATAATATTCTGATCTTACTCGAGTTCATACGTTGGTATACATGCTTTCATAAGCATGGATTTAGAGAATTATAAAGTCATTAATTTGACAAAAGCAGACGTGGAAAAAAACCGATTATTCCGACAAATTGCAGAGTTAAATCTCGGACCATCTTGGAAGCGTCCTTTTAACACGAGCTTGACGAAACACTTACGAGCTTCCGTGTTTCCAAGGAACAAGATCATCTTGATCGAGCAGATGCGATTCTAAGGGCAGAAAGCCGTTTTTTCTTGATGACGTGAACGTTTTTAAGATCATCATCGCATGTAAGTCAAGGCGATTTCGTCGGACTTTCAAGGGCAGAAACTGTTATTAAGTTACCAGCTGACTTTCACTCACCATCCACATGTGAACTTTCATTTGAATTGCTCTCAGGGATTGGTGATTAGGTTGAAAATTGACGTTAAATCGTTAATCAATTATAGAAACTTTAAAATTGCGTTCACGGCAATTGCAATATTCTTCATCGTGTTTGGGATTGCCATGGCGGCCTTCGGGACTTGGTCCGATGTCAAGTACACCCGATTAGAAATCACGGAAGATCAAATTGCTCGTTATGGTCATTTTGATGCATTGGATTTTGATAGAGGACGTCTTTCGGTCTTGGTGATCGAACCTGCGGTTCCCGTCTACTATTCCAGCAGTGATCAGACTCGACCTGCCATATTATTCTTTCATGGAATGTTTGCGAGGAAAGAATTTCACCTGCACTATGCTCATGAATTGGCTCGAGCAGGATTCGTGGTGATAATGGCGGATCACTTTGGTCAGGGTGATTCAATGGGAGCGTGGCGACTCGGTCCGGAGTTGGAAGCCATCGGCGAATGCGTGTTTGATTGGCTCGTTGACCCAACAGGAGTCTGGTTTGCACCAGGAATGAGTCCTGCGGAATATTTTAAAATCAACACGTCTCAAATCGGTGCAACGGGACACTCGTACGGCGGTACGACAACGACATACCTCGGAATTAATCGCCCTTATAACGGAACGCCCGGATCTGGAGTACGAACCTGTGTTTCTATATGGACTTGGAGCAACTTCTCGGATGTATTAGAAGACATGTTAGGTACTGCACCTCCACAATTGTTTCTGACTGCCTCTTGGCGAATGTTGTCCATTTCTGGCTTTTATTTAGCAATTGGAACGCCGTATGGCTCTTATTCTGCTGATGCATACGATCTGAATATTGCCTATCGGGATCTTTTCACGAAGGTAAATGGCACGGATGTCGTCGCCCAACCACCAAATTGGCTCTTGATAACGGGATATAACGATGAGTTCACGAGTCCAACCTCACAAATTCAAATCATGGCACACGCGTGTGCAAATGACACGACGACCGCCTCCACGTATCAAGCAACAATTACTGCTGCTTTACAAACAAGTGAAACATGGCAAAGATCCGATGGAGACTGGAACAACGGAACGATGCGAAAGATTTTCTTGCCGAAAAACTATCCTGCACCTCAGCACATTTTCGAAGGAGCTTTTGTTGCCCCGCTGGAAGAAATGCTTAATTGGTTCGGATCGGGCTTATCTTGGGACGTCACTACAAATTATTACCAAAAATATTCAGAAGCAAGTCGAAAAACTCTCATTCCAGGCATGGTTGATGCAATTCCCTCGCTTGCAATCGTAATGATAGCTGGCTGGATCATTGCACTAATCGGATGCATGATGTTACTCGTCCCGTTGGTTAGCCTCGTGTCGCAATACCTGCCAAAAAAGAAATCCAGAGAAGAATATCAAGCATTCCATCTTGAAATTCCTGAAAAGATTAATTCGAATTCCGACAAGACAACTTTATTACTACTCGGTGTCTATGCCGGAGGCTTCATTCTCACCTGCCTACCGTCATTTGTCTTGCCTTGGATGCTGAACGTAACTCCGCAGATGATCGGTGTCCCATATATCCTGTTCGACGTGACGATCATTGGACTGCTCAGCCAATTGATGTTCTTTGCACCCCTGGTATTCGTGCTAATCATTCTAGAAAAGTACAAGTTTAAAACGATAGATACAGTTGGCGACATTGGAATTTCTCTTACTTCGGAATCACTCCTGCGATCCGCGTCCGTTGGTGCTTTGGCACTGGCAATAATTGGATTGGTGAACCTCGTCAGTCTTTTCACGTTATTCCCGACCTTTTGGATTCGAGAGAGTCCGAGCTTGGGATACTTCGGTTACTTTAACGTGACTTTCTTCGTCTGCATCGACGTGATCTTTGAAGAAATTTTCTTCCGCGGTCTCATGCAAACCAAAATCGAATCAAGAGTAAATCAGAAGATCTCTCCCGAAAGCAAGTTCCTGAAAAAGTGGCACTTGACATTTATTGCACGGAAGAAAAAGTGGATTTCATACCTAATTTGCACCGCAGTGAGCTCGTTACTTGTTTTTTCAGGGACATTAGCGGGTCTCGCCATGTTATTTGGTGGACAACCGATTGGGACTGGTAACCCCGGCCTTGATCTTCTTCCTTCCTTGATACTGGCGACACCGTTATTTGTCGTTATTCCATCTATTATTAACACGTACATATATCAGAGGACAAGAAATATTTCTGCAGGCATTATCTTT
>JALGVI010000105.1 GCA_029838215.1 Candidatus Helarchaeota archaeon | reverse complement strand
TGGAACTGATTAAAAAGCCGCCAAATCCAATGGCTTCCCTCGTCCCGTTCACTTTATACATGACGATGATGAGCTCTGCGGGACGACCTGGAAAGGCAATCGAATTCTGCAAGACGATCCGTGATGATGCAAGACAGGGAATTAAGGAAGGTCGAAGCGCAATTGCAGAAGGATATCGAAATAAAGAAGAAAAATATCGCTGCTTCTGGGTTTACATTCCCATCTTCTTCGACCCAATGTTATTCCAGTGGATGGAACAAAAATTTCAAGTCTCCACCGTGATGGACATGATGGGCTATCAATTGGCTCAACCCGTGGATACATCCAGCGAAGAAACCATCATGCAAGACCTGTCCAAAACCATCATGGAAATGCCCATGGCAAGACAATCCCGCGGACCAATGGCATATTACCTCGATGACATTTTTTCCATCATCAAGGATTATCACATCGATTTTTGCATCTGGGGCGGTCATCTTGGCTGCAAGCACTCGTGGGCCGTGGCAAACCTGATGAAAAAAGTGATTCATGAAGAAACGGGCGTGTCGATGCTTCTATTCGAAGTCGATACAATGGACAGCCGCGTGATCAATTCGAAAGCCGTGAAAGAAAAGATAACGGAGTTTCTCAATACCATCCATTAATTCTTTTTTTTCCAATAAAAAAATTAAATGAAATATTTGGCTATTGGCGCAAAAAATTTGATGGTCTCTCCTAAAACGCCCAAATTTTTCTCGAAATCTCCAATGAAATCATCCAAATCACGAGTCTGGAACTTCAAGACTTCCTGAGATCTCGTCGTATCGTAATGGTCCGTGTAGTACGTTTTAGTGGAGAACTTTTCCCTCTTAGGTGGCGGTAGTTTAAAAACGGCTAGGATTCTTTCGATGATCTCGTGATAAACCAATCGGCATTTTTTTCCTCCTGCCACAATTAAGACTTCATTTTCCGCATCTGCCATGACGGCATTGCTGAAGGCAAGAGCGGCATCCATTGGATGAACAAACTCGAATCGTTGGTCGTAAGGAATGGAATACATGATTTTCAAGTTCTCAGGACTCAGGTCTACTTTCAAGTTTAATGCTCCACTCACCCGCAAGATCAACCACTTCAAGGTGGACTCCTGTAACCTCTTCTCGCAAAGAGCCTTTTGTCGCGTGTATCTATCCGTTGGATTGATCGGGCGGTCCACCGTAACCGGTGGGTCAAACCACATCGTGGGTCCATATAAAGACACGCTGCTCGCAAAAATGAACTTCCCCTTAAAATTCTGCTTCTCGGCAGCTTCGATGAGGCGAAATGTCCCATCAACGTTGACCTTTTGCGTGATTTCTTCGGGCAATGTTTCGCTTGCCGGTGGTATGATGAAAGCCAAATGAATGATCGCATCCAGATCCGCCAAATCAGGATACGTTTCCGGAGCCGTTATGTCTCCGTACACGATTGAAACATTCTCAAGACTTTGGAAGTTATTCCGTGCCACGGCTTCCGTTACTTTTGTCTTGATGTCGAAAATCGTGATTTCGTGTTTTCCCTCTTCCAAGAGGTTCCTTACCACGTGCTGACCGATTCCACCAAGCCCACCTGTTACCAAAATTTTAACCATTCATCTCATCTCCTGTGAATTAAAAGTCGCATGAGTTTTCCTTAGATTAGATAAATGTTTTATCCAGACCTATATTAAGCTATTAGTGGTCATGGCAACTTGTTTATAAAATCCGTTTCTCTACTTGCATTCCGACTCATTAAAAATCAGCGAGGCTTGGAGTGGCAATTGAAAACACGTTAAAAAATAGTCAAAATTAAATAGATCTTGGATTCTCTCCTAGTAAGGAGCGGGAACGTTCGGGTCTCTTCCTGGGGGCATCATTTTTTCACTCTCATATCTTCCTAAGATTAATATTGTTAATTCATGCTTATAACTATTTTCTTAGAAAACAATACATAAAAAGTGTAATACCATTATTGAGAGGGAAAAAAATGCTGTAGCAATAATGGCGTAAACTGTAACGTACGTATATTTCTTTAATAGAGCATACATTGACCAATTTATTATGCAATTCTCTCGGTATAACTTAATAAGATCTATATATAGTGTAATTGGTTTTCTTGAATATGCCCTTAAATCCGGTTCGATTTCTGTTGGTTTTTGAGACATGTATCCAACATCCATGGCTTTTATCCTCCTGCGTTTTTTTTCTTTCGCACCTAATTTGACATTTTTTTCTTCTATTTTCTCATAAAACCGTTTTCTAAAAAGAATGATTTTCGGAATGAAGTTAGTAATTATCGAAATCATCCAAAAAATAAAGACCGCGATGATAAAGAATGCCATTATTGGTTTCAGGAGAATTTTTGGTCCGACTATCGGAGCTATTATATCTGTGAGAGAATTTCCATACATGTAAGTAATTACTGGCGTCAAAAATGCTATTATTACGATGAAAAAGTTCCGATTTTGATAATATCTATCAAAAGCCTGACGACTATGTTCAAATTCTGCTCTCTGAGTTTCTAAAAGTTCTTTATAAACTTGAATTTCAACAAGTGTTGGATTAGACATCTTATTCATCCTCTCACTTTCATTGATTCCATGGATAATTTAAATCTGATGATTTCTCTTTTAGACGTTAAAATAAAATTTTTTTTAATTGTTTTTACTCTATAACATGTTATTTACTGGCAATGGTGATAACAACTAGTTCACATGCACTGATTCTCTCCTCACATTCCGACTCATTGAAAAACTGCGTGGCTTGGAGCGGTAATTGAAAACGTATTAAAAAAGAAAGGAAAGGTGATGCCATCCCGTCAATAATGCCAGTGCAGGAGTCCTTGTGCCACCACGTTCATTATTATTGCAATGCTCCAAATGAGAATCACTGCTAACGTCTTGTACTTCCTCTGTTCCAATTTCATGACTATTAAAGCAGCAACGAAAAAATGAAAATAACCAATTAAAAAAATAAGCCAAATCCCCGTAAGCGAAAGATTCCAGAATGGGTAGAACCAAACTAAATAACCGCCGAGATTTAAGAAACATTCCACGACAACGCATATGACTGCAAAAGAAACTGCCCAAAACCACCAGTTTGGAATCCCTAAAACCCTGTCATCTTGGTCCTTCGATACCGCATTTCCATAAATGATTCCCAATATGGAAAAGAAAAACAATATCTCTATGTTCCAACCGACCATCAAGGTCATTGCCGTGGGACCAACGGTGGTCCAGAATGCGCGTCCTGTAAACACGTACACCCAGCCGTTCCAAGTTTCATTAATGAAATCCATGCCCAACACGGTCAATCCTGCATATACAATGTTCCAATCTTCGCTCTCGCGGGCTTTACGCACTTCCACGATGTAAATGTAAATCACGATCGCCAGCAACGGGATGACATACCAATTATACGTAAAAGGATTAAAAAAACTCAATTGCTCACCTCAAACAATGGAATGCATCCAAAAAAGATCCGTTTATAATAAGAAGTCACGTGAAGGATCACTAAAAGTTTTCCTTCTGAAATGCCGGTATTTTTTATCGTTTCATCACTTTATCATAGAATGTCTCTTGAAATTGAAAGCGCGCAATATTTTCCGCACATTGAACATTGATCTTGGTCCGGAACGTGTCGTTTTCCCGCCTCTTCGGGATCCATGCTGAGTTCGAATTGCTTGTCCCAATTCTTCAGAAATCGCTGTCTTGCTAATTCCAAGTCATTGTTGAACAGGTGGTTTAGTCCGAATTTCATTGAATCGCCCACGTGTGCTGCAATCCTGCAAGCAATGAGCCCTTGCTTGATATCTTCAATTGTTGGAAGGCGAAGGTGTTCTGCAGGCGTGATGGCACACAAATAGTCCGCACCAAATCCCGAAGCGAAGGCACCTCCGATGGCTGCCGCAACATGGTCATAACCGACTGCAACGTCTATTGGAAGCGGACCCGAAACAAACAAGGGTCTATCATCTGCAAGTTCTTTATGCCGCTTGATCCATTTCATTAGATCGCGCGCTTTCACGTGACCGCCCAATCCTTCCAAAATTACTTGAACACCCCGTTCATTTGCCATCTTGGCAAGTCTTGCATTCATTCTTATTTCGGAGAGCTGGAAATCATCAATCTCATCGTGAATGCAACCGCTTCGCATTGCATTTCCCAGGTTGATCACGACATCTCGTTCCTTTACCATGTCAAGGATGTAATCAAAATTCTTGAAAAAAGGATTGCCCGTTGAATTTGCATTCATTATCGAAGCCGTGAAGCTCCCACCTTTTGATACAATCCCCATTATTCGCTTTCCCTTCATTTTATGAAGTGTTTCCAGTGAAAAACCCGCGTGAAGAACTATCGAACTAACGCCATCGTCAATCTGCTTGCGAATCACCTTGATGATCGTTTCCTCGCTCACGTTCGTTATTGACTCTGACTCCACGACTGCTTGGTAAATCGGTACCGTCGTGATGGGAACGCTCGTGCTTGCTAAAATCGACCTCCGAATCTCATCAATGTTTCCTCCCATGGATAAGTCCGAGATCGTGTCTGCACCGTGCGTCTCGGCTACGATTGCCTTTTGTATTTCCTCATTAATGTCTGCTTGACAAGAAGACGTGCCGATATTGACGTTTATCTTCGTCCTGAATGGCGTGCCAATGCCCACGGGCTTGAATCCGTCCCGTTTCATGATGACGGCGTGCCCCGTACTTACGGCAGAATGGATATTGAGCTCATCAATTCCTTCTTCCTTCGCTAAAACCATCATCTCTTCGGTCACGAGATTTTTTAATGCTGACTCAAGAATCGTCATTCGTTCTCTTCCTTTTTGTTCGTATTTTCACGAATTCTGGATGCAAGATATTAAATACAATCCACTTGATTTTAATATAACGTGAGTCCTAACGTGGATTTAGGCAAGATTGGTCTGTGGAAAAACGGAGTTTTTAACCGTGGTTGAGATTGATAAAGCACTATTGGCACCTTGTGGCTTATATTGCGGTGTTTGTGCCGTGTATCTTGCTCACCGAGATAATAACGACAAGTTTAAGCAAGCATTGCTTAAAGTATATCCTACTGCAAGCACGATCGAAGACATTCAATGCACGGGTTGCCTGTCGGATGGTGTTGTATTTGATTTTTGTCGCCATTGTTCCATCAAGAGATGCGTGAAGAAAAAACGGATTGAAGGTTGCCACCAATGCGATGATTTTCCGTGTCGTCGAATTAAAAATTTCCCATTACCCGTTGGTAAGAAGGTAATCTTGAGAGCCATCCCCCAATGGCGAGAATGGGGAACCGAAAAATGGGTGGAAGAAGAAGAAAAAAGATATCATTGTCCCAAATGCGGGAACACTCTCTTTCGTGGTGCAAAACGCTGTAACAAGTGCAAAATCCCTGTTGACGTGGATTAGGACTTCCAAGGCACTAGTAATTTTGGAATGCGAATCATTTCGTCTTGATCGAAGTCATGTATTCCGAAATTCCGTATCCTTTTTTTCCATTCATCTCAAACTCGACAATTTGTTCGTAGATTTCTGCCAAGCCGCCTTCAGACGGTCTTTGAAGATATAATGATTTTCTGGTATGTGACACGATTAACAATTCACGAATCGGAGTCTTGATCTTGAATCGAGAAGATTTTGGTGCTTTTTCCTTTCCTTCATGACCAAATTCCGTCTCAACCTCAACATCAATTACTTTTTCGTTACCTTCTAGAGTAGATATGAAACCGCCTTTTGGAATCTTGCCAAATACTTCCGATCTAAAGGCATTTATCGTGCAATCGTCAAACTGGGCTGCCATCCAATTCCAACGATCGATGTTTACCCAATCCCTCGTGCCCCAAGAATGATCCCGGTGACCGTGACAATTGATCTGTCGGACCTCCTTCACTTCACGTTTTTTCTTGATTTTTACCGTTCCCGTGACTTTCATGCCCTGTTCGTAATGTTGTTGGGCTGCAACGTCGAGTATTTCCACTCCAAATTCTTTTATGGTTTCGAGTGGGTCTTCATTGCTCATGTAGTTGAAAGGAGGAAATCTGGCTTCAAAAATGACATCAACTTCGTGTTTTCGGTGCAGGAACGTTACGCGCCACTTTTTCATTGGTTCCAAGCACTCGAATTTTACCTTCTTATCCCCATAAATGTCATCTTTCGGAAAGTCCTCAACTTTTAGCCGATTAAAGTAGGCCGTTGGTTTGTCATCGACAATCAGAACGAGCATGACATCTGATTCCTTCATTCCCATTTGAAATGAAACTCGTGTAATCATGTAAACGTCCGAGTTGAAATCGAGAAAATTGAAATACCAACTTTCATTATGATGTAAAGGATATTTTGGAACGTCAAGAACGTGCTTGTATTCATCTTTGTCCATAATATCCAGTCCTTTTTCAAGGTACTTCAACAAGGCATCGTCAATTTCAACGTTTTTTTCTTTTAAATATTTACGAATTCTTTCTATCGCCAAGGTCAAAACCTCTTCATCTCGAGAATAATTAAGGCTGAAGTGCGTAATATGATGGGTCTGCCTTTCGTTTTTTCTTTGATCTAAAAAATCTTGCCAAGAAAGGGTGAACGCCCTCATGAAATTTTCCAATTGTCTCAATGTAACGCTTTACGTCATCGGCATTAACCAAGTCGGATCTTTTCTCCCCCGACAACACGTCGTTGATCCACGTCCAATCCCATTTTCTTCCGATTCCCGCGTGGAGCGCGTAAATCAAGAGAGGATTCGTGTAAACATTGACACCAACCAAAAGTTTCTTCATTGAATCCCATTTTGCAATTTCCACGTACATTTCATTCAATGCTTGCTGAGCATAATTTGCCAATGGCGTGAGAACGTCAAAAGATAGGTTTTTAATGATTCCCAAGTTGTTAGGGTATCTCAAGTCTTTCGGGTGGACGAATTCCCTTGTCCACACTCCTATCGCCGTGATGTTTTGTGAAAAATCGCTGGGCTCGGAAAAAAGCGTTCCCCAATCGTTGAATTCCAATTTTTGCATGTTTTTCAAGGCTATTCCGAAAATCACGTTTTGAAATGGAGATTTCGCTTTTGTTTTTTGATGCTCGATCATCGGTACTTCTATCCCAATTGGGTCTTCTCCCGCATGCAATTGAAGAAATTCCTTGAATATCAAGACTTCATCGTTAATTTCCGTCTCATACGGACCCTGCTCAAATATACCCGCCCGACATTCTGCCTGAGCTAAAAAATTGCGACTTGTTAATATAGCCATCGTTCTTTTCAGCTTTTTAATCAATTCTGGCTTGTCGTGAACGGGGACCATTTCTTGCCTGAGCGTGTCTATTGTATCTTGGGAAAGCACGCGAATGGTTCCATCGACTACATTTAAACTCTTGTCATTGCGATAATTGGGGCTTAAATGCCTCCAGAAATCCATGATGAATTTGGTTTCTTTCTTTTTTTCCTCGGGTTCAATCACGATATTTGAATTTCCCTTGGCTTTTTCTTTAAGATTATTATGGATGATTTGAGCCCGCCCGTGCAGGTACAACATTGCAAAAGAATTGAATGCTAATTGGTTCAAATACGCACCTAATGCCTTACTTCTCTTCGCAATGTCTCTGGGATGCAGGGTTTTTGCCACTTCCTTTAGAATCTTGTATTGAAACGATTGGTCATACAAGATGCAACACGCCACGTGTATGTAGTGCGATACCGGAAAAAGCTGGCTCTCTACTGCCGTTCGCGTTAAAAAGTTTTTTCGCACGTTCTCCGATAAGACATAAATCAGCTCATTTGTTTCCTCATCACTCAAGTTTCCTAACATCTCATTTTTCTCCTTTCAAGCCGAGTTCGTCCACGCTGATGGTCTGCGTGCATCCGTTTTCGTTCAGTTCAACATCGATGTTGAGATAAATATCGGCATAGACCTTTGACAGGATTGGAATGCAGGCATTGGTGCAATAATAATTTCGCACGTCAAAATCACATTGAAATTCCTTTTTCACTTTATCCGTAATTTTTGTCATGTATCCGTGAGGATCCGATTTAGCCAATTGCCGTAAAAGCCACTTCTTCGCATCTCCAATCCCTTCGAATTCCATGACATAACTTGGAATTGCCTGAGCAAAATATTCCTCGACCTCCTCCAAGCCACCTTTAGAATCCAAGAATTTCATCATGAAGATTATATTCTTGATTTTATCTTCAAAAGCCAATTTCGCAATTTTTTTAAAATTTTTGTCTTTCGTCAAAGACATCCCCAAACTCCAGATTTAAAAAATTATGTGACTTTGGTCGTATATAAATCCAGATCGTGCCCCGAAAACTATTGAATGACGAAAAAATACCAAAAATACTTGAATGATGCCCGATCGATTTGATTTTTTTCCGTATTATCCTCTGACTTCCACCAGAACACCATTCGAACATGATTTCTCACTCAAGATCAATGAAAATCATTTAAATTAACCGGAAAAACCCGGTCAACCACGAATGATTTTGATATTTTATTTTTTTACTTATCATCTTGAAGAAAGACTAAAAAGACTGAACGGAAGGAAATTTTACTAAATGAATCGGTGAGCTTGACATGGTTTTTCAATTGGTAGATTACTTGACTTCTACGGCGTTGTGGATTGTCTTAATCATTCTCTTGTTGGGTGTTTGTAGCGTCTTCTTCTACATTAAGAGCTATAAAGGTGAAGGCATTCAAAAACAGATCTTCTTCGGATATGGCTTGTTTTTCACGTGCTACGGAATAACGCGAATCTTTTTCTTCTTGGAAAGCATGTTCCCTAGACAAACTTTTCCGTCAGAGCTCTTCACGGTCCTCGGT
>JALGVI010000040.1 GCA_029838215.1 Candidatus Helarchaeota archaeon | reverse complement strand
GAATATTTGGATTTGGAAAGGAAAAAACGCTAGCCCGAGACGTGCATACGATGCGGGAACTCAAGCAACTAGAATGAAATCCAAGGAAAAGATGTATCGTGCTCACATTAAGAACACGGAAGAAGGCGAGGAGCCACCAGACTTCCCTAAGATTCCAGAACAATCTGTTTCAGATACCACGTCAAAAACCGTGAATTTTTATCGATTGGAAAAAGGTGAGTTGAAAAAAATAGACAAGGCAGTCATATATATTTGGATTGGAAAAAACGCCTCAGTGGATGAGAAGTTCAGTGGTGCACACATTGCAACCATGATCGATTCCCAGCGTGGCGGAGAACCCAAGATCATCACGGTCGAGCAAGGACAGGAAACAAAAGAATTCCGAAAAGCCGTGGGAACATTACGAATTGTTGATAAAGACGTGGCAGAAAGCATCCTGACACATTATGAAAAACCCATCACAAAACCCGTCCTATATCGCGTGTCGAGTGAAGAATATGACTCGCTCGAAGAAATCCAATACGTTCAAGTTCCCCTTAGCAAGGATTCCTTGGATGGAGAAGATGTCTTCCTGCTTGATGACATGCAAAATGATAATACCTACATCTGGGTCGGAAAAGGAGCAAACGTCAAAGAAAAAGTCGTGGCAGGAAGAATTGCAAGGGCATTTGACGTCGAACGCGCAGGCGTGCAAAACGAAATCTTTGTCTATGAAGGCGAAGAACCTGAAGAATTCAAGAAGATCTTAGGCATGGAATGATCTCAAACCTTTTTTTCTCTTTATTTTATTGATTTAAACCCGAAATAGGAGAGCACTTGCCATTTATTTTAATCACGATAAATACGAACAAGAATTCAAACTCAAGAATGGAAAAAAAATTAAAATTAAAGTTGCAGATCCATTCTTTGATTATGACGACAAGACATATGAATCGGTATATTCGTGGATCCAGAAAACAGATGATTATTTGTCAGTAACGTTCTATCCTGAAGACTTGATTACAAATAAATTCAACTTTATGAGCATGATTCGAAATCCAATGGTTATCCTCTTAATTGCCAAGGATCAAAATGACGTGATTGCTCAAGCCACGTTGGAATATTCGAAAGAAGACGTGAGTAAGACGGCTCATGTCGGAGTTCTCGGAATCGTCGTGCATCCGAGTTATCAGAATCTCGGTTTGGGAACTCAAATGTTCTTGGTTCTAGAAGATATTGCCAAGGAAGTCGGACTGCTAAAACTGGAAATTGCCTGCATTGAGAAGAATCAGAGAGCATTACACGTATATGAGAAAAAATTGAATTATTTTAGGGAAGGATGCCGACGCAAGAATATAAAACTAAAAGACGGAACGTTTTCAGATTTGATCCTTTTAGGAAAATTTTTGGCACCGCTGTAAAACGATATTTCACGAACTCATTAGGTTTTTTAGCGTGTTTTTAATAGTAAGAGTAAAGTTTGGTAATAATTCATTAATCTTTTGGTAATTTTCGGTGTTTCGCGAGTATATTATTAAATAAAATCTCTTCTTGTTATCTAATTCTATGACATCAATGAAGCAACGTCCTTTCATCCTGATAACGATCGTGTTTGGCTTCTCTATTTGGTAAGTGATTAATTTTTCAGTTGTCTGGACGATGTTAGGACCGATCGTCTCAATAATGTCGCTGGTCGTAGGGTCTTGATCGCTCGCTCCATAGATTGTCAATGCATCTTGATCTAGGAGGGAAACCCCATTTGAATTTGTTTTTTCGATAAAATCGCGGAAAATGGTTTCCATTATTGCGGTCGAATTCTTGATAATTTTTACCAGACCTGCGGAAAACGCCCGAACCAGGCTTGAATAATCAAATATCGAAGTGCGAAAGAACTTCGTGGGCTTTCCCGTAAAGTGTTTTTTTACGAGTTTTTCAGCAATTTGCAAGTTTTGATAGATGAACGAGTCCTGGTCTTGGAGAAGATCGGGATCGCTTTTATGAAAACAAACAAGGATTTCAGGGTTTTCGTTTTTTTCTTGCAAGATTTTCATTATTTTTTCAAAGAATTCTGCGTTTTCAGCAAAGCGATGCCGATCTTGCACGTCGAAAATATAGAAGAGAAGATCGACGCCGTGATAATTTCGTTCGTTATTAAGAAATTCTTCACGATATCGTTCCTGTCCACCAAAATCAAACAAGCTAATATCAAAACCAAGGGTCTCGAATGATCTTCGTTCATATCCTTTTGTGGGCTTTAGTGAATATAATTGAGAATATTTATTCTCTAAGGAAAGTAGAAAAGACGTTTTGCCCGCTTTATCCAATCCAACAAACAAGATCTTGACTTTTTTTTCGTCCAATTGTTTTTCCCACGCATCTCATCTAATATTCGATCATCATTCCAAAATTTCATTCCTGAATTTAATTTTATCAGGTTCGATTTAAACTTTAAGCCGAATGGTCGAAAAATTTTATATTGAGATTTCAAATTCTATTATTGAAATTCAGACGTAGCAAGAGAATCTTGTAAAAGACTGAGTGGAAAAACATGAAGCATGTTTTTTGGAGCTGAGAGAATGCCCGTGCCCGAGGTCGCAATGAAACCCGTAGAAGGGACTAATCAGGTTAAATTCGTGAGACGCTTTTTAATCACGAAAACCGAGTTGTATTATGATCCTGAAAAGTGTATAAATTGCCACTTGTGCTTGAATACGTGCCCTAAAGAAGCCATTGTTGCAATTCCAGAAGGAGATCCTAACTTTGGACCCGGTCCTGTTGGAGTCGATCTTGACAAATGTATTCTTTGCGGGATTTGCAGCTACATGTGTTCTTCAGGAGCATTTCAATTAAAGATAGATGATGAACCAAAATTATTACTTCGTGAAAATTTATCACTTCCCGAATTGAAACCAATCATGAAAAAATCTACCGATGGAAAACCCATAAAAAAGGTACTAAACGGTAGTTTAAGAATTAAAGTTGATAAGTGTCCTGAAGATTGCGACCTTTGCGTGAAAGCATGTCCGATGGGTGTCATAGAATTTACTTCACTTAAAAAAGATCGAAAAGTCAAGCTCGATCTTGATAATTGCATTTTTTGTTATGCATGCAAGCGGGTGTGTCCCGTGCCCGATGAAGCCATTTCGCTTGAGCGAAGCCGTATCTTCTGGAACGAAGAAGACGAATTCTCAAGTCCTTTCGTGGAAATCATTTTTCAATTGATGGGTCAGGCAGCAAAAACTAAATTCCTCCGTGATTATTCCTTAAAAGTCATTGACGAACGCGGAATGGAACTCTATAAAAGCGAAGTCATCGAAGAAAGATAATTCCCAAAGTGGTAAAATCTTAAAATTCTTTTTTACTTATTTTTTTACAAGCATTTAATTTTCAATTTTTACAATCTCGAATAAAAAAAAGACATCTATAGAGGAATGAAGATGAAATACGGCATTAAAACCATTGAAGATTTTGACGTGAAAGGGAAAAAAGTTCTCGTCAGAGTTGACATAAACTCAACCATCGATCGTAAGGATAACAAGTTGATGAATCTATTACGAATTGATGAGCTCGGAGATACGTTAAATGCATTAAAAGAAGCTGCGGTCGTGATCATTGCGCATCAGGGTCGCCCTGGTAAGAAGGATTACACTTCTCTCAAACCACATGCTGAAGCCATTAACCAAAAATATGGCAACACGAAATTCATCGATGACTTATATGGTGAGAAAGCCGTCGATGCCATCAAAAATCTGAAATCGGGCGAGAGACTCGTTTTAGAAAACGTGCGTTTCTATGCAGAAGAAGTGAAACTGAAAGACCCTGAAAAGGCTGCAAAAAGCCACTTTGTTGAAAAATTGGCACCACTCTTTGACATTTATGTTGGAGATGCCTACGGAGCAGCACATCGATCATCACCTTCACTTGTCGGTTTTCCGGAGGTCCTACCTTCTTGCATGGGCAAGATCCTTGAAAAGGAAATCACTTTGATGGAGGACAAGATACTCAACGCCAAGGAGCGCCCCGTCGTGTTTGTCATTGGTGGAGCGAAGGTCGAAACCAAGTTCAAGGTCTTGAAGAATCTACTGGAAAATAAAAAGGCGGATAACATTCTGGTTTGCGGTCTCCTCCAAAATATCATGCTGGCAGGTGCAGGAATTGATATCGGCGCAATTAACAAGAAACCCATTAAAGGTTTCGATGATTACGTGCCAACTGCAAAGGAAATAATGGATAAATTCAGTGATAAAATACTACTTCCCGATGATTTGGCTTTAAATGTCGGTGGACAGCGTAAGGAAGTCATGGCATCGGAACTGGTTGCGAATCCGAATGATCCATCCAATGATATCGGCCAAAAAACAATCGACAAGTACATTCCTGTCATTAAGGGAGCTGCTATCGTCGTTTCAAATGGTCCGCCGGGCGTGTTTGAAGTCCCACCCTTTGATATTGGTTCAAGATCCCTTCTAAAAGCCATGGCTGAAAGCAAGGCATATTCCGTCGTTGGTGGCGGAGAAATGGGAGGTTTAGCCAAGGACATGGGAATAAATATCGACTTTATCTCCACGGGTGGCGGTGCAATGTTAGAATACATGACTGGGAAGGAACTCCCCGTCATTGCTGCCCTGCGAAAAGCCGCCAAAAAATAAATCCTTTTTTCTTTTTATCATGATCAAGACTTCGTGCCCTGCACGAACATCCAAGCAAATGCAGGTATTATTTTTGCGTCTTTGAAACCAGCCTGCTGCACGAACTCCAAGGCTTCTTCAGGCACGTAACTTGCACGCATTGACCCGGAGAATTATCAACAACAGATTTCATCACGACTCAAAATAAATAAGGAATTAAGTTTTTCGAGGGTCTTGAATGTGTCCCACGATGGCACTGGCTGCGACAGTAGCAGGTGAAGCCAAATATATGAATGCATCACGACTTCCTTGGCGACCTATGAAGTTTCGGTTTGAAGCAGATAGACTGACCTCGCCGGGAGCCAGCATTCCGAATATTCCCAAGCACGGACCGCATGTTGAGTGCGTTACAACGGCTCCTGCTTTGATTAGCGTTTGAATGATACCCAATTTCAATGCTTCTAAATACGTCTCCTTGGATGCGGGACATATGATAAGGCGCACGTCGGGATGGATTGTCTTTCCTTTAAGTATTTTCGCGGCAATTTCAAGATCGCTCAATCTTCCATTGGTGCAAGAACCAATAAAACACTGGTCTACTTTCACGTCAGATAATTCAGAAGCAGGAACTGCATTCTGAGGGCTGTGGGGTTTTGCCACCTGAGGTTCAAGGTCGGATATGTCAATGGAAATGACTTGTTCATAATTGGCATCGGGGTCGGATTTAACGGGCGTATATGGATGCTGTACCCTTCCTTTCAACCATTCCATTGTCTTGTCATCGGGTTCAAACATTCCTGCCTTTCCACCCATTTCAATTGCCATGTTGCAGATTGTCATGCGGTCATCAATGCTCAGTTGGGAAGCAACCTCGCCTTTGAACTCCACGGCTTTGTAAGTAGCTCCATCAACACCAATCTCGGAGATGAGTCGAAGCATTATGTCCTTCCCACAGATTAACGGAGGAACCTTACCTTGTAAATCGAATTTAATGGTTTCGGGAATCTTGAACCATAACTTACCTTCAGCAAGGAGCACTGCACAATCAGTCGCACCGATCCCTGTCGAAAATGCACCAAATGCACCATACGTGCAAGTATGACTATCCGTGCCAACAATCAAGGCACCGGGCCAGACAAAACCCTTTTCGGGCATGACTTGATGACAAATGCCTTCTCGCATGTCATAAAAATTAGAAATTCCGTGTTTTTTGATGAATTCCCGGGATTCCTTCTGAACGATTGCGACATCGATGGAATTTGCAGGAATCCAATGATCGAATAAAGCCAAGATCCTTTCAGGATGTTGGATCTTGTCCACGCCAATCTGATTAAATGCACCAATCACCCGCATGCCCAACATTTCATGCACCATGATGGCATCGACTTCAGCATTGACGATCATGCCGGCTTCCACGCGTTCTTCTTCAACGTGGGTTGCAAAAATCTTTTCACACATCGTCGGCATCATGATACCCCCAGTCGCTTTCGAACGGCTTTCAGTGCCCCACCTTCAGTGATTAACTCCAACAGGAAATCAGGAAGCTTCGTCCCGTGAAAGATTTTTCCATTTAGCGTTATAATACCTTCAAGAACATCAATTTCGATGGTATCGCCTTTTTTAACATTAGTGGAAACGTCCTTGACTTCCACGAGAGGAAGCCCCAAATTGATCGCATTTCGGAAGAAAATCCGTGCAAAGGACTCGGCGACGACGGCTGCAATGCCCAATTGCTTAAGAACAAAAGGAGCCTCTTCCCGAGATGAACCCGAACCAAAATTCTTACCTGCTACAATGATGTCTCCTTTCTGAACATTTTTTGCAAATGTCTCATCAATGGGTTCAAAAGCGTGCGAAGCCATTTCATCAGGATCTCTCAAGACTAGATATCTTCCGGGTATGATGATATCAGTATCAATGTTGTCTCCAAATTTCCAAACTTTTCCTTTGATTTTCATTGGTTGCACTCGACCTAAAAACTTCGGTCTTTATTTAATGATTTTCATGAGTTTTTTTTATTGATTAATGTTTTTAATCGGCTTGAAAAGATTAATGTAATGCTCGTCGATCCGCACGTTCACGTTTATTCTCCTTGTGCCAAGTGGACTTTCAAACAATTAATTCGAGAGGCAGATATCAAAGAGCTTGATGTAATCATCATCACGGACCACGATAGAATTTCCAAGGTACCGATCGAGATACACGGAAACGTGAAGATCTTTGTCGGAGTGGAAATTAGTTCTAAGGATGGTCACGTTTTAGCATATGGCGTGAGCGAGGAAATTCCGCCACTTTCCACCCAAGAAGTAATGGAAAAAATCCACGAACAAGGAGGAATCGCCATTGCGGCACATCCATTTCGTAATTTCGAGCGAGAAGGATTACAAAGCTCGCCGTGTAGCATCAAGGAAGGGATTTTCGACGTGCATTTTGATGGGATCGAAACGATGAACGGTTTGAATACAGCTCGAGAGAATGAACTTGCAAGAAAAAACGCAGAGATCTTGAACTTGTCAAAATTAGGCGGTTCGGATGCTCATCAGGAAGGACAGTTAGGGAATGCCTTGACCATTACAAAAAATGAAATAAATGTTTTGGATGATTTCATTGCGGCGGTTAGAAAAAAACTTGTCAAACCCCGGCAATTGTCGGGTGTCAAGTTCACATAAACGCAGGATGTCTTGCAATTACCAACGAAATCGACAATCTTCGGCATGACCCTGAAGATTCTTGACTTTAAGCTCGGTGCCATCATCGAGCACCAACGTTCCCGAATACATGCCATATGCCATTTTTGTTTTCGTCATCATGAAACCGAGGCTCACCGAGTGTGGTTCAGGTAGGACGGGTTCCATCACGAGTTCTAGTCGTCCATCATTACTGGTGAACTCCCAGGGCTCACCACAATCTTTTTCATCATACTTGAAAGTAACTTGGTCAATTTTATGGCACTTACCATCAAAGAATATCATGTTTTCCGTGTGTGTAGAAAGATCTCCAAATCCATACCCGATATTGAACCAAACTTCGTGTCCATCAACGTATCCCGCCGCGGTTCCCCAAAGCCAGCGAGTTTTATACGGCCACACGCCCCTCCCCCAATCGAAATTACCGAACCCATCATCAGGAGTGAATTCGTACTCCGAGCCGTTGAAAGTGATCGTTCCACTTGCGGGAAGTAAATTAAATTTATGATTATAATAGAAATGATGCGGTCTGTTTTCGGGATATCCTGTAGCAACGACCATTGAATCTTTTGTAGGATCAATCGATAACGTGATTTCGCCTTGGAGTTTCTTGAATTTTGGACTATCGAATGATATGATCTGCTTATCAGGATGTCGAAATATCCGTATTTTTCCCGTTGCCCTACTGGAGAACGTGAAATCACCTTCAAGTGAAGATCGAGAAAGACCTAACTTGCCGCGAGTGAAAAGCTTGATCGTTCCCGTATTGTAAGCCTTTTTTTCGACAAAATCATGGAAAGACAGGGTGGTGAGCGTCATGTAGCCAAGATCCGCTATAAAAAACGAGATTCCAAATCGTGGATTCCAAATGCCGTAATAGTCCCACTCTTTTAACCGATGCCAACCAACACCGCGATTTTCGGGATTGTATCTTAAGAGCGGCTTGCGAGCCCAGCCACGTTGAACCAATTCGCCTTTTTCATTCAATAATTCCGAGGAATTTGTAATTTCAGTTTGCATGTTTCTTAATTAATAAATTGGTATATAAAAAACTTCATTTTTGTTGAAATATATTTAAATTGAAAATAAACGTGCCATGATTTACGAATTTTTTTGCGTGATGATGATGAAAGAAAAGAATGCTACCAAAAAACCGGTTTCTTTAAGCGCAATTTTCTTTTTAGCGACAATTTTTGTAGGGGGCACGCTCGGAATCATCACACTCACGCAAATGGAGATCGTAGATGGATGGTATTATGATTTAGGGCAATGGGGGACAGATTTCCATGAGTTGGGTTTCTACTTACAAGATAGCTCATATTTCTTGAGCATAGTCAGAGATGATTATTATTTTAAAAATGCAGATGATAGATCGGAATTCACGTCTAGCGGAATGGTCATGTGCATTAATTCATTAACAGGGATACCCATTTGGAGTAGAGTCACACCAAATAACCGAACCTATTATGGGAAGCCGTTATACGACTGTAATGGAGATGGTTTTCCTGAATTTCTCACAGCTTACGGAAATATAGCTTCAACACTTATTCAGAAAAATGGCAATGACAAAGAATATTACGTAAACTTTACTTCTTTTTATGCAAGCATTCTTGATGGTGCAACAGGAAGACCATTTACTTTAAATGATACAATAACGGGGACGGATTCTTTACTTTTAACGGAAATAGTTAGTGCCGTTCCCCTTGCCTCGAAGAATTTGGACGTAAATCCCGTGCTCGGAATTTACCACAAGAATAATACTTCGACCATAGATATGGGTGCCTCTTTCACTTCTAATTTATCCGCTTTTTTCAGGAATGGGTCTTTAGCATGGCAGGTCCCGTCAATAGAGTTAAACAACGAGATCCTCTCCATTCAAAGCCCAGACCATTCTGACATAAATAACGTACTTGTTTTTACTCAATCAGGAAACGTCAGCATTTATGATGGTCGTAATGGGTCAATCTTGGCTTCCAAAAGCTATGGTTCAAACGTTACTTTTGGATTGCCCATTCAGTTAAACGATGTCACGGGTGACGGGGTGGGCGAATTTGGATTTGTTATTTATGAACGATTATCTCCGCAACCATATAGCATTATGGCTTATTTTACAATGTTCGATGGCGTGAATTATTCTTCAATCCTTAATCACACGCTTTTTACAGATAGCAATATTGAAGATGCTCAACTGCATTCCTTGAAAGTAGAGCAGGATCCCTTAGGAAATCGAATAATGATAATTGCAGAATATCATAATAGGTGGCGAGGTCTCCATATTCTTAGTTATTCTCTTTCATCAATCACGACATTATACCAAAGGTGGATTAGGATCGATGATGACCAATCAAATGACACGCTATCGGCAACATTTTGCAGAGATATTACAAATGATGGATACTCAGAAATTTGCATATATTGGATGGAACCCAGTTTAATGAATACAATTGACACAAAAACACTAACACTCATTGACGGAAAAGATTTCACGACAACATATTGGAATCTTCGGGGAAGTCTACAATTCTCTAGCATTTATCAAATTTCAAATAAAATTTTAGGGGATGGTAGAGACGACGTGCGCGCCTACTCGGACTTGGGACCCAGCCCGCTCAGTCTTGCCTTTAACGTGCCTTTGGTAGGCATTCCTTCATTCATCCTGTTGATCGTTTGTATTGCATTACTCATCGTGGCATTCATTTACATCATTCTAGGCGTTGTAAAAAAACGATTCAAGCCCATAGAAAAGAAAAATGTTAAAAAAGATGTCAAGAAGTTTTCCTTCTTCATTATTGCGGCGACGATAATTATTATTTTAATGATTATCGTGGTCATTTTAATGGCAAACATGCTCGGTTTCTTTGACACGACCTTGCTCTTAGGGGAAATGAATTCCATGTTAGTAATGAGCATCCTCGCTTTATTCATATTCTGGTTCACGTCGATTCCTCTCATCACTGCCGTATATAACTATTCGGCACCTTTCTTCGCTTCATTTCTCGCAAGGCTTAACAAGTTGTATTACAGGATATTGTATCGAAAATCCCGCAAGCACGACATCATCATCATGAATACCGAAGATAAGGAAGAATTAGGGTTCTTTCAAGTTTGGTCACGGCTCTTGCTACCCATGTTCATGTCCATTTTTGCAGGGCTTTTTGTCTACACTAGTACCCCACACCAAGTCACTTTACTCGAGGGTTCACAATCCAATCTTTTCTTTTTCGACTTTTTCATGCTTCTGTTATTCCCCACGATTATTGCTCCATTTATTATTTCGTTTTTCATTCCATCTACTTGGCTCTTGGAGGATGCAGGCGTGGTCTATTACGAAATTCCAATCAAGCAACACCTGCCCAGTGATATAAGTAGCATCTCTGGTTGGGCGCAGAACTGGTTGAAAGGACTCGTTGGTGTAGGAACTCTTGTAACTTACGTGACATTTCTCATCCAGATTTCCTTCGTGAACCCGGCTCAAGAGGGGCAAGGCGTGCTCGAATTTTTCTTATTCCAACCAGAAGGAATGTCGCCATTCATCGGCCTATTCCTTCTAATATTCGTGATATATGGGTTTCCATTTTTTACTGCAATGGGCTTGCTATTCCTTGCCATTTTCGTGATGGAGTTAAACATTGATGATAATCGTAGGAAATTATATAAGCGACTGGAAAAAATGGGCGTTTCAATGAAAAAATACTCATTAGATGACATGCTGAAATTGGCTGAAACTCAAGTTCAACAAAAATCGACGAAAAGTAATGGTGTAAATTGATTTTAAAAAACAATAAAATCTTTTTTTTTTATTTCACCAAGACTGAATCTTAAATCGCTCTCCAGAATCCTTGACAGGATTGATTTATAAACATGAAAAAAGGAAAAAAAGAAAATATGAATTAGATTTTATAAGAGATTTGTGTTTCTCTGGCTTTATATTCACCCGTACCCTTGACCGTATATTCAATTGTAATCTCTTCGTCAGGTTCGATCTTTTCAAATGTCCAAGTTAGTTTATTTTCTTCCTGTTCTGGTTCAGGATCGGCAGAAACTAACTCGAAATTCTCGGGCAACATTTCTTCAAAGACCTTATTCTCTTCTGCAGCATCACCGCGATTCTTGTGAATGATGGAAATATTGTATACACCTTTGGAATCGCCAGCTTGAATGAAACGTGCATCACGAGTTCTCCTGCGCAAGTGAACGACTTTCAATGTTATGGTTGGTTCCACTTCACCTTCTGCAGGAATCTGAAGCTCGATGATGGATCCATCGTCTGTAATCGCTTGGAACGTGATCGGTGCCGTGAATTCTTCATCTTGTTTTGGGTTTACAACTTTCATTAGATAAGTAAGTTCAATCTTTGAATCATCTTCAAGAACTCCAACTTCCTCCAAAACGTCATCCACGTCAATGATCATCTTTCGATCTCTCTCAATGTCATCTTCAGGCTCCCAAGAGATCCTCATTTTTTCTGCAGGAATTTCTTTACCGTTGACGGTCAGCACTACTTTTTCTTCCGGTTCTTCTACGACAAAAGTATGCGGGATCGTATCCTCGATGTGAAATTTATCAATAGAAGCACTTCCCGAAGTCTGCACCTTAGTGATGGCATCAATCGGAGTTTCCTTGTAAGATTCAACGACAGTCTCAGAGAATTCTTTTGTGCCGGTCAATGTTAGAACAGGCATTGAAATAGGCTCGATATGGACCGTTGCGACAGATTGACAGATTACATCACCAATGATCGTGAATTGGACATTTGAGCCAAACTTGGGGACATCTTCACTTGAAATCTCCCACGTTTCAGAAGTCCACTCTTCACTCGGTTTGAGTATCACGTCTGGATCGAGTTGCGGTCCTAAATCAACAACCTGTTCTTCCGTGTTATAATCTCCAGCTCTAAGGTCCACGTCAACGAGTTTAATTGGAAATTCAGATCGATTTTCAAAGATGAACTTGCAATCCCAGACATTGGGTTCTTCGTCCCGTTCGCTGGATTCAACATAATATATATTAGTCGTGTACCCATCGACGTATTTCACTTTCATGTCGGAAAAACTGCTCCCGGGCATCTCATAAGAAGCAGAAATTGAGCCGGAACTAATGGGCTCGTTATCTCTTGGAGTGATTCTCAACTGTATTTCAAGCTCGGTTTCTTCTTCAGACTCCAGAGAGTCAATCGTCCAGGTTAGTTTGTCGGGGTCTTGTTCGACCGTTCCTAACCCTTTTCTCTCTATCTCATAGGAATCATATGATTCGGGAATTTCTTTCGTGATTTTTATGTTATTTAATGGTGAAAGACCCGTGTTCTTGATTTTAATCGACATGATCGGTTTTTGTTCTGCATCTGCAACATAAACTTGAGTCGGTTTTTCACCTTCGGGATTCACGTTTATCTCTTCGGTGATTGTCAAGGGAGAATCAATTTCATCCGTCTTGACCTCATATTCCACGAGATGTTCTTCTTCAGGTTCTAAATCCAAGACGTGTATCTTTTCATCGTCCAAATTGGTCTTTTCAAGATTTTCAAGTTCAACATCAATATCCCAAATCCTGTGCTTATTACCATTATTCTTTATTGATAGCCTGCCTGTTACAGCAGCTTCACTTAATTCATTGTCATGTTTAAATTTTAAATCGATAATCTCTCCAATTCGAATGTCAAATTTATTCGTGAGGTCGTCGCTCAAATCAGTATCCTGCGACCTTGCCACTTCTGATGTCTCTGTGGCACTTGTTATCGCATCAGCGGCGGCTTCATGCCTTTGGATCATGTCAAAAAAATCGATTAACTCCGACATGCTCTCATCGCTTGGGGTTTGTTCCCGAACCTTTTTTTTCTTGAAAAGCTTTTTAATGTGTTCTTGGCTTTCATCGCTTAAATTGCTAATGAACCCCTTGTAATCCGCTTCAAAATCCTTGTAATTTATCTTAGAATTAACGATAATCGTGTCACCAGAAACCTCGACTTCCGCATTTTTAAGATTCCATCTCCTATCTGGCAAAATTATTAACTCCATTTAATTTATCGGACTTCATGAATTTTCTTTAAAATCCATGAGCATTGAAGAATGGTGCCCATCGTTTTTAAAAGCTTTTACACATATCGGAGGATTATAAACTCATGTAAAAGTAGATATTGTTTTTCGTTTTTCTCATGATTCATTCTTATAATTGATCGCAAAGAATTATAATTCGAGATTAAAAGAGAATTTTTAAGTAGAAATCCGGAGTTGAATTCTTTAAAATGACTGTTGAGGAATTAGATGTTTATCGAGAGCTACAAAAACATCTTGACAAAATGCCCATTGGTTTTCCTGCCACGAAGTCAGGCGTTGAAATACGTCTATTAAAACACCTTTTCACGCCTGAAGAAGCTAAAATTGCCGCGAGATTAAAATATGCCCCGTTTCCATCTGAAACGATCGATGCCATTTTCGAGCGGATAAAAGACTTGGGTTACTCAAAGGATGAATTAGAAAAGATATTAAATGAAATGGTCAGCAAGGGCACGCTTTTGTTTAAAAAAGAAGGTAACGAGAAGTTTTATGGTAATGCTTTATTTGCAGTAGGCATGTTCGAATTCCAAGTCGCAAGATTATCGGAAGAGTTCATGAAAGACGTTTATCGATACATCGCAGAAGGTTATGCCTTGGAATTATTCCGCACGAAAGTCCCCCAGCTTCGCACGATCCCGATTGAACAAAGCATCAAGCCGGAACAGAAAGTGGCGAGTTACGATGATATTGAAACGCTCATTAAAGAATATGATGGACCAATAATGGTCACGAATTGTATTTGTCGTAGTTCTAAGGATTTAATGGGAAATCCCTGCAAGGTCACGGATCGACGTGAGGGATGCTTTGGTTTTGGCTTGCTCGGTCAACTATACATCGATCAGGGATGGGGACGATCCGTCAGCAAGGAGGAAGCACTGAAAATCCTGCGGCAGAATCAAGAGGACGGATTGGTACTTCAACCGAGCAATTCCATTGAGTTAGAATTTATTTGCAGCTGTTGTGCATGTTGTTGCGGACTCCTACTCGGGAAGAGAATCTTTCCACGACCGGTAGAACTTTTCGCATCTAACTTCTTTGCTCAAGTGGATGAGGATTCTTGCGTTGGATGCGGAACGTGCATCGAGCGATGTCAAATGCAGGCTCTTAAACTCGTAGACGATATTTGCAAGGTAAATCTGGATCGGTGCATCGGTTGCGGAGTTTGCGTTCCCGCCTGCCCGTCAGATGCAATACAGTTGCAGAAAAAAGAAGAAGAAAACGTCCCTCCACAAGACATGAACGAACTATACGAAAAGATACAGGAAAAAAGAGCGATTCTCATTCAGGAAGAAAAAAGAAGAAAAGAAGAAAAAAGAAAAAAACGAGAAGAACGGAGAAAAAAACGGATGCAGGGGAAATAACCGAAAGATCATGCTTGAGACACCATGATGAATTTTTTTGCTCAGTCTAGTCGCGAAATCAAAGCATTACAATATGAAATCACGGTTCGAGTGATTTTTTCAACCTTTTTATTCAATTCGTGTCTGTTCTTCCCGATTACTTGAATTGAGCAAATGGGCTCTCCTTCCCTCACGAAGGTGTTGGGAGATGGCACGTCAAAAATGCCTTTAATGCCTGAAAGATCCCCTACCTGCACGTCATTGCGTGCGAAAATGATCTTTTTCATTCCAATATTTGTGATTTCAGGAACCGTGGGCAAGTCTTTTCCCTGACATGCGGCCACGTGATGTTTCATCAGGTTAATCCTAATGACCTTTTCAAGGAGCTCAAACGTGCCGGGAAAACGTGGGTTGATTTCCATTAGCCATGGTTCATCGTCTTTCAGCACGAAATCAATCCCAAATATTCCGAGAAGGCCAAAACGTGCTGAAATGCTTTTTGACACTTCAACCAACCCGTCCACGGCAGAACTTGTGGTCTTTAAAGGAATGAGATTCCCCGAATATTTAAAGGGAAAAATGTCATCACTACCCACGCTTAGAAGCTGTTCATTGCATGACAAAACCCGATATTCTCTTTTATTGGATAGCATCGTCGTGCTCACGTCTCGCCCTTGAATGAATTCTTGCAAGTAGAAAAAAGGCTCGGGATTTTTTTTCTTCAGAGAATTGTAAACTTGTTTCAGTTGGGAAATGTTCCTGGCAAGTCCTATGAATTGACCCCCAGCACCGAATGGTAGACGGACAACCACGGGATATTTTAACCTTTCCGCTAGTTTAGACAATTCCGTCCACTCACTGACCGAGTAGGTTCGTGGATAGTTTATCTTCAGGTCTTCACAGGCATCTTCCAGCAACTTGCGGTTTCGGATTTTTGAAATCGAATTGGGTTCGCATCCTAAAACAGGGACTTGTTTATTGAGCTTCTCCCACAGGTCAGCCCTGTCGTCGAGTCCGCTTCCAATTATTAAAGCATCGGTCTTGATTTCCGATTCTCCTAAGACTTCTAAAACAGATTCGGCCAAGAGATCTGCGATTGGGACTTTTTCAGTTTGCTCTTGCCTCTCTTTTGATACAATGAAAGCATCAGGAATGACAGAAAGGAGGTCAACGTCGCCCCAAAAATCAACTACTTTCACGTTGAATCCAGCCCTTCGTGCAGATAGGGCAATGGGACGAGCATTAAAGCCAACAATTAATAAATTCTTGATGCTCTTCATGATTATGAGATCATTCCAAATCCAATTTTAGAAAATACTAAAATATTCGTTAATCGCAAATAGCTATCTTGAATTAAATAATTTTCATGTAAAACGTGCAAGAATAAATTTGCGGGAATGAAAGATGAACCGAAAAACCAAAGCATTTTTTATTTTATTAGGTGTTCTGGCAGGTTTGATGTTCATTACGGTATTTCCCATGAGTTTATTCCCACAGGTACCCCCGAGAATCTGCACGTCTGATTTCATTGAATTGGATAAAATTGAATGGATTTCCAAGTTTCGCAGCTACATGGGACATGATTTTTCCGATCTGTTTGAGCATGACAGGAGCATGAAGCATTATTTCAATCCGAAATCGGAATATGGATATACAAATGATAACATCTCAATTTACTCACCAACGGACGGCATTATCGTAACCATTGAGTATGAATCGCACCAGTTGCAGACGGGTGAAATTCGGGGCAAGCACGTTATTATCATGTCATTGCTGAATCCAATGTTTTTCGTCACATTGTTTCACGTCAATGTCCAAGGGAACCTAAACGTGGGAATGATCATATCAAGTGGTGATTTAGTCGGTTATGCGGATTGTAGGGAAGGTGGAAACGTGGATGTCGCAATACAATGCCAAATCCTCGGTTCCTACAAGTATTATTCTTATTTTGACGTGATGACAGACGATGTATTTTCAAGTTATCAAACAAGAGGTTTACAAAATAGATCTGCAATAATCAATTCAAAAGCACTAGCAGATTCGGTTCTTCCGATGTGGGGCGGTGATTACTCATCGCCTGAATATGCCAGTTACAATATTTTTACATTGACTTGAGGTGGTATGTTGGGTTCGGGTGAGGATGTTCGAGAAAACAAGGTCGAAATAGTTTTTCTTCTATCATTCTTCGGATTTTTCTCTTTCATCCATTTAGTGACGATTATTCCGATTTTAATGAACGTGTCCCAATTTTGGACTCTTCAGGTTCCCCACTTGATCGCAACCATATTACACCTATTTGGCATTTCTGGAAGCACATATCTGCTGTTGAAAATAGTCCGTGTTTCAGAGTTGCCTGAACCGAGCACCATCATCAAGAAGAAAAAAATCTTGAAGATATACTTATTGAGTGCATCAATTTTTTCGTTGATTTTTTGGTTGCAACTTCCTTTTAGCATCGTCTTGCCGCAAAACTTTGCAGGTATTTCCATTTATTTCAGGCTACCCGTTTTTCTCCTTATAATCGTTTATTTTGTTAGTTCCTGTTTGTCAATTTGTGCAGGTATCTTTTTTAATTACTTATTATTTCGGATTAACTAGTCAGGAAAAATCTTGATTGATATTTTTAAAATGATGCTTACTGATGAGAATCGGTTCAGTGATTCTGAATTTGGAAACTAAACGAAAAACCACGCAGAAATAGAAAGGATTGATTAAAAGGGGATGTTTTAATGATTTCGAAAGAATGGTTTAAGTCCCACGTTGAAACAATTTGCATCATCATCCTGATTTGCGTGGTTGACCTGCTCATCATCTCGACAAATTTATTTGACTGTTTATTAAGTGATGAACTAGAGTTTCTTCACATGGGTCTTGAACGACCATTTTGGTTTCTTTATTCGGGGTTTAATAACAAGTATTACCGCCCTATCCCGCTCTTGCTTCTTCAGAGTCTCTATTACGTCTTTGGGTTGAATCCATTACCATACCATCTCGTGAGTTTGGCATTACTCATTTCAAATCACGTCTTGATTTATTTAATCGCGCGAATGGTTTCAAAATCCCGGCTCACACCTTTTTTGAGCGTGATGGGTGGCATTCTTTGTGCATCGTTTTATTATGAAGTCATTTTTTGGATTTCCACCTATTTTGACCTGATATTCACGGCTTTTTGTTTGGCAGCCACCTATTTTTTTCTAAAGTCTCGCATTAAAAAGGAGCGACCTGCTCTGAACTTCTATCTGGCAGTTATATTCACGACAGTCGGTTTTCTCGCCAAGGAGTCGGCACTCTTCATGGCAGTTGCATTCGCCATTTACGAGATTGCACGCTATGATTTTCGAGATACTTCAAAGGTATTTTCAAATTTTAAACTGCTCATCAAGAAAAATCTGTGTTATTTAGCCTTTATCCCTCTTCTTGCGCTGTTCTTGCTGAATAGGTTCGTCATCAACCCACGATTGAGTTCAACACTCACCATGTTTACAGATCCCATCACCTTGGGCTTTATCGGAATTGGATTAATCATGGCTTATATTTGCTACGAAATCTTTCAACGAAGGTTACAGGATCCTATTAAGCAGTTTTTCATCATATCGACTGCCGTTTTTGCCTTTCAATACATCTTTCACACCAATAGTCGCATTTTATTTTTACCCCTTCTCTTTCTTCCAATCGTGATTCTCCTGTTTTTTGACAGATTTGATTATTCTTTATTCGCATGGCTGAAAAAAGTAAAGCATATTCGCATCCGCAGGGTCTATCTCTCGGTCATCCTAATTAGCGGACTGATAACGGGATCGACCGTGTTCATGCTCTGTCACAAGACGGCATATAATCAGATGAGCAGGACGACGTTGAACATGCTCGATTACTTGGATGAAATTCCGGACATTGAAACCAAGGAGATTTACCTCATCAACCTGCCCGATTATACAACCTTCTACTGGGGAGTATTGGATCTATATTTTGAACACGGCATGTTTCTTTATTTCGGCAAGACGTGCAACATCACGCAATACTTCGTTTATGGTAATAACACGCCGGCATTTGACATGTGGCACCGAGATTTCAAGAAGGTTATGGGACTTTACTTCCGCGCTGAAGACCTTTCCATTCCTGCATTTGACAATCTCACCAATACGACCCTCAATCCAAACAACCAAGTGTACGTATATGAGCCACTAACAATGAGTCTCAGAAATGTGACGAATATTCCTTATTACTCTTGGTGAAATCTCATGAAAATAGACATTCTCGGGACATCTGGTAGCATTGTAACTCAATCGAGAGATCCCGTTTCAATTTTGGTTAATGATTCCATTCTCATTGACTGTGCTGAAGGAACCACAAAAAAACTTTTAAATCTCACGAAATTGAGAAGCATTAAAGCGATACTCATTTCACACGTGCATCCGGACCATTTTGCAGGTTTCTTGACTCTTGTTTGGCGGTTCTGGTTAGGTGAACAAAGAACGCGTCCATTAGACGTGCATGGACCTGTCGGCATCAGGAGTGCAATCGAGACTCTATTCGAAATAACTAAGACACCAATCGATTCTTTTGGTTATGTAATTAAATACCATGAGATCGATGGTAAGAAAATTGAGAAAAATGGTTCAATTTCTGCTTTAAAAGTCCGTCACAGCATCCCGACTCTCGCTTTCAGGCTTGACTTGGATAAGAGCATCTGTTACAGCGGCGACACTCAACCATTTAATGGTTTGGTTGAATTGGCTCAAGGATGTGACGTTCTCATTCACGAAACCTCTGGACCTGCAAAACAGGTCGAGTGGCTTCACAAATACGGGCATAGTTGTTCACTAGATGCGGCAAGAATTGCACGTGATGCCCACGCACGCATGTTAATTCCCATTCATTTTTTACCTCATGTTAGAGATCCTGAAAAAGAAATGAGAGAAGAAATTGAATCGGTTTATGATGGAAAGATAATCTTCCCGAACGATGGTCAATCGATAATTATCTAACGACTTGATTTATCCTGCAAGATCTCGGGATTTTTGCATAGATCCAAGAGAATTTTTAAGGATAGTCCGAATAATTGCTCATGCTGAAACTGCTGGACGTGAACATTGAGTTGCTTGAAGTATTGATATTCTTCGTCTTCATCTTTAAATTTTAAACCGAATTTCCTTTTTACAATTTGGCGCGTTGCTCGACATCGTAGATCTATCAAGGTCGAGTGCCAGTCCTTGCAGACATTTGGCTTTATTCTTGAGTCGTGAATGAGACAGGGATGCTTTCCGTCCTGTTCACCTAGAAATGGACATGGAAATAACCACTCCTTTGTTTCGGGATGGAAAAAAAGATCTCCCATTTTCGAATACACGTGCGAATCAAAATTCACGAAATCTCTCAATGGATAACGACCAATATTAGAATCGACAATTAATCCATCCCACCGTTCCAAATCATCCCCTTTCATACCGAAGCGGAAACGAGTGCAGCAAAAGCCACAAACTAAACATTCCCATTGATCAAAAATCATCTTTTTTTGCTTTACAATAAGCCTTGCCAGTTTTTTGGTTTTCATTAGATCTTCCTGCTCCGATCCTGTTTTCGATTCATTCATTTGTAAAAATATCCCAAAAAAAAAATAAAAAGATTATTTTAGGTTTCGTCCTTGAAGAACGAAAACGGCGGCACCAAAACTAGCTGCTGCAATACTCACGATATATCCAGGTCCCATTACCCACAGGTAATTATACGTTGAAGAAGAATAAATTTGAATGAAAAATGGTACTCCCACTGTATCAGTGATATACGCGGCAATGAAGAACCGATCAAGAATAAGTCCAAAGAAAACCAATGTAAAGCCGGCGATCAAGATAATGAAACGCACCAACTTTATATTTGTCGGCAATATGCCACCTGCAATTAGCGCGGTCGAGCCAATAAATGCCAAGAGATAGCATAAAATTATGACAACAGAGGTCCATTCATAGAAATCAAAAAACAACGTGATTTCCACAGGAGGTGTGTTTGTAGGGTTGAAATAATACACGAAAAATATCCAACAAACATATAACCGAATATTAGCCGGGTTTGCGATCTCAGTCCGAATGTAAAAAAGCCAAGGGAGTAACATTATGGCGACGAGGATTACAGCACCACATATAATATAAATACGATCTTTTAGAAACGACATTAAACCATCACCTTCAACCTAAATCTTCCCAATTTGTTAATTTCATTGAAACGACGCCGAGAATGGCACCTATAATTCCAATCCAGAATCCTGCAAGCGGGATTGCATTGACCATTGAAAAGAAATCGTTTAGACTTAATTGTAACGGAAAAATAGTCAAGCTATTAGCACAGAGCACGGTCGTTGCTTGCACGATTCCAAGACAACCGGCACTCAAACCAGCAATACGGAATATTTTCGTTAATGTCACTTTTGAAGTTGTAAAAGCAGAAACTACTTGCAAGGCACCACCGACAAGACAAAAAATTGCTGCGGAAAATGCACATATCGGATCAAGAGGAAAGTCAGCACCAAGTTCAAGAATGGGATGAATGGTCAATTCAAGCGTTGAAGTGTCGATGCGAAATGAACTAAACAGCGTGGAATATCGGATCCAATTGCTATCAATATCGAAGCTGAAGACGGTTGGAGTAAACATTGTCAAAACTATTGCCAAGATAATCAATGTGCCAGATACAATAAAGAAATACTTATATATTAGCTTAGAAAGATCCATTTTAAATAATCTCCTTAAGGATTAAAGAAGAAAGTCTTTTAAAATCACCAATAAACAGTTAGTTATATTGAAGTATAAAAAAAGAAATAAAAGGTTTTTGTAAATTTTTCATTACGATATAAAATCAGTTGTATATCCGCTCCTTCATGTAAGAAAGGAGTTGAATCATGGTTTCATTATTGAAGTTCTGAATGAATTTGTTCTCGTGCATGTTTTGATTCCTGTTCAAGAATTTCGTATTCCTTGTCGGCTCGAATGCCTTCATAGACGCAGAAACGATGAATGTATCCAGCCTCGTGAAGAGGAGTTTCTTTAATAACGGGATCAATCTTCATGCTTGCGTTACAGGGATAGGAGTGGTGAGCCTTGCTAATTTTTTCGTTCAATGTATCATCTAGAGGCTCTTCAAATCTAACCAATTGTCGAACGAGATACCATGCACAACCACAGGGCGAAGAACGGATGACCTTGCCCTTTACGATCTTCCCATCTTTGACAATTAATTCTACTTTCGGTCGTCCAATTTTATATCGGTCGATAAATTGGTCAATGACAGGTTGCCCCGTGAATTCTAACGTGCAAAACGGACGAGGAAATGCATATTGTATGCCTTTTTCCTTTAGCTCCGTTTCTACTTGCTTTTGAAGCCCTAGCGGAACCCATGCACCATCTTCAATGGGAATGATAACGCCCTGAATGTTGAATTTTTCGAGGAAATCAGGAAGACTAGTGAGAATGTCAGCATGAATATTTATTGCAACCACCACGTCTGTTTCAGGCATGGTCGTTGGTAGAAATTCTTCGGGTTCTTCTATGAAGTCAGGGAGATCCTCCGCAATTTGATGGACGCCAACAATATCGTCAACAAAAGATCCATACTCAAGTCGACACTCATCACAAAAAGGCTCGCAAGAGATGCAGAACTTGTTTGCATTAACTAAATTTTCGATGAATCTTTCGTGGATCTCGCCACTATAAATAAAATATATGTTCATTATTCTCACCAACAGATGTTTCTAAGTAATTATATCTTACAAATATTTTGAATTTTCAACCGAACATGTTTATATTCAAATACCATGAACGATGAGATCTTATACAGTTCTATTATTTATATTAAAGGAGCGAATCCAAATGAAAATAAATCCCCCGATAACGAGAGCAATTATTTTCTCTGGTGGTGGAGGACTGGTCGTTCGCCAACAAAAAATGAAAGCCGTTCCGGGTAAAAACGTCTTTGAGGTTCTGGAAGTTCCTGCCAGTTTTGATCCCGACACGACAACCGTGGAAATAAAAACGGGACAGCCCGAAAAAGTCAAATTAGTCCAACTAAGCGTGAAGTTGCCCGATAAAAAAACGGTTGAAATGGTAATTAACAGAGAACGGACGGCTTCGGATAATATCATCACGAATGCAACCGATTTAAGAGCCGAGTCCCGCCACAAGATATTGAACATCTGCGAATCAGCATATTACAGGCAATACGAAGACATGTACGGTGAATTGAACATCATCGTAAAAAGCGAAATCGAAGATGAGATCGACATCACGATCAAGTATTTCATACTCGATCCGAGAATCAGGTGGACTCCGACCTTGCAGGTGGATCTTGATGAGAAAAATAAGACTGCAAACATTATCGGTTACATAAATGTTAATAACAATTCAGACTTTCTATTTGAGAATGTTGAACTTGAGTTTGCGGAATTTGAACTTGCAACAACGCCGATTGAATATCAACCGAGCATGCTCTTACCCGAACAAGAGGTGCAAAACATTCAATCAATGGTTCAGGCTCCTGTAGCCGTTCGCAAGAACGTGCTCCAACAATTAAAACGACTAAAACGGGTTGTCAAGTGAGGTGAAAAAAGATGAAAGCATCGTTGCAACCGCGAAAGAAAATTCGCTTGGAATGGTTTACCCTCAAGAATATTCCATACGAGATTGAGCGAGAAGTAGAAATAAAATATTCTGTGAGTAGGGCACAATCAGATAAATTAGAACATGTTGGCAAGCAACAATACGTATTTAAAAATGTATCCAAGGAGATACCGCAGACAGATTTAATTCTATTGGAATATGGCTTGCCCACTCTTTTCACCAAAACGCCCGGCTCCATTGGAGAAAAAATTACCTCCGAAAAACTGACCGACACGTCAATCACCATCACGGATCAGCTCGTAAAAGTAGACAGGGGAAAGGAAGAAATTAAAAGAGAACCACCCGAATTTCCGGATCCGAAGATTAAAGAAATTGAAACTCGGACGAGAAAAGACGTGATCAGGCGCAAAATTACGATAAAGAACGAGTCGAATCGCCGCATGGAGAATTGCAAGATCATTTTTATCGAAGTTAAGCAAGTTAGATATACTTCTTCAAAGCCCGAACCGATCAAGGTTGATTTACCGGAATACCATTGGTCCGTTTCTCTGGATCCAGATGAAAGTACCTCAATTGAAATTACGGTTACCGTAGAAATCGTCAAGACTTTTAAAATTGAGAAAGAAAAAGAAATAAAAATTACCTCAAAATCCCAATAAATACCGCAATCCATCTCCCTTTTTTTCCATTTTTTTAGTATTTCCAGAAGAATACGTGGATGACGTCTACTATAAAATAATGTTGCGTGATTTGTTTTCTTAATTCTAGTTTTGAGGTTTGATCATGGATCTTGCAAGGAAAACCCCAATCACGACTCTTGAAGGCGTAATTGAACATCCCGTGTTGGAAGAATTTCTCAAGAAAAAACGAGAAGAGGGAAAGTCGGAATCACTTCTTCGCAACTATTCTTATGACCTTTTAGACTTCCAAGCCAACTCTTCGTTTTCGGATTTTAACGACATGATGGTTGAAGACGTTGAAGATTACGTTGCAACATTAAGGGGTAGGAACTGTTCGGGATCCACGATTAATCGACGTCTCTCCGCAATAAAAACATTCGTGAAGTTCATGGTCAATAAGAAACGCAGGACATTACGTCGCATGAAACGCCAGGCTCGGAACCCGGAAGCCATCACTCAACTACGAAACCAAATCGAAGAATTGGAGGAGATACTCACGATCGATCGCGTGAAGGCCATAAAAAAAGAAAAACACCCCTTCAGCATCGACGAATTGAGAAAAATCTTGATTCATGCCAAAAACTCCACGCATCCAAGATTTCCAAAGCAGTCATTACGTAATTATTTGATCCTGAAACTAAGTGCCGTGGGAACGGGTGCGCGGAATACCGCAATTCGCAAACTCGAAAAAAAAGACCTCGAGTGCTTTTCTTGTGATGGAAACTGCAAAGAGTGCATTCCGACCATCAAATTACTCCGCAAGGGAAAAACAGAACGTGGACAAGGCGATAGAAACAAGATCCAAGTGCGAATCGAAAAGAAAACCTGTCTGGAATTAAAAGAATTCATCAATAGCTCACCTTCAACGTCCCCTCTTGTATTCACTTCGCGAACCAAAGGAGGACCGCTCTCCATCACCTCAATGAATCGAATCCTGATGAAAGCATTAGAAGACGCACAGATCGAGAAAAAAGAGCGAACTTTCCATTCATTGCGACACACTTTCATCACGGAAGGAATAAAAAATGGAACGCCCTATGGAATGATGGCACGCCAAGTCGATCACGAAGGAAAACTCGGAATCACGGGACGATACGACCACGTTCGAGCAAAGGATTTGGACATACGATTTCCGACAATCGAATGAATTTTTTTATTTTCCACGATAATATTTTAATTGTGACAAATCAGCTATTTTTTACCTAAAAACATGCTTTAGGAGGTTTTTTTTTGAGTGAAAGTATCACGACTAAAGTATCTTCTTACCGTTGGATCGTCTTGATTCTCTTCATGTTCATGGGGATGATGACTCAGATACTATGGCTCACGTTTGCTCCGATCACGATAGATGTTTCTTTGATTTACACGGGTGGAAGTGCTGACTTAGTTCTCCTGTTATCTCTGGTCTTCATGATCGTTTATTTACCCGTTACATTCCCGGCATCTTGGTGCATCGACAAGCTTGGATTGAAATGGGGGACTGGGATTGGAGTTATAATAACAGGTGTTTTCGGTTTCTTGCGTGCTTTCGCCATAAATTTTCCCATGCTAATCGTTTTCCAAATTGGTTGCGCGGCGGGTCAACCATTTGTTCTAAACTCATTCACGAAAGTATCAGCCAATTGGTTTCCTGAAAGCGAAAAGACATTGGCAACAGGGCTAGGAACAATGTCGATGTTTGTCGGTCTGATCATTGCTAACTTTCTGACACCAGTTTTAATCCTACCGTTTAAGATTGCAGGTCTTCTTTCTTTAGGCGTGACCACGATTTTATTCATTTACGGAATCATGTCGTTAGTCTTCATGGGTCTCTACATTGCATTCGTAAAAGATAAGCCGGAAACGCCTCCCAGCCCTCATGCTGCAGAAGAAAAAACATTGATGCTTCAAGGAATAAAGGACCTATTCAAAAATCGCGATTTCATACTGCTGTTTTTCTTGATCTTGATCGGTTTGGGCGCGTTTAATGCGATTTTAAGTTATGTCGATTTGATTTTTGGCATCTTGCGTCCAATAGATATAATGACTCCCATAAATTCGGGATTGATCGGCGGCATGATGATCGTGGGCGGCATTTGCGGGTCAATAATTCTCTCAGCATTGTCGGACAAATATCAAAAACGTCGAATATTTCTAATTATTGCCACGGGCTCGGCAATCCCGCTAACGCTATTGCTTGCTTGGCTCCCATTCCTGATTCCATTAATCATAATTGCATTCGTCTTCGGATTTCTTCTCGTGTCGGCACTTCCAATTGGACTGACTTATGCCACGGAAAAAACACATCCCGTCCCTGAAGGCACGTCAAACGGCTTGCTCATGTTCATCGGTCAAATCGGAGGAATCGTCCTGATGTTGGCTTTTGACATGACCATTATTGCAATCATATTTGGAATTGGTTTGGTTTTGACGTTATTCATGCGAGAAATCGAACCAACTTCAAAATAAATCCTTTTTTTTACATGCAAGTCAAGAAAAAAGAAAAAAGATTAGGGAATGTATTGAATTCTTTTCCTCTTATAAAGGATGTAACCTATGACAACGAGACCAATCGGAAGGAGAACTAAAAGTAACTCAAATCCTGGGACCATCGTAGGTAATGATCCTGTTTGACCCTGTCCAAAACCATTCGCAGCTGCTACTGCAGTGATATTCCCTACAACAGAGGATAGCTTGGTTTGATTCGTGTCAGCTGCTGCAGATAAAGGCGTTCCTGCGAGTGATGAAGATGATGGAAAAATTTGTCCCAGCATTGCCCAGATGACAACGATCGAGATTATTGCCTGCCAGACCGTAATGTGAATCATTAAAATTGCCCAGATCCACATGAATGCCTGCCACTCACCATTTGCCCAAAGAATATCGTAACCCGCATCGGTCATATTGGCAATTCCCAAGTTTATAAAATCTTCTTCTATGGTGCTATTTATCTCCACTGCAAGACCGACGCTAAGCCCCGTTCCTTCCGTGGCAATCATCAGGTCAATGTATCTTCCGGTTTGATCTGTTCCGTTAATAAGAACACCATAATCGTATCCAGGATCGGTCATTTCAGTAACGTTGAAATTAAGTCCTTGATCGTCAACAATCTTGTTAAGTGACCAAACGAATAAAGTCCATACGGTCGATGCTTCAGTGATCTCTCCATTTGTAAGCGCGCTTGCCTGTTGTGCAGTAAGGAGAAAGTTCCAGTATGCCTTGCCCAAATCGATCATTAAAACTACGGCAGCGAAATCAAGATGACTGGAATTTTGAGAATCACCCAGTCAGAAATATCTTCGTTTTCAGGGAGCCATTGTGGTGCAGTGCTCGCTACAACGGTATTGACGCTGATCGCTCCAATTAATAAGATGGAAAAGAATGCTGCTAATCCGACAACAACATACTTTTTCATTGTTTTTCATTCCATCAATTTTTGAAATCCAAGAGTGAATTGCATGTAAATATATGATTATATGAGCGCGACCATCGTTCTTAAATGCAATTAGTTAATTTTTTGGTAAACAGGACTCGCTTTTTGCAAAGGAAAAGATATCGTTGTTATTAACTAGTGCGCGAAACCCTATAAAAAGTTGGACATTGATAAAGGGGAGAAATACGGAGATGACACGCGGGTTCAAGTACGGCGAGTTCTAACACGTTTCTCATGAGATCGG
>JALGVI010000104.1 GCA_029838215.1 Candidatus Helarchaeota archaeon | reverse complement strand
TAAAAGAAAAAAAAAGAATTGATTTTTTCATGGACATGTTTCAGGGATTTTCCTTAAATTTTTTCGAATTCCGACTTTGGAGCCCCACACATGGGACAGGTATAATCGTCGGGTAAATCTTCAAATTTAGTACCTTCGGCTTCTTCATCGTAGATGTACCCGCATACGATACATTTCCACTTCGCCATTTTCTTCACCATCTATATTTAGTTATCGTTATTTTCTATTCAAATTCATGTTTAAAAAAGATACGTGAATTTTTTCGCTCTTGACTGGGTGCTAACTCAAGACAAATAGATCACTCAGGAGATGCGACATCAACGTTTACAGGGATTCCATTCCGCACCGATTCGGTCACGGTGCAATAACGTTCAAAGATCTTCTTGCATTGTTCGATGCGTTTTTTTATTGCCGGATCGTCAGAATTTGGTATCAATTTGACGTTGATTTCTTTTATTCGCAGCAAGTCTTTTTCATTTCGAGCAATAACGGCTATTGCTTCACCTTTAAAATCTTCAATAGAGAGTTTTTTCTTCTGAAGACAAAAAATGAAACTTGCAGACAGGCATCCGAGCACTGCTGATGCCAGTAATTTCGTGGGATCGGGTCCCCACTTATCCACTTCATCTTGGTTTGTTTCATCGATGTAGCATTCTTCGACTTTCATTATTCCCATGTCACATTGGAATATCATTTCTTTTTCTAATTGCAGGTTTACTTTTGTTCTAACTTCCTCGGTCATGTTTCACACCATTCATTTTTGATCTTTTTAGGCTCTTAAGATATTCATTAGATATTTCGTTCTAAATGATTTTAATAAGTTGGCTTGCGGATTTTTCTTTTGATGGGATTTTAACCGAGGTTTGCGTTTTTTTTCCTTGATTTTAAGACTTGAATTTCCGAAATCAGAAAGCTAGATTTATATCCTTCAAATTTTCATATTGTTTTTAACGCTCGATTAACGAAGGAGGTTAATAAAACATGTCCGTAGATTTGTTTAAACAGATAAATAAGGTGAAAGATAAGAATAACATGACGGTTTTGGAAAAGAAACACGAGCCAATAATTGAATGTCCAGATGAGATCAAGCACAATGAACCTTTTGAAGTGAAGATTTCATGGGGAAAAGAAGTGGCACACCCAAATGAGCCGGCTCATTTTATAGAGTGGGTTGAACTTTGTACGGAAGATCATTTATTTTTAGGGCGCGTGGATTTCACTCCAATAGTATGCACGGGTCCAGTTACGTTTACATTAAAATTGCCGCACGTGACAAAATTAATCGCTCAGTTAAGGTGTAATCTTCACGGAATTTGGGAGTCAAGTAAAGATATCAAGGTCGTAGATTGATTCCTTTCCTTTCAATTATTTTTTGTGAGAATTTTCTGAAAATCGAAGATTTTTTGCATTTTGATATAAATTTTCGCACGATTTAAGGAAAAATTGTCATTTACAGTTAATTTTTGAGAAAAGGAGTAAAAAAGAATGGATCCTAAAAAATACGATGTTATTGCCATAGGCACGGGTTCTGCAATGATGGTCGTTGAGGCGTACCTAAATCAAAACCCTGAAAAAAAGGCTGCAGTTATTGATAAAGATGAACCAGGAGGAATTTGTCTTACAAAGGCATGCATCCCAACAAAGATGTTAGTATATCCTGCTGACCTCGTGAGAATGATTGAACGTGCCAGAACATTTGGAATAGATGTCAAAATAAATGGGATAGATTTTAGAGCAATAATGGAGCACATGCGTTCTGATATCGGTGTTGATATCAACATGATAAGAAGAGGTTTGTCAACAGCCCCAAATATTGATTATTACCCTGACATTGCAGAGTTTGTTGCACCTTATACGTTAAAAGTTGGAGATTCTTTGATCAAGTCAGATTTCATTCTTCTTTGCACGGGATCGAAGCCGTTGATTCCGAACATAAAGGGTCTTGATTCGACGAAATACCATACAAGTGATAGCATCCTGAAGATTAATGAGCTTCCAAACCGTCTTGCAATCATTGGTGGAAGTTATATTGCTGCCGAATTTGGACATTTTTTTTCAAGCATGGGTTCTGAAGTCACAATAATTGGTCGAAACCCAAAATTTCTGCCTCAGGAAGAAAAGGAGATTGGAGAACTTGCCAAGCGAGAAATGAGTCGATACATGACGATCGTGACAAACCATGAAGTAAACGAGTTCGAGACACTTGAAGATGGAACCAAAAAAATCGTTGCGAGAAATCGACAAACTGGTGAGAATGCAGTTTTTCATGCAGATGAAATCCTAATGGCAGCAGGACGCATTTCAAACTCGGATATACTGCATCCCGAGAAAGCAGGAATCGAAATAGATGAAAAAGGATGGATTAAAGTGAATGATTATTTAGAGACATCACAAAAAGGAATCTGGGCACTTGGCGATGCAGTGGGGATACATCTTTTCAAGCACGTAGCAAACATGGAGGCGAAAACTGTATTTTTCAATGCAGTTTTGAATCAGCAATTGAAGCCAGATTATCATGCCATACCTCATGCAGTATTCACGCACCCCGAAATTGCAGGCGTGGGCATGGGTGAAGAAGATGCCATTAAAAAATTTGGAAAGGAAAACATCCTGATCGGCTTTCAAAAATACGAAAATACCGCTAAAGGACAAGCAATGCGAGTGCGGGATTATTTCGTAAAAGTAATTATTAGAAACGATACTGACCAAATCCTTGGTGCACACATTATTGGGCCACAAGCATCAGTCCTCATTCAAGAGATAATTAACTTAATGTATACAAAAGATAGAAGCATTAAACCCATTAGAGACGGAATGCACATTCATCCATCATTAAGTGAGGTAGTTGAAAGAGCATTCTTTTCAGTGATGCCTGTAGAGCATTATCACCACATGCTTTCACACGAGCAAGGCCATCATTAAGTGAGTTTATGGCAGAGGTTATAAAAAAATAAAAAAATGTTTTTGTTTTTTACCTTTTCTCATTCAAAAAGTAATTATCGTGAAACCATCGTTTATGTATCGAGCCATTGATGGATGTCCTTGTAATTCATCACAAAGTGGGAATTTGAAATCTTGCACTTTTGCCAAGACTCCCATTTTGTTGCTGCAAGCCTTACAAAAACAGTCGATTGTTTCCGAATTTTTGAGTTTTTGAAATAGGGGATAAAATGGATTTGACTCGTTCTCAAATTGGTCAATGAGACTCGTGGCAGATCCTTCTATGACAACAGCCACGTCATGTCCTTTTTCCTTGAGATCCAGTGCGTTTAAGATCACGTGGATGAAGCACATTGGATCTCCATTAAAAGCAAATAATGCAAATTTACCCATTTTTAAAAACCTCTTGATTTTTTTCCCAGTTTAAAAACATGAAGGAAAAAAAATTAACTTTCATAATTTCCACTCAGCACGTTTTGTGAGATGACGATTTTTTGAATTTGCGTGGTACCTTCATAGATCTCAAGGATTTTTGCGTCTCTGACGAGTTTTTCCACGGGATTGCTCCGTAGATACCCCCGCCCTGCCCATATTTGAAGGCAATCTAGTGCAGATCTCATTGCGATTTCGCTCGAATATGCTTTCGCGCAGCTTGAAAGAACGGGGTTTGGGTTCCCGTTGTCGATACTCCACGCAGATCGATAGACCAATCCTTTTGAAGCTTCGATTCCAATTACCATGTTGGCAATTAGTTCTTGAACCATTTGAAACCGGTTTAATGGAACAGTAAAGGCCTTTCGCTTGTTCGCATAATCCACGGAAAGATCTAATGCCCTCCTTGTCAATCCGATAGCAAATGCTCCGATACCGGGGCGCGTGACGTTAAAGGTATCCATTGCGAGCTGGAAACCTTTGCCTTCTTCTCCCAAGAGATTTTCTTTTGGTATTCTTGCATTTTTAAAAAAGACAGCACAAGTCACGGATTCTCGTAGTCCTATTTTTTTAACAGGCGGTCCTGCCTTTACGCCTGGAGTGTCTGCAGGAACGATGAATGCACTCAATTCTTTGCGCTTTTCTCCAGTTTTGCAAAAGACGACAAAGAGATCCGCTACGGATGCATTCGTGATCCAGAATTTATTACCATTAATCACGTATTCATCGCCTTCTTTCCATGCCTTGCATTGAATGCCTGCAGCATCAGACCCTGCGATATATTCAGACAAAGCAAATGCAACGAAGGACAATTTTTCAGTGACTGGCTTGAGAAATTTTTTCTTCTGTTCTTCCGTTCCTGCAAGGAGAATGGGTTCGCACCCCAGACCATTAACATTCATTGAAGTGGATATGCCCACGCTTCCATATGCGATTTCTTCAGTGATGATCGTTTCTTCAATTAGCCCAAGTCCCCTTCCACCAAATTCTTTCGGAATGCGAACATTCATGAAACCTCGTTTAAAGGCTTTTTTCATCAGTTCCATGGGAAAATGGTCTTTCTCATCCCACTCAGCAGTATTTGGTAAAATTTCTTCTTTTACAAATTCTCTTACTTCTTTTTGTAAGGCTTTTTGCTCTGGTGTAAAATTGAAATCCAAAATTTAAACCTCCATCTATTGGTATTTCTTTAAATTAAAGTCTGGTTGAAGAATCTCTTCTTTGAATTCTTCCACGTTAATTTTCATCTTGATTAATTTTGCAATATCTTGTAAATTTGTATTGTCCCCGAGTAATATTGCCCCGATCACTAAATTATCTTGTATGGTGATTTTCTTATAGATGCCCTTCTCAACATCCTGAATTCTATATTCGAGCACGTTTTCAGGCTTTTCTTCAAAATAAATGGTTCCGATGGATGTCAAGTCAATATCTGCAACTTTCAGCGTATTTGAAGGGACAATATCCATTACTTTTTCTTTTCTTCCGTGAATCATGTTTATTGCAGCAGTTCTTGCTTGGGGATATGCGGCAGGAATTATGCCCCAACACGTGTTATTGAATTCTGCAACGTCACCAGCCGCATAAATGCTCGGCTCGCTTGTTTCCATGTATTCATTTACGATAATTCCGCGATTTGTTTTAATGCCTGCGTTTTTTGCAAGTTCGATGCTCGGACGGACTCCAGCAGAAACAATGACTAAATCCGCGTGAATTTCCGTACTATCATTAAGTCGAATCTTTAGAGAATCATTTACTTCCTGAATTTCTTCAGTCACGACTCCCAAGACAATTTTAATGCCTCGAGACTCAATGATCTTCTTTAAAATGCCTGCGCCTTCAATGTCAAGTTGCCGTGGTAATAATCTGGGGAAAAATTCGATAATGGTTACATCAATATCTTTATTCCTAACGGCATTCGCAGTCTCAATTCCAAGAAGCCCTCCACCAATCACCGCAACGTGCCGGCATTCTTCCACCAGATCAATTAATTCTCGAGCGTCATTCAGCGTTCTCAAAGTCCTAACTTTTGGATTATTTGAGCCCTTTATCGGGGGCATGAATGAGTGACTTCCTGTTGCGATAAGAAGGCGGTCGTAATTAGTGGACCCACCATTTTCAAGAAATATTTGCTTTTCATGAGGATCTATCTTTACGACTCGAGTTTTTAATTGCAAGAAGATCTTCGTATTGTCATACCAATCTTGCGTTCTAATGAATAAATCATCAAATCTAATGGATTCACCAAGGTACTGTGGAAGTTTTGGCCTGCTATATGTTGTATATTCTTCATCGGAATAGATTTCAATCGTGCAGTCAGGAGATTCTCTCCGGATTGTAGCTGCCGCATGAGCTCCAGCAATGCCGTTGCCTATTATGACGTGTTTAAAAGAGATTCCCTCCAGAAAAAAATTAAGATTTGATTTTTTTAGCGAATTCTTTTCCAAATTCTTTACATTTAACGAGTTCTTCGGGATCGGGGATGAAATTATAAGTCAATGGCGCCATAATTTCGGGAATTCTGGCTTCTTTAAGTTCAGCCATGACCTGATCCATTGCATTTTTCGGATTCCATCCAAATGAACCAAAGGAACCTGCGATTTTCGTGGGAGGACGTAGTCCCTTGAAATATGTTAGAAATGCACCAACCGTTGGGAACATCCCATTATTCAGTGTTGGGGAACCCACTAACACGCCACGAGCATCAAGTACTTCCGTAATGATATCACTGAGATCCATTCCAGTTAGTCTAAAAACTTTTACGTCAACACCCTCTTCTTGAATTCCTTTGGTAATGGCTATCGCCATTTTTTCCGTGCTATGCCACATTGTATCATAAATCACGAGCGCCTTTTCAACGGTTTCCCGGTTAGCCCACATCGTATAGTGCTTTAAGATGACACCAATATGTTCCTTCCACACGATGCCATGCGATGGGCAAATCATGTCAATTTGAAGTTTCAAATCTTCAGTTACTTTTTTCAGGACGTTTTTAATGATACCCGAAACGTGCATGACGATATTCGCATAGTATTTCTTCGCTTCCTCGAGAATTTCGGAAAGCGGGTTTTGAGCATCCAATCTTTTTGATGATGCATAGTGTTGTCCGAACGCATCATTCGAAAATAGAATGTTATCGGGAGTCAAATATGTAACCATCGAATCCGGCCAATGAACCATTGGAACGGGAACGAAAGTCAATGTTCTTTTTCCAAGTGAAATGGTATCTCCTTCTTTTACGGCTTGAATATCCCAATTTTTCTTATACATTCTCAAGAACCCTGCTTTTCCTCTCTCGGAAGTCACGATTCGTGCATTTGGACAGAGTTCGACAAGCTTTGGTAATGAGCCTGTATGGTCACCTTCAAGATGATTGCAAATCAAATAGTCAATTTTATTTAGGTCCCCAATTACTTCTTTAATGTTTTCAATAAATTCATCCGTAAATGGGGCCTTAACGTTGTCGATCAAGGCAATTTTTTCATCAAGCACTAGATAGGAATTGTATGTTGAACCCCTATGCGTGCTATATCCGTGAAAATCCCGGAGATTCCAATCTATAATTCCAACATAAAAAACATCTTTTGCGAGTTCAAGTTTCATTTTGATCACTCCTTTTGAATCATGTTCGTGAAATTCTACGATGAATGAGAATAAACAAAATAAAAAATAAGAAATTTATTTCACGAATTCGTCGAAGGACCAATAATGTTCTTCTTCTTCCGCATAAATTTCCATAAATAATTTTTTTGTTGTTATGTCCCCTCTTTCAGTGGCTTCCTTAATTATCTTTCGATATAATTCCATTGCTTCTTTTTCAGCCTGCAGGTCATTTGCAAGAAAATCGTCCAAGTCATCGCCGATTTTGATTGGAGAGGGTCTGGTGGTTGATTCTCCTCCCAGAACGAAAATGCGTTCAGCGATTTTTTCTGCATGTTTCATTTCAGCAATGGAGATATCCTTTAAGAGCTTTCCAAGGACCGATGCCTTATTCTTTCCGGTAAGGATTTCTAGGTTCGTGAGTTTCCTGCGCATTTTCAACATTTCAGTCTTGCTGTGTTGTGTCATGTATTGAACGATTGCTTGAATTTCGCCTGATACGGCCTTGTTTAATAATTCAATGTAATCATCATCAATTTTTATTGCCATTTTTAATCCCCCTTTTCACTCTAAATACTCCTTGAATTTTAGAAGATGTTCCTCTTCTTCCTTGTAAATTTTTATGAAAAGATCGTAGGTCGTATAATCTCCATTCTTCATTGCTTCACTAATGACTTGGCGATATAATATTAGAGCTTCTTCTTCAGCTTTAACCCCAAGGCTCATCATTTCGTTAATCGAGTTACCAATTGTTATTTTATCCGCTTTTATCGTGGCTTCGCCACCAAGGACATACACGCGTTCGGCAATTTCCTCAGCATGTTCCATTTCTTGAATCGCAATTTCTTCCAATATTTTAGCAAAAACGTCAAAAGTCGTGTCATCAAATAGAATGTTTTCAGGCACGAGTCGTTTTTTCAACCCTTCGACTTTTGAATGTTGGATCATGTACTGGATAGAAACGGCGAGTTCTCGAGCAATTGCTTGATTTAAAAGGTTAATGTATTCATCGGGCATTTTCAATGCCATGAATTTCACTCCCATTTCGTTGATATAGTTTATTTCTTGAGTTTCTTTTTTCCAATATAAAACGTTTTGGATCGAGTTTAGTCAAGAATGATTAATTGTTAATATAGACGATCTACCAATAAAAAACATATGATGGTGTTTTACATGACAAGGCAAGAAAAAGATGAAGTAGAAATCATTTACAAAAACTATAAGCAGGTAGAAGAGCGCTTCATCTGTCCAACAAAGGAAGTCGATGAAGA
>JALGVI010000039.1 GCA_029838215.1 Candidatus Helarchaeota archaeon | reverse complement strand
CCAATACCCTAAAATCTTCGTGCTTCAACTTTTTAAACACTTTTAAAGAACGGATCTTGACCACCAATCGAAAAAACTTTGTAGGTTTTATGGCAATTTGAATTCAATGATTGCTTATTTAAATTAAAGACTTAAAAATTCCGTGAGCTAACTCAAATGTTTTTGCTGATTCACAAAATTGAAAATTTTTGGAAAATTTAATAAATAAGACTTATCTAAATATACACTAATACTGATGGTTGTCGACATTAATATCAATTATTGATATTGAATATTCTCTAAGGGATTCACATTTGAAGATGATAAATATTGGAACAAGCAGGATAAGCTCCAAGATAAGAGGCAAACGCTATTTGCAAAGAAAACAAAGGGTCTTTTTAAGAAATTTTTTGCAATCAAATCTAAGATATGCTATTATTGTAGACTTTATCATCAAGATGAAGATTGCGAAGCTCTCTGTCCCTTAAAAAGATCATAATTTTTTTAAAAATTATCCTTTTATTCATTTTTTTTCATTTATTTTCAAAATATTAGTTCTTACGACTTGAAAAAATATCATTAATTATGCTTTCTATTGATAATTTTGATTTGTCAAATAGAATCTTAAAAAAAACTCCGTAGAAAGCAGATTTAAGCGGTTTATGATAGCAATGATTTTAGCCGACACAATTTGTTTTTAAAGCGGTCTTAATGATATAAGTCATATTTAAAACTGATGGTTTGAGAATCTTTGCCTACATAATATTTATATTTTAAATTGGTCAATTTCTAAAAAAATAGAACTTATTCGAATTCATGATGTTTCTTCTTAACATATACGTTGAGATGAGAAGATAATATTATCACTCCATGAGTTGAATAGGGTCTGAGTTTTCTGGGAATAGATGAATGGAGGATTGAAAATTTGGCAAATGAGCGAGTAATTGACTTAATTATTGACGATAATAATATTTCCCAAATTTCCAAAGCATTATCTTCGAAAACACGGTGGAGCATCTTAAAATTGTTGCGAATGAAGAAAATGGATGTCAGTCGGATTGCTGATGCGCTGAATCAAACTGAGGCTAATATAAGTGCTCAGATAAAAATACTGGAAAAAGCAGGTTTAGTCATTGCAAAATATGAACCCGGAGAACACGGCGTGAGAAAGGTCTGTGAGCCTGCTTGTGAAAATTTGATTTTTCGGATTATTAAGAAAGAATAAAATTCGAGGAAATTTCTATTATTTATCAAATTCCTTTGCTACTTCATCTAATTTTAAAAATTTTCGTTGATCACTCGACTTCCGCTTGCGTACTTTCATGAAAATGGGGTGATTTACGGCAACACCCGTTATGAGGGCTTCGCCTACGGGCAAGCTTGAAATCATTTCTAAGGATTCGCGAGTGATTTGTTCGGAGCTTTGTCTGATGTGGTCAAGATCATTTGGATTGGTAATGCGCAAGATCACGTGCGTGCCACACTGACTTAAAACCGTGGTCGAGAGTTTTACGGGTCGTTGGCTCAATAAACAGAGTGCCGCACCGAACTTGCGCCCTTCCCTTGCATATGTTTCTAGAATGGAACGAGATATTGCATTATCCTTTTTTGCTCCTTCTGGCACGAATTGATGTGCTTCTTCAAGTATTAGTAGAAATGGAGGGATCTTGTTATTTTTTCTTAACCAAAAAAGTCGCTGTGCAATGTAATATACGATGATTTGTTTTTTTCTTAGATTTAACGTTTCGGATAGATCGATGATTAGACACTTTCCGGGTTCTATTTCCTGATCAAGTGAAGGGCTTTCACGAGAGTCAAATAAGTGCAAGCGGTATAAATCAAACAACCAGCTAGTTAATGCATCTCTTGTCTGCGTCTTTATCTCATCATTATGTTCTACTTCATTAATCAAATCTTGAAAAGTAAAATTTTTGTTAGTCTTGCGAACATTAGCAAATGCTTTTTGCAATTCACGGACCTGAATGGGTGAAATTTGGGGCAAGAGGTGCGCGATCTGATAAGCAGTAAGTAACGATGTTTGCAGGGATATAAATGGACTAGGGAATACTTTCACGCGTTCTGAAAAATCGTGAAATTCTCCATTTTCGGGTTGCAATGTAAAAGAATCATATTCACCGTGAACATCAATGAGAATTACTGCCAATCGTCCATGTTTTTTGTGGCGAAGCAATAATTCCTCTAATAAGACTGCCGTTGCGTATGACTTTCCCGCTCCCGACATTGCCAAGATGGCAACGTGTTTTTGAAGCAAACGCGTGAGATCAAGTTTAACGGGAATTTCGTGGAAGTTCAACTGCCCCAAGTTGAGACCCGATTCTGATTTAAAGCCCAAGACTTCTTCCAAAAGTGTTTTTTCCATGGTATATACTTTAGTCCCTGGAGATGGCGGGTTGGTGACACGGATCAGGTGATTTTCAGAATAAATTCCAAGAGGTTTTACACGTGCAATCATGAACTCCCATCGATCCGCAGGAAAAATTGCGTTTAATGAGACGCCGCCACGTTCATATTCACGTACTGATTCAGCTCTACTAAAATAGCGGTTTGTTTTAATGATGTCAATGATGGTACCCAAGAGCACGCCGTTCCTGACCGATACTGAGATGAACTCACCACAATGAACTGATTCTGAATGTTTTTCATCAATCACGAAGGAGAAATCAAAAGGATTTGGACCTTGAGGGGTTGTTATGACCGTGCCTAATTCTTCAACCATTAGTATCAGGACCTTAACGATAAATTAAAAAGGACGTCTATAACGCCTTAATTTTAAAAGTTTTATGGAACCCGGAACCGAATCATAGAGCATGTCGTAAATTAGTTCTAGATCATTTTCATTCAATTTTGCTCGTGCATCGGCCTCTATCAGGACTGTTGGAACTCCATATTTGGAATGATAAGAAGATAATGGATATAAAATTGAAGATATTTTTCGAATTGTCTTGAGAGGCGTGCTATTTAGCGTGAGGACCTCTACTCGCATTGGAATATCGTACTCTACAGTTTTCAGATAGAAAAGTTTGAGACGATCAGCGAAATATGGATCAAGATCTTTGTAAATGGGTGCCTTATTTTCGAAATAATTCATTACTGCAGTTCTTTCTCCAACTTCAAGGAATGTCGAGAGAAAATCCGTATCTCTCAAGAGTTCTATCACCTTACGATAGTCCAGTTCAAATATTTTATTGAGATCCACGTTTAGATTATCCTTATGGTGAAAGAGATTTGGGATGATCTTACCCAAAAATTTGACAAGACGAGAAGAACGCGTGTCTTTAATGCAACCTGCTAAAATCGTTTTGTGAGTCAAGCATAGATCATAAAGTGATTCAAATTCCTTGATTAGCGTTTCATACTTGCGATATAATTGAGGATTGTTTAGTGAACTGGGCCGATCAGATGGTAAGGGCAAGATGGACCCATCAAGTAGGATGGCTTCTGGTGTTGCATTATTAAAAATTGATTGTGCTAATTTGATCTCACATTTTATCCTTTCTAAAGTCGCAAAGAGATCTGTTTCGGTGCGGCTATAAGGTTTGAAGTTATAATGGAGTAATGGTCTGGGTGATTCGCTCGTGATGTATTGAACAACGGGGCGATTCTTTTGAAAATGGAAAATGCACGCAACAGCTCTTGTCAGAACGAGATCAAAATTATGAAGGCTCTTGCTGATCAACCCTCCATCGACACCCGCTACCGTCAATCCCGTTAGATTTGTTGGATTTACCTTGTGAACCAGTACCGTTTCTCCTAGTTCATCATGTACTATCGGAGAAAGAAAACTTAAATCAAGATCTCTTAAAAAATCTAGAGATGAAACGAATTTCAGCTTTCTCTTTTCGTGGTTAGATATTTTTTGAGCAAGATCTAAAATATTTTCAAGAAACCCGATATCATCCGATTTTGAATCGACGTTCTTTGGGATGAAAAGATTAGCGTTTGAAATTGTCATTAATCAAAAGAACATTTTTCTACTATATAAGAAAAGGAGGGGTACTGAAAATTAAGAAATTTCAAGCGATAATGGTCGCCTGTTGCACGTGAAAAATAGGTGGTCTTCGGGATTGATTCGCATCAAGCCAGAAATTCATGACGACTGGATTTTTTTTTCTAAACATTTTTTGACGAATGCGAGATAAACTGGACTGGGTCTTGCAGGGCGGGACTTGTATTCTGGATGAAATTGGACCCCTATCATCCAGTTCCCATCTTTGACGTATTCGATAGAGTTAATTATGGTGCCTGTTTTATCATATGACGATATCACGAGACCTTTTTGTTGGGCTTCTTCTGCATAACGTGTTATTATGTGATATCTGTGGCGAAATCGCTCAACCGCTTTTGGCACTTCATATACATCATGCAAGATGCTACCCTCCTTGAAATAAATCTCTTGACCACCCAGTCTCATCGTTCCTCCCTTGTCCTTGATCTTCTTTTGTTCTGGTAACAAGTCCACGACGGGATCACATGTTTCGGGAACAAATTCGGTCGAAGCGGCTTTATCAAGACCCAAGAATTCCCTACAAAACGCGCAAAATAGGATTTGAGCGCCGTAACAAATGCCTAAAAATGGAATTTTTGCTTGAATTGCATGACGAGCTGCAAGGATCATGCCCTCCACGCCACGCTCTCCAAATCCAGGAGTCATTAAAATGCCATCATATCCCGATAAAACGCTTACTTTTGAGCGATCTTTTTCAAAGGGTTCTGCATCGATCCATTCTATCTTTATTTTGGAATCAAGGTGAGCCGCAGCATGCTTCAGTGCTTCATTAATGCTCACATAACTATCCGTTATCAAGGTATATTTTCCAGGCATCGCGATTTTTAATGAGTGCTTGGGATTCTTGTATTTTTCAATTAATTCCTCCCACTTTGAAATGTCGGGTTTGGGTGGTACCATTTGAAGCAAGTCATGTATTAAATACGTTCCTAAATTGAACTTCTCAAATATCAATGGCAATTCATAGATTATTGATAATTCGGGATTTGAAATGACACCCTGGACCGGGACATTACAGTATAAGCTAATTTTTTGCCGAACTTGTTCCGTTAGCTCGATTTTTGCCCGTCCGATAATGATATCGGGTTGCAATCCTAAGCTCAGCAAGGTTTTAACGCTATGTTGAGTGGGTTTCGTTTTTAATTCGCCCACGGCTTCTGAATATGGAATGAGTGTAACGTGAACTAAAGCCGTATTTTCTTTCGGTTCCTCGAGCCGAAATTGACGTACTGCTTCTAAATATGGCATCGCTTCGATATCACCAACTGTCCCCCCGATCTCCGTGATTACCACATCCGAGTTATCTTTTTCGGCTATTTGCCTTATCCGTCTCTTAATTTCGTCTGTCACGTGAGGGATGATTTGAACGGTCCGCCCTAAATATTCACCGTAGCGTTCTTGAAGGATGACCGATAAATAGACCTGTCCCGAAGTTATGTTAGAAGAAGGATGAAGATTTTTATCAAGAAAACGCTCGTACGTGCCAAAATCCTGATCTATTTCGCAAATACGATAGACTTGCTTTTTGCCATAAGCAGTGTTCAAATCATCGATATCATCTTTTCTGTTTGGGCCCATTGAAGGCACAAAATCCCAAACCTCTTCCGTAATGAAAACCTCTCCATGTTCAATGGGATTTAGTGTTCCCGGATCCACGTTTAAATAAGGATCTATCTTAATTGCGCTAACATCATAATTCCTAAATTGAAAAAGTTTGCCTAAACTGGCAGTTGTAACGCCCTTTCCTATGGCGGACATGACCCCGCCCGTAACAAAAATAAACTTGGTCATTTAGAGACCTCCTGCCATGTCAACAAGTCCACACGTTCATAAATCATTCTTATTTATTTTTTTTTCAAAACACGTCTTTCAAGTTCAAATTAATCTCATGATAAAAAATAATTATCAACAAAACACTTTAAAAACCGATCTCTTTTCAGGTTTTCTTTACAAGACTCAAATTGCCATCTTCCACTCCATTGACGGCATTTAGGGATGACCGTTATACGACATAAAAGAAATATAAAACTTTTATAAGAGTTTTCTGGCTAATCTGCCAAATACTTCTGCCAAGTCATCCGATGCTATTAAGAGTTTCACAAGATCTTCTTGTCCCTGTATATCGTCCCGCAACTTCTTCAAGATATTATCTATTGAGTCCATTTCCCTTGTCAAAGTCTGTTGGAGCACTTTTCCAATATCATATTCCGTTTTTAAAAGGCGTTTCCACGCCTTTTCATAAGACTTTAAGGATGTCTTTGAGAAATCGGGAACGCTTGAGATGGACTCTGCGGCAAGCTTGCCTGTAATGATAGCTGTTCTTATGCCTTCGCCTGCGATATTTGAACTGAACCCACCCGCATCTCCTACCAATAACACGCGGTCTCCATACGTGCGTTTTTTTGGACCGAGTAACGTGGCATAAGTCCAGCCCGTGCTTTTTGCTAGAGTGATGCTTTCAGGCAAGAGATTGATTTGCTTGAGGTTCTGCACGTGTTCTTGGTACATTTGCCGTGAATTTTTGATTTTTGATAATTGGCAACCAACTCCAATATTAACACATGCATCGTCATATTTTTGGTTGATTTTAGGATAGATCCAATTATATCCTCCTCCCTTGTTGTAAAAAATGAATGCCAAATCGTCCTTATAAAAATCTCGGATCATTTTTTTTGGAACCTTCGTTTCACTAACAAGATCCAATACGATTTCAGAAGATGTCCATGCTGGCCTGACTTTCGTGCATTCTGCCACTTTCGAGCGAGTGCCATCTGCCCCAATTATCAACCTGCACGTGTAATCATTCTTTTTAGTCTGCACGATTACTTTTTCGTCTTTTACAATGACATTCTTTACTGCTTCATCTGCATTAACCGTGGCTCCTTCACTCAAAGCATCCGTTAATAATGCGTGGTCAAACTGCTCGCGCAATATTCCGTAACTTAAAATCTTCTCCCTTTTCATTGTAAAGGAAAATAAACTGGGAGAATAAATGCTGAGACCCTTTATGGGACTCCAGAATATCTCATCAAGTTTTTTCTCGTCCCATTCAATCAATTCCAGGACTGAAGGCGTGATCCATCCTCCACACGGTTTATCTCGTGGAATGGGATTTTTTTCAAGAATTAAGACTGAAAAACCTCTTCGTGCCAAGTTTTTTGCAGCCGTAGTGCCTCCTGGTCCTGCACCTGCAACGATAATGTCGTGCATGATCAAATTCACTCACGTTTCGTGTTTTTCTTTATTTTCAATTGCATGTTTTGAATTTATTTATTTCTCTAAGATGTCGTTTTTCCAGTTTGAAGGAATCAAGATCTTGTAAAATTCACGAAACATGCGGCTAACTGGTTAAAAAGTCACTTTATTCGAATTCCGCACCGAGGACAAAATTTGGCACCTATTCTTAATTTCAAATTGCATTTTGGACAAAATTGCTTTTCTGTTGACTTGAGTAAACCATGACAAAAAGGACATCTAGTTGCATCTTTTCTCACAGGATTGTTGCAGTGGGGACATCTAATAATTTTTCTTTCCATCTTTGGTGTGCGGATGGCTGTTCGTTCTCGTCGTGGTTCTTGTTTTTTTGTTCGGTCCTCACGAATGGGCTCTGGTTGAATGGGAACTTCTTGTATCCTTTTCTTTGAAATTTCTCCAGATGGCTCTAGATGCCTTTGAGAAATCTGTCCTGCCTTTTCAGCTTCTTTAATGGTTATAGCTTCAAGATCTCGTTGATTTTTTTGTTTTTCGATGATGGGTGGCAGGATATCTTCAATCTTGACTTCTTCCATGAGTCTGTTATATAATGAATCAAATAATGATGGTTCTTCTTCATGTTCAGGAGCCGTCTTATCATTCTCTTCAGGTAACTCTTGAGTAACTGCATGACTGGCTTTAGAAATGGATACATCACCTGTTTGAGAATCAAGCGAGATGTCTTTTAATGCGATATCTTTAATTCGAATTGCTACTTGTTTTCCTTTTTTTGTTAGTCTAATTTTATTATCATGAATTGAAATTAAGTCATCTTGCTCCATCTTGTTGATGACTTCAATGACATCTTCCGTGGAAATGATTCCTCGTTGTCCAATTTTCCAAGGTAAGATATTATTGAATAGGAGGTGCTTTTCCAGCTTTTCAAACGGATACGGAGTATCTTGCATGGAATCTGTTTCTGCAGCATGCAACTTTTTCAAGGTCCGCACTTTAATTTCTTTCACGCGGAATGGAACATGGTTCTGTATGGGCATTACGTCCCCCTTTCCTATTGATTCTAATGATCACATAATTACTCGTTAAAATAAAAGATTATGTTTGCTGCAAAAATCGGTTTGCTGATAATTGCCACTAAATTTAAAATAGAGTTTAAAATTTATGACTTTAATCAACTCGATTTATTCTTCATCAGGATGTTTTCGATATGTCACAAACAATGCAGGAAAAAATAGATCTATACATGGAGTACATGAGGACCACTGCAAAGAAAATGATGGATTTTCTGGTTAATTTCTTTCGCACGACTACAATACCAATGGATATCGTGTTTAAGATTATTGCAGGACCCGATACAGAAGAAAAACTCGTTAAACAAAAAGCGGTCCTTCTTGAAGTTGCATCTCAATATACTGAGGATGAGAAGGCATTTCAGGAGATTCTGGATAAATATCAGGACAAGTATCTCCGTCTTGACAATTATCACTCGAATATTCGCAAGAGGCATCCAAAATATCAAGAAGCACGAGCAAAGATTGTAAATCTCTACGAGTATCGGGCGAGGGCAGATGCCCGAATCTTGCAAGGAACCGGAAAAAATTATTATGAAATGGTCAGGAGCATTCTTTCAAAAGAAGAGGCGACAGATGTCATTGAAAAGGAGATTGTTCTTGTTGAAGATTTGGTCAACTTCATTCTTAAGAATCGAAGCCTCGTGAATGTTCCCGGCATCATACGTGCTGACGTGATTGATGCGCTGGTCGCCTCTGCAAATAATGCAACGAGCACGCTCCGTGAAGAATTGACGGTAATTTTTCCGTGATTCAAGCTCTTTTTTTTCTCGGTAAAAAAATTCCCATTATTTTTCGGAGCTCTTTTCTGGCATTATCAAGATGCTTTCCTGCTGCCTCGATGTCTAGAAACATCAAGGATCGCGTGACTTTTCTGGATTCCTCGATAAAAGTAAAAAGATCAAATGAATCGCCTGAAATTTCCCCATCTTTTTCGTCCGTTGTTTCCATCGGCACTTTTTGAACTTGAGTTGGACCTGACTCGATCTTGACTTTCACTTCGGATGTTTTCTTAATCGGTTCCGATATGGTTTTTTCGGGAGAAGGTGGCTTTGGTCTCTCTGAACCTGCGCGAATTTTCTCACCCCTGGTAATGCTTGGTTCTTCCCTAACAAATTCTGATGTCTTATTGACCGGTAATTCCAATACCATTTTTACGATGGTATCCATCACTTTATCAACATTATCGCCCGTCTTGGCACTCATTTCTATGACTTCTGCCATGTTATATTCGTTTCGTAATTTTTCAAGCTTCTGTTTTGCCGCACTATCCGATTGAATGTCCGACTTTGCTCTTACAATGAGGGTCGGAATGTCCTGCCGACTTGAATTTTTACGAATGAATGCGATCCACTCGGGAATTTTTGCAAGGCTGTAATCGTTGGTGAAAAAAAGAATTGCACCTGATGCTCCTTTCACTTGAACGTCCTGCAAAAAGCGGAATTGAGGAGAACCACTCAAATCCGAGACTTGAATGATGAGTTCTCCTGAGTCCAATGCTTGTTTAATGGTGTAAAATTCTGAGTCAATTGTTGGTTGCTCGATTTGCGAAAAGATCCCTTTAGATAGACGCTTGATGAATGATGTTTTTCCGGTGCCCGATTCTCCACCTAAGATGATCTTAATAATCTTTTGATTTGTCATTTTTGGGACCATTTTTATATTAGTATTAAATTTTATGCTGGATTTTTATTTAAACCCGTATTTTTTTTATCTTTACGACCATGAAATAGAAAAAATCTCGAATTTTTCTTTATATCCTATACAAAATCATTTAAATTTAAATATCTTTTATGAAAGTCATAGAAAGTTTTCTTACAAAATTTTCTTCCATTTTTAAAAATGGCGTTTTTAAGACAAAAAGGGCGATTATAAAATGCCAAAGAGCCACGTACAACTGGTAAATGAATATTTGAATCAAGACGTGTATCATTTCACTCCCGAAAAAATCCGAAAGATGCAAGATGAATTAATAACCGCTACATTCAAATTTCACTATGCAAATTGCATGGATTATCGCAAGTATTGTCAGGGAAAAGGAATCGATCCGAGCCAAGTCACGTCCATTGAAGACGTGTACAAGATCCCATTATTGGATAGCCGGGAGACTCTGCGAAAGCGTCAATTTTTTAGCGTTCCAAAGGAACAAATAAAGTACAATTTTTCTTCAACAGGGAGTTCTGGAAAACCTTTAATTTGGATTGGAATGGATCAGATCACGCTTGATTGGCTCATAAAGGCAAATATAGCCTATCTTTTTAATTTCTTACCCCTTGAAAATGGAAAAACGCTTTTAATGCTTCCTGATGTTCCTCAACTTAAATTTGCAACCGTCATCAAGAATATTTTTCCTTTCTTGAAGCAAAAGCTGTATTTTGGCTTGAAACTCAAGTTTAAACCGAAGGCAAAACAACCAGATATTCTTCCGGATTTCGAGATAATGCGTGAATTCGCCAAGGATGATGGACTTGCGAAGAGCATTGTTGGATTTCCATATGCTCTATTATTATTACGGGATTGGATGAAAGAACACGACTTTCATTTCACGTTGGGAAAAAATGGTTACGTGATTACGGGTGGAGGCTGGAAGCCACGTGATCCTCAAAATAAATATGGGAAAAGAACCCGTGATGAGTTGGAAGAGGAGATCTCGCGTTTACTGGACGTGCCTCGAGAAAACATTCGCGACTTTTTCGGGGCAACAGAATCGATAATGGGAATTCCCGAATGCGTGCATTATGAAGATGGTAAGATGGTAAAAACTCTCCATGTTTCGCCATTTTGTTACGTGTATGCTGTTAGCATTGAAGATCTCAAGCCTCTTCCTCCAGGAAAACCCGGAATTGGAGTAATAATTGATTTTTTGGCGCGTTCTTATCCCGGATTCATACTCACAGATGACATAATCGTCGTGAAACAAAACCCGTGTCCTTGTGGAATAGCCGGTCAGACCATCGAGTATGTAGAACGCGTTTCAGAGCTTGAAGAACGTGGATGTGCCTTTAAGATTCAAGATCAACTTTTTTCAGACGAATATCTGAAAATTCCTTCTGAACCTCCCGGCTTTCAAAGAGATGGATTGATTAGCTACATCATTAAAAATAGGATCGAGTTGGGAGGCGATGACATAAAAAGCCATGAAGAGATATTTAAGATGGCAATGAAGACAATTGCAGACACTGTTTCCTTCCAGCTTGAAGATGGACAGATGACCCGAATGGTCATATTGGGAAAAATCTTATGTTACAAAAAAGGAAAACCGACATATATGACCTTGGAAGAAATTGCCGAAGCACTTCCTGAAATGAAGCGCGATGAGATAGAGTCCATGTTACAAAAGTTTAAAAAACGAAAATTCGTGAGAGCCAAGACCATTGATGGGTTCAAAAAGTATTACTTGACGAAGAAAGCCGATGAATTCGGTGAAGCATTCTTTCCACTTCTAATTTGGGCTTTGAAATATTCCTAATTTTCCGTTAGATTTGTTAATGAAATAAATTTAGTGACAAGAATTGAGTAATCCATCTGACCAACGTTCAAAAAAGGTTGAAAATCTCATAAAGTTATTTCTAGACGGTCCACCTTCACTCTACAAGTTCATTGGACCAAAAAGCATCCAATTTGAAATAACAAATCGTTGCAATGTCAAATGCGTGATGTGTGATCGGTGGAAGTGGGAACCCGCGCAAATTGGAAGAGAAGAACTATCAACTCAAGAGATTTTTACACTTATCAACGAGCTTAAGGAGCTAGAAGTACAACACGTTTTAATTTCTGGTGGAGAGCCCTTCATTCGAAGAGACATCGCGGATGTAATCAAATATATTAATGAAAGAGGAATGGCACTCACGATCATAACAAACGGGGTGCTGTTAAAGGGAAAAAAAGCAGAAGCCTTGCTTGGGGGGAAAAATAGCGTAACTTTTTCCGTGGATGGCAGCTCCGAAGAATCCTATTCTCAAATCCGGGGTATAAACGGTGTATTTGACACCATTATTAAAAATATCAAGAATTTAGTCGCATTACGACCGAGAAATCCGAAATTAACAATAGCAATGCACTTCGTCGTGCAAAGAGGTAATGCACGCAAAATACGCGAGTATCATGAATTGGCATCTGAATTGAAAGTCAATTTAGTAACATATGGTCTAGTTCATGGACCGCACGTGGCAGAAAGACAAATAGGACTGGACGACTTGCATCTAAAAATGGTAAAAAAACAGTTTAAGCAAATCGAATTGGATCGAAAGATCAAATTCCTATTAGAACCGTCCATACGAAAAGAATTATCTGATTTATTAACAGGAAAATTAACACTTGATGATATCAAGCACGGCTTGCTTGCTTACCCATTATTCGAAAGAGAACCGCTTCCCTGTTTTTCCCTTGCTTACTGGGCTTTGATAGATGCCTTTGGAGATGTTTATCCCTGTTGTTATGCTTATTATGATAATCTTTCATACGCAGACTACAACGAAAAACGCCGGCAATTTTTTCTGGGCAATGTTCGCGATCAACCCTTTCGGGAAATTTGGGATGGTAAGCGTTTTAACGAATTACGTAAAATCATGAATCCCGTTGATGTTAAACAATTTCCCCAAGTGTGCGGGAACTGTGGCTCCTACCACTTTTTCAAAGATATAAATGAAGATTATAATCTGGTACAAGGTGTTCTGCGGGATGATTCCAAATCTACAAAAGAAAAAACGGGTGCAATCATGCAGATGTTTTTATCCATGGCTAAAAAGCAGATAGATCGTGCCACTACCTCATTTGAAGAAGAAATCACTGAAGCCGTGAAGAAGATGACCTAAAATCATTCATTTCATTTCGTTTATCTTTTTTCGCCGATCTAGTTTCATGACTACTTTTAAAAGATTGCCAAATCCTGCATTTGAATAAGGACCAACGTGATAGGCGTTCACGATGAATTTGATGTTATACGGCCAAGGCATGTTTTTTCGGCGATATTTTATCTTGTTTTGTTTCAAAGCTTTTATGACCGAATCGATATCCAAATCCTGAAGTTCAAGAATGTTGTGATACCACCCGACTTCCCACCAAAAATGAGCGTCTTCACCAATTAGCTTGAATAGGTGAGGAAATTGAATCATTAAAGAATGAATTCGTCGATTTATAATGTTGGGATACAGGAAGGAAAATGTTTCAACACCATCAAATTTATAGTTCCGTATCATCTTGAGCATTAAATACGTGAGTAGAAGGTTATGTGGATGCGCCAAGACGACAACAGCTCCTTGTTCATGCGCTAAATCAATTGTCGTTTCAAGATCTGTTTTCTTTGGAATTGTTTCTTCAAGACCATATATTAAGACATCTCCCTTATCTGTTTCAGTTTCTTGTGCAGGAATGATTAACAAGTCCTTCCCTGTCTTCTTGCAATATTTCTTAGTATAAGATCTTGCATGAACATATCCTCGTGTCGTATTATGGTCTGTTATTGCAAGAACATTCGTGCCACGTTTGATTGCGGTTTGAATTACGAGCCGATAATTCGTGCCATCGGAAAAATTCGTATGCACGTGAGATTCAAAAAAACCGATACCGTTAAAGAATGCCCTCAACTCCTTTTAATATACCCAATTGATCAATGATGAACAACTTTTTCCTTGTGCGTTCTCTAATCGTCCAATAACACGAAACGTGGCTCCTTCGTAACCGCATTCCATGCACTTGTTTAATGAAACTAATTCTACAATGTCATCTATAAGGACCGCTTGATTTACTGTTCCGTTAACACCATAAGGCGTGATAACTTCAAGCAATCCCTCTTCACCGACACCTACTGGTTCAAGATTTTTCGTGCTTCTGACAATTAGGCGAGCGTGATTTGGACAATGGTGCACGAAGTCTTGTAATTTCTCGGACCAATGACCTCCGAATAATACAGGGGATTCCGTAAATCCGTAAATGTCTCCAATCTTTTCTGTTTTAAGATTGAATACTTTTTCGAAACAATTAATAAAATGAACTTTATCTACTGCATCCATTTTCGCTTCGCCCTTAACGCCATCCCAGCCACCACCGCCACATACGGCACGTGCTTTTCCATCAAGGTCAATCTCTATATTCTCTTTTAATAGGCGATTAATAAACATGTTATTCATTAATAAAGGACTTCCTCCAAAAACAAAACTGTTGATCTTACGTTTTTTCCATTCGCCATTTTTCAGGACTTTTCGTATCATTTTTAACATCAAGCTGACATCCAAGACAAATCCACCACGAATGGAAAAAGTAGAAATTAATGCCCAAAGTGTTTTTAGATACTTTACCTTGATTAAGTACTCTTGATGTCCTCTATAATCCCATGGCTTGTTCATGCAAGCCGTAAAGTAGCGCGTTCTCGGTCCAATTAGTTTCTTATGTTTTTTATTATTTAACTTCATCCTTGCCATGAAAGCCATGAAATGACGATCTGGGGAAAAATTGAAGCATAAACTATCATTTAATTCATCCCATTGAAAAAACTCAGAAAAAAGCTTGATGGCATTGTATTGAAGCTGATCAAAATCATCCAATGTGCGGGGAACTATTGAAGGATCTCCTGTAGTAGACGATGAACAAGAATATAAAACGATTTCATCTTTTGGGACTTTTAATAACTGAAAGAACCTATCATCCGATTCTTTGTAAATGCTTGCAGGAATGTAAGGGATGGTTTCCAAGTTATCTAATGAAATTTCCTCGGGAATCGTGAAATCAAAGCGTTGGCAAATCTTTTCACGATAGTAAGCACAATTCTCATGCGATCTTCTTACTTGCTCCAATAAGTCTCTACAAAAACTAGCATCTGAAATGTCTCTCGGAACAAAATCGAAATATTTCGTCTGAAATTCCTTCGGAAGATAATCGTGCATTTTTACTAAAGTCATTTACTCCACGCATTTAAATAAATCTTACAGTCATCTGAATATTTGATTTCAATGAGATTCTTTTAAGTCTTTTCTGGATTACAAAATATTCACAGATTAATCTTAATCAAAACTACATGACCTTGTTACAATTTGAGCATTTCTCCTTTAAATTTGAGAAATTTTTAATGCATAATGAGATTTTTTTTAATGAAAAATTTCAAAATTGGTTACTCATAACGGAGCTTTACTTACTAAAGATTAATAAATTTGAAATTTCAATTTATTGCAGGGTCGGAATTCTTATTCAAATTTCCGATTGCCAAGATATGGGGGTTTTCAGGCACTTGGTGGAAGAAGAAAAATATTATTATGGAGACATACCTGCGGAAGAAGAGCGTAAGATTTACTTTCCAATGAATAGAAATGTAATGAGGATCATAAAGATTCTGGGATATGATTATTATTTAAAATACTTGGATAATTTCTTCCAAGATGCCAAAATGCTTTCGAGTTTTCGATGTAAAGAAACCGTCCTAACCATGAAGGAGTGCATTGAAGGGCGCCTACCGGAGCCATCGAAGGTACTTGCTTATTCGTTATTTCCTCCGATTTGGGTGGTCAGAACCGATTTACATGCTGGAACGACTAGTTTATTATTTGGGGAAAGTGTAATTTCATCGTTTTCAATGATTCATGAAGAGCGAATTATTTTCTGCCACATAATAGCTGCTGATAATGGGGTACCGTTGAATTTTTGGTTTTACGATTCTGATGATGATTTAATGGAGATGTTTCATCCTAGATATTCGGTCAGGTTTAATAAATTGCCGACTGTCATTAAAAGACCTGAGAAACTAGGTTTTGCAATCTCGACCTTTTTGAAAGAACACTCCGAATTTGCAAGCCTTAAACACGCTCAATTGGTAAATTGCCTGAGTCATGGTGAGATCGTGTTGAATTGTTTGGTAGAACTATCAAATTTTGAGGTGATAGGAGCTTTATTTGATAATCTTTCGACATCCCAAAACAAATTACCCGAACCTGCCGTTAATTTCATGCCTTATCCGTTCATGTTAAAGAATTACCTTTCATTGGGTCGAAAATCATATGTTAAACGACTTTCAGGTTTGACCACTGATGGGAAATTATATCTTCAGCCATTATTGCAACACGAAAAGGAATGGATTAGTGAAAAATTGCCCGAGCTATTTGATTTAATATGGAATAAAGGGTATGATCGGGGAATTCCATTTCCATTTCAATCCGTAAATTTAATGATGCCGAAATTTCCCGATTACGAGAAGGGTCTATCCTATAAATATCCTGAAGGCGATTTTCTTTCCATTGAAGATGCCAACCTGTCGAAGGAAGAAGCCATCAAAGGGGTTTATTTTAATTATGGCTTGGATGATAGAGGACCAATTGATGAAAAACGGATTATTTCTGTTGGGCACGGTAGGAATACGCGTTTTTATTGAAGTGTCTTAAAACTGCTTGCGATGAGATGAGCCACGCGAAGCGGTTCGGGAATCCTACCATTTACGGTACAGGACTTGATCGCCAAGATCGCATCATTAACAGAGATGCCAATCGGTTGGAAATAAATGGGATTTAAATCCTTGATGATTTGTAATTCATGTAATGAGACCAACTTTTGGATGAGTTGCCATCTTTCATTTCCATCCGAAAAATGCCGTAATGCTTTTTTTATCGAGTTGAAATTTGGATGATGCTCGATTATAACGATGACAGGACGATTTACCCGCTTAAAAAGATCGTTCACGTCAATCACGTTAAACCCACCAACAGTAAGTCCATCAATCATGATTAATTTTAATTGTTGGTGGTGCGGCGAAGATAAGATCATTTCAACAATTTGATCGGTACTATCGATTCCATCGATCTCCACCGTGGTGTGAATTACACCTTCCAAAAAAGAGGCACCACGATATACCACTCCAAAAACATGAGTTCGTCCTGAACTTTTCAACTTAAAAGGCGCATCATCAATGCCTAAGATTTTAATTTCTTTTTTCATGCATGGCAAAACTCCTAATTATTCATCAAAAGTTTTATTCTAAACTTTCTTCAATATACAAATTTCGCATTTAAAGCAAAAGAATTTTTAGAGAACTTTACTTGTGATTTTTGAATGGAAAATCTGGATTGAAATTCTCATGATTAAAGGTGGTTACCTCGGAAAATTTCTGGAAATCGATTTATCAAGCAAGAATGTAAAGAAGCATTATATCCAGAAAGATTTTGCAAGAATGTTCATTGGTGGTAGAGGATTTGCCGCCAAGCTCCTTTGGGATTTAACCACTGCGGAAACAAGACCGTTTTCTCCCGAAAACGTTCTCATCGTGGCGGCAGGTCCATTAACGGGGACACCCGTGCCCGGATCGGGGAAAACCTGCTTCGCCGCAATTTCACCTGGAACGGGAATTTATGGAGATTCTAACATCGGAGCTCATTTTGGCGCGAGTTTAAAACAAGCTGGTTTTGACATGCTCGTTCTGAAGGGACAAGCGAGTGAGCCCACAAATATTGTAATCACTGATGAAGAAATTTTATTTAAAGATGCTCGGCCATATTGGGGTTTAGGAGCCATTGAATCTGAGAACCAGATCCGCAAGGATCTAGGGGATGTGACATATCAGATTGCCACGATTGGTCCTGCTGGTGAAAATCGTGTTGTTTTTGCAAGCATCCAATCGGAACATCGCTTGGCAGGCCGCACGGGTATGGGTGCCATCATGGGTTATAAGAAACTCAAAAGTATAGCCATTCGAGGGTCTCGCTCGATTCCAATTGCAGACCCAAAAAACATGTTTAAAACATTTCAAGTTGCCTCGAATTACTTGACAACTCATCCCATCGCCGATGGATTTCAAAAGTTGGGAACTTTTGGGCTTACTGAAGGTGTAAACGAAAAGGGCATCTTACCCGTGAGAAACTTCCAAGAGGGTTATACTGAAAAAATCGAGGTATACTCTGAATCCTTTTATTTGGAGAAGTATTCGCGCCAGAAAAGTCAATCTTGTTTGTATTGTCCCGCAGCATGTGAAGGCGTTTTAAGGAAGGATTTACAGAACCGCGTCCGCCCGCAATATGAGAGCGTGGTCATGCTTGGTCCAAATCTGGGAATATTTGACGTGGATAATGTCATCGAGACAAACCATTATTGTAATGAATATGGGCTTGACACCATTAGTGCAGGAAACATCATTGGATTTCTCATGGAACTCGCAGATCGCAAGTTGTTAAAGAGTTTCAATGGTGAACAAATTACGATATCTTGGGGCGATGGAGACAAGGTTTTGGAACTTCTCAAGAAAATAGCCCACCGTCAAGGTTCTGGAGCCTTCCTTGCAGATGGCATTAGGGGTGTTTTGGCGAAATATCCTGCATTTGAGCGATATTCACTACATTGCAAGGGGTTGGAACAATCTGGATACGACACGAGAGCATTACCCGGGATGACCCTGGCATATGCCACGGCAGATATCGGAGCTCATCATAATCGTGCCTGGGTCGCCTACCAAGAATTAAGTCGTCCACACGACGCGAAGGAACTTGCCGACCTCGTGATTTTTCATCAGCACATACGACCTTTGATGGATTGTCTCGGTGCTTGTCGATTTCCATGGATCGAATTCGGAATCGACACGAAACTTTATGGTGATTTTTATACACATTGTACAGGCATTCAAGCCTCTATTGATGGCTTGCTCTTTGCTTCTGAGCGTATTTACAATATAACCCGTGCGATAAATGTTCGAAAGGGGATCTCTCGAAAGGATGACCAACCCCCTACCCGCAATTTTACGGATCCCATTCCCAAAGGTCCGCACAAGGGCAAGTTGTTGAAAAAAGAAGAATTCAACAAGCTTCTTGACACGTATTATAAGGCCCGAGGCTGGGATGCAAACGGCATTCCCACGGCTGCAACGCTACACAAATTTGGGCTGGAAGACATTGCAAGAAGTCTCCAATTAAGATAGAGCATTTAAAATGAATTTATCTCATTTTTCTTATTCGAACATCGTTTTCGATTCTTGAAAGAGATGTTTAAAAAGATGAATGGTGGGTGGGGCAAGATTCTCACGGTAACGGGACGCACCCGTTCTCATTTTGAACTCGCGACCACCAGCGCCCCGGGCTGGTATCATAGCCAAGCTAGACTACCCACCCACTTTTTTTTCTGCTCAGAAAAGAGAGCACGTGGCCCAGTTTTTGTAGATATTATTTATTATATCAAGCCCATCGTTTCTAAAAAGATCAATGGTGCCATGCTGATGCTTAATTAGCATGACGGTTGATCAAAATAACTATATTAAATTTGTTCTCAAAATAAAACTCATTAAATAAAAGGAATCAATGAATATCATGAATAAAATGACTTTTTCGACTAAAAAAATCGGACGTGTCGCCATTAAGAATCGGTTGGTTCGATCCGCCACGTATGAAGCATCGGCTTCAACATCGGGATACGTCACGGATAAATTGGTTGCGTTTTATGAAAAACTTGCACGAGGTGGTGCAGGTCTCATTATTAAAGGATTTACTTTTGTTCAACCTAATGGACGTGCCTTTCCTCTGATGACCGGCATTCACGATGATTCGTATATTGCCGGATTGGCCAAAATTGCCAAGATCATTCATGAACACGATTCCAAGGTTTTTCTTCAATTATCACATTGCGGAAGAGAGGTGGGACCTGGTGGATGGGACGGTGAAATTATTGCCCCTTCTCCATTACCTGATTCCGTTTCAAAAAAAATGCCTCGAAAGATGACGGTAGATGATATAAAGGAGACTGAACGGGCATTTGTCGATGGTGCTCGGAGGGCATTTGAGGCGGATTATGACGGAGTCCAGCTTCACGGCGCTCACGGATACTTGATCAACCAATTTTTATCCCCTCATTCGAATAAACGAAGCGATGAATATGGAAGAACCCTGGAAAATCGGCTCAGGTTTGTCCTCGAGATCATTGAAGGCATCCAAGAGGAAATTGGCAAGCAAATTCCCTTGTCAATAAAAATGAATGCCGTGGATTTTCTAAGCACGGGAATTCAAGAAATAGAAGCCGTGAAAATGGCAAAAACGCTTGAAAAAGCTGGCATTGATGCGATCGAAGTCAGCGGTGGCGTGTGGGATGCAGCCGTGAAGTTTAAACCGTTCGCATTTCCGCCAGAATGCCGCAGGATCAGAAGCATTGAAGAAGAAGGCTATCACGTCGAGCATGCCAGGCTTTTTCGACAACACGTGAAAGTTCCATTGATTGTCGTTGGTGGAATTCGAAGATTGGAGATGGTCGAAACAGTACTTCGAGAAAATATTGCTGATTTCTGTTCATTTTCACGTCCATTCATCTGCGAGCCCGATTTTCCAAATAAATGGAGAGAAGGAAAATCTAACGACTGCGAATGCATTTCTTGCAACAAGTGCGGAATGGACGTAACGAAGGCGATTTCTCTTCAGGAACAATATCTTGGAGTCAGATGCCTCTACAAGGAGAAAAAATCTCGAAGAAAGAAATAAAAATTAAGGCAAATTTAGAAGACGTTCCACGAATAAGTCTAAAAACGCAGGTGCATTTACGTCAAGGCACAGTCTGGAATTAGGAGACACGTTTGGAACAATGACGACACGATGATTGCTAAATGCAATTTGTGAATTAGATTTTTCTTGTAATTGGAGAGAAACTCGAGCACATTTATACAAGCTAGGCTTGACATAACAGCCAAGTGCAATTGGATCCCACGGGTAAAAACCTCCTATAAGGCTCCAACCCCCATACCAGAAATACATGTGATGTGCAATGTATCGAGCAACTCTTGAATTTGCTTTTTTAATCCTGACCATTTGTTGCTTGGTGAACTTAACTTTCGTGCAAACATCCATTCCTACTACTACTTTTAAGATCGGAGCTGCAAGAACCAAAGCGGCGGCACGATGATCGTTTCCTATGTTGAACTCACCGGATAAGAATTTTAGACCAAAGGGAGGATTAATACAAGTTCCCATCATTACCAAATTCTTGATGTCGTCAAAGAATTCGGGATAAATCTTGGCCGCAGAAGCGATGTTGGTAAGCGGCCCTAACGTGAGGATGCTTAAGTCGCTTGGATGCTCCTTTACCGACCTGATGAGAAAGTCCGTGGCATCCGTACGCTTGCCGAAATCTTCATTAGAACTCGCACCTCGAAATGAGGGAATATCTGTTCGTTGAGCGACCTTCAAGTACTCCTTTAAAAGCCTAAATCCAACGTGAAGAGGCGTGTTTCCATGAGTGACCGTTATTCCCTTCAGGTCAATTTCTTCAGAACCCAGAGCCATGAAGATGGCAAGACCATCATCAACATCAACGATCTTTCCATCACCCAAGCCCGGATCGGTATCAATGATGAGGTTCATGACCAATTCACCAGCATGATTAACGAATGATCGATAAATAATAAATATGCTGGAAGCAAAAACTAACTAAAAATGAACGAGAAGGAATGCCCATGATCAAGTTTAGCATTCACCAAGCAACAAATTTTTCAAATTTGAATTTTGGAAGGGCAGAAGTCATCAAATCCGCAAGGTTAAGTGAAGAACTAGGTTGTTTCCAAGTCAATTCCATCATGTGCCATCTGAATTGGTATCCGAAAACCGCAGAAATTTATTCATCTTGGATCATGGCTTCGGAACTTGCGCACGTTCTCAAGAAAATGCAAATTGGCATGATGGTCACGGATCCATTTCGCACTCATCCTGCTCAAATTGCTTTAAACTCTCTTCACTTGCAAAGAATTGCAAGTAGTGGCTTTAATTTAGGATTGGGTGCGGGAGAAGGTGTGAATTTAATTGATTTTGGCATTTCTCCTAAATTTTCGGTATCTCGACTCGAGGAAGCCATTCAGGTCATTAAATTATTATTCGATTCATCTCCAAAAAACCGCGTCAGTTTTGAAGGGCGTTTTTTTAACTTGAACAAGGTGTTTTTGCAATTTGCCGTGGAACGCCCTCCACGAATTTGGTTGGCCGCAGGTAGCCCACGAACATTGAAATTGACGGCGACCCATGCTGATGGCTGGATCCCTGTCGGATACATCCCCAAGTTGTATAAAGAACATGCAAGAATTATCGACCAAGCAGGAAGAAAGGTAGAAAAGGGAATGAACACGTTCATTTCCATCTCAAAAGAAGATCCCGAGAAAGCAAGACAACTGGGAAGACTTGTCGGTTCCGTTCTTTGCATGCGTCCCGAAATTTTGAAAGACTACGTGTCAGAATTTCCAAAGAAGTTGGATTTCATTGACCACTTTAAATTACCATTAAGGAAGCAGTCATCGCATGCTGCCAAGGCAATGGATTTTGCACAAAAATACGTTCCATTGGAAGTGATCGAACAGACAGTTCTATCAGGATCTCCTGAAGATATCATCGGTTCGATAGAAAAATGGCAGGAAGCAGGTTGTGAAAACCTTTTCCTGCAATTCGTTGGAGACGACTATTGGGGATCGATGAAACTTTTCGCGGAAGAAGTGGCTCCGCATTTTCCTTGATTTGCGTGGAATGCGGCTTAATATCGTCGAAGATAAGGGAGGATGAAGTGCTTTAGGCCATTTGAGATGAACATTGGTCCGATCTTCCACCACCACCAGAATTTTGGTCTCAAGAGATTGAGGTTTTTTCGTCCTGCAAAGAAGTATTTTGATAAGTAGAACGATTTGTGACCAATTCTGACCAAATCTGCGATTTCATCTCTTGATAGCTCATCTGTATCCATCACGGGTTCGAGATCCCAGTCTCGCCACGTGAATCCTTCCGGCATCCAACCATTTTCTATTGCCTGTTCGTTTAAAACAGTTCCCGGAAAAGGCGTGAGCGGATTGCACATGAATATGTCCGTCCCTATCTCTTTTGCGATCTTGAAGGTTTTTAACGTGTCCTTGCGCGTTTCGCCGATATTTCCAACGATGAAGGATCCCCAAACACATAATCCGTTGTCGTGGCACAATTTGACTGCTTTTCTAGCCTGATTAATGTTATGATGTTTTTTCATGATTTCCAGGCTTTCTTGCTTGAAACTCTCGAAGCCCACGAAAAGCAATACGAATCCTGCCTTTCGCATTTCCTTTAACATGTCTGGATTCCTGATGATCATGCCCACACTGGCTTGGCAACAGAGAAAAATGCGATCTTGCCCATATTCTCGTAATAGGCGGCAGAATTTCTTGACTCGTTTCGGATCCATTATGAAGTTATCATCCACGAAAAAAATGATTTTTCGACTCTTGTTCTTGCGAACCTGAGCAACTTCCTTTACCATGCGAAGAGGGGATTTGCAGCGCCATTTCCTCTCCCAAAAATTCTGCACGGAACAAAAAGTACAATCATACGGACAACCTCGTGATGTTTCGATCACGTCTGCAGGAATGCCTAAATAATGATATTGGTCATAATTTACGAGATCCCTTGCCGCAAAAGGAAGAGAGTCCATGTTCTCTATTATAGGGCGTTTTTCGGTATGAATCACGCGACCATTATCTTTATAGGTTATTCCCTTCACGTCTTGGAGTTGATTGGTACCGCGATTTTCCAATTCGGTGATGAGTTCGGGGAATGTGGCTTCTCCTTCTCCACGCACGATGATATCAATCTCGGAATTGGAAATCACATCATTTGGGTCCATTGTTGGGTGAAATCCCCCGACTATGGTCGTCACTCCATTCTTTTTGGCTGATTTTAGCCATTCCAACGTGCTTCCATAAGTCGTGGACATGAGCGATATGCCAAGAACATCAAATTTTGATATTTCCCGATCTAATTGAGCCTGCGAAAGAGGTTGAGCGTTCAGGTCGAGAATTTTCACGTCGTGTTCTGGCACAGTTGCTGCAATGTTCATGACTCCAAGTGGAGGGCTTTTGATAACGCGACTCATTCCTATGTTGAATTCCGGATTAACCAAAAGGATTTTCATCATTCATGACTTCCTGATCAACATAACATCACTCTTGTGTAGGAATTGGAACAGGAGTCATTTTTTTGTTTTCAATATCCCTAAATTTTTGACCTTTCTGTTTCTTTTTTTTCTCTTCCTGCTTTCGTTGCTTCTTTTCCAGTTTTCTCAATTTTTTCTGTTGTTTCTTCTCTTCTTTCAACCGTTGCATTTCGAGGTATTCTCTACTTGTTAAATCTGCCATGAAGTCTTTATAGGTTTTTAGACCGTTAATGACGAATTTACGAGCCATGAGCCAGAACCACCAAAAGCGTGGATTTCGAAGTAACCGTCGAGCAGACCGAAAGAAGAAGAATTTTTGGCGTTTTTCCTTAAATCTAAGGTAAAAGTCTCTGTATGCATATTTCACGAGTTCGTGGATTTCATCTGCTGGTAAAGTATCAGATCGCATGATGGGCGTGACTAAATTCCAATTAGTGAAGTCGTTATCAACGATCCAGTCGTTCTTCCTTGCCTGTTCATATAATTTCGTAGCAGGATATGGTGTCAAAGGTGTAAATTGCATTATGTCTATATCAAGTTCTTCGGCAAATTTAATTGTCGCCAGAATATCTTTTTTGGTTTCTCCAATATTACCAATAATGATGCTTCCAAAAATAGTAATTCCCAGATCGTGAAGTATTTTAACAGCATGTTTGATTTGTCTTATGGAAATTCTTTTACCGATTGTATCGAGGGATTTCTGATGGATGCTTTCTATTCCTATGAAGATCATTTTCCAACCTGCGTCCGCCATTTTTTCAATGACGTGTGGATACTTGACGACATCGTCCACTCGACCTTGGCACGATTTCCACTTTCTATGATAACCGTATTCCTTTATCAAACCACATAATTTTTCCAATCGTTTCATGTTAAGAGTTGATTCACTATCGTTAAAGATAAACCAACGTTTTGATGAATCCATGTGGTGAAAATCTTCGATAATTCGTTCAGGAGATTTTGCCCGCCATCCGCGTCCCCAATGAGGTGAGATGCAACAGAAGTGACATTGATGAGGACATCCTCTAGAAGATTCAAATGCATCGATTGATGCCCAAAAATAATGGTAATCATATTTTCTTACGAGATCTCGGCGAGGAAATGGTTGTTCGTCGAGATTGATGGGTGGTCGTGTTTCAGTACAAACCAATTCCGAGCCATTTTTAAAAGCAATTCCTTTTATTCCTTTGAGTTGTCGAGACTGGTCGATGGCTTGGATAACCTCCGGAAAGGTCAACTCTCCTTCGCCGCGAACCGTCAAATCAACTTCGGGATAGAGTGCTGTTTCAGGTACAAGAGTTGGATGAACACCACCAATTATGGTTTTTACATCATTTTCTTTTGCAATTCGGCACAATTTTAGAGATTCGTTAATCATGGATGTAGAAGATGAAACTCCAATGACATCGAATTGTTTGATCTTTCGTTCGACAAATTCTGGTTTATAATCATAATTACGAAGGTCTATGATTTCCACTTCGTGTTCTGGCACGGTTGCCGCAATTGTCATCAAGCCTAATGGTGGTGCCTTTAGAAAATGATCCATCCCTATCTTGTGACCTGTAGGATTAATTAATAATATTTTCATTTTAGCGATCGCCTAAAAAATTGCGTTATATTTTATATCACATGATCAAGCTGATCATGATCAATGTATCAAAACGCGTTCTCAAGTATTTAAAACTTTTTATTTCAAAAATACTCGTAAAAAAGTCAAGATCCTTCGGAAAAAAATGTTAAAGATTACGAGAATCAACATTCTATTGCATTTTTATTAAGAACTCATCAAGGCTTTAATAATTTAATCGTATTCATCGGGTTCAACATGATTAATAAATCTTTAAAAGTTCTTGATTTTCAACTAAGTTATTTAATTTAAATAATATAATTGTGTTATATCACGATGTCGTAACGATCATTATGTCTTGGTGAGGATTTGAAATGGATGACCCAAAATTATTAGCTTCTTGTGGCGTTTACTGCGACGTTTGTCCATACCTGATTGCTTATAAAAACAATGATGAAAAACTAAAGAAGAAATTGGCAAAAAATGTTGGAATAACACCTGAAAAAGTCATCTGCGAAGGATGTAATTCAGATCTTCCATTTTTCTTCTGTAGGACTTGTAGCCTGAAGAAATGCGTCCGAAAGAAAGAAATTGTAAGTTGTGCGGTTTGCGATGAGTATCCTTGTAAAAAAATAGAAAAGTACCCTTACAAGCCGTTTCTTCGGAAACTCAATTGGGACGTTAACTATCAAAAACAACACGGGAAAAAGAAATGGATCGAAAAAACACTTGAGCTGAATACATGTCCCAACTGCGGTACCTTAAATCATTGGATGGCTCACGCGTGCAGGTCTTGTAACGACAAATTGGCTGAAAGATACTAAGTATGGGAAAACTCAATGTTTATTCGTCAATTTCCTTTTCGTTTTCTTCCGTTTTAATTAATTTAAGAATAATTTCATCCTTTTTTGCTTTGATTAAAAAATACTCTCCGCCTTTAAGGTCCATGTCGGTTCTGATTTGAGCCGGAATTGTTACTGAGTACGTTTTAACGCGCTTGTCATCACGCATGCGCCCTTTTACCATTATGGAACCGAATTTCTTCTGTTTTCTCCGGAGAGCCTTCTCTGCCTTATATTTTTTTACATCGTATTCCGTTTTGTTCTTTATTTCGGCAGAATCTTTTTCTTTCCTACTCATTTTTCTTATACATCTTTCTGTAATTCTTCCCGTATCTTTCCTGCCTCTTTCTCGATTAGACGATCAAACCAGCTTTTTCCATCTTTATCTTCCCTAAAGATCTTCTTGTAAAGTAACATGAAGACACCGTGAATGGTGAAAGCACCGATAAAAGCAACGAGAGGGAATATAACCCAAAAGAAGAAGGGGATTGGCGGATATGCAATATTAATATAAAACAATATTATAGTAAGCATCAATGAAACAACACCATGGGTGAAAAATCCTATCAGCATTGGGCTTTTTGTTTTCGTAACGATGATATGAATGAGCAATCCCGCACCCCATCCAATCCAAGAATAGAAAACCCAAAGTTGAGGTAGAAGAGGAATTGTTGGGATGATCGTTAAAGCGGCGACCACGACTGTAATCACGTTCATCATCGTGAGAAAGATGTTAATACCAATATAGATTCCCACGTGCAATTGAATGATGAATTTTTGCTTTGCCCGTTTTTCTGCGAGCTCGTATAATTTGTATTCTTCAATCGTTGATGCTTCGTCCATGAAAATCACTCAAATAAAATTTGTATTCAAGGATATTCGGCAAATCAAAATGGTATATTGATAAAATAAATCTGCTTCGAAATTCAATGAACTTACAGGAATATTAAAAGAAACAGTCCAGAAATTAAAATCAATCGAAGAGATCATGGATATTAGAAAAAATCTTTGCGAAAAGATGGAAGCCCGTTTGGAGGCTTATGATAAAAATCTCACGCAGAAACTATATAAAATACAAAGACAGGTTTCGGTAGATCTTCGAGAATCTCTATTAAAATTATTTTCAGAAAATATCTCAAAACCATTGCAAGACATCGCAAGCATTGAAACTTTAATAATTAAAGTCGTGAAGCAGCTTAAGAAGGAAATTCCTGAAAGCTCAACCGAAAATTTAATGGAATTAGTTGAAGACCTCGAAAAAATTGATTTTTCAAAACCCTTAAAAATCGTGGTTGCCCAACCAGCAAGTTCTGCTCCTGCAAGATCCTCATATCTCAATACTGCAAGTGGTCCACCTGCCACGTCTCAAGCCGATGCCTCTGAAGCATTGGTGCAGGAAGTTCCGGCAGACACGGAGTGGACAGAGAGCGAGTTAGAAGGATTTAAAGTGTTTGATACGGTGATTGCAATTTCCAAATGGAAAATGCGCGACTTTGAAGCCCAAAAAGGAACGAGAGAAGAATTCGCAATTGCATGG
>JALGVI010000103.1 GCA_029838215.1 Candidatus Helarchaeota archaeon | reverse complement strand
GATTTGTTGCCCTTCCATAAATTGGGAACGCCCAAATATGAAAAGCTGGATTGGAATTATGAGTGTTCAAATCTTGAACCACCTTCAAGAGAAGAAATGGAAAAATATAAGGAAATCCTCGAAGAAATGGACTTGCCCGTAAAAATAGGAGGATAAAAAAAGTTAAAAATTAGTTAGATGCTGTAACTGATGGTATAAACTTGGACATTAATGGACATGCCGGGAGACACGTCCTCGTCCAAGGGAGTTCCGTCCCATCAGAAGACGGAAACGCGCACCTTGGGGGTGCGTCATAATGATGATGATTTTATTTATATTAATATTTTTCGTCAGGTGGAAGCACCAATGGCGGCGGCGAATTCGTCCCATGCGAGAAACGTGTTGGAACTCGCCGTACTTGAAACCGCGTGACATCTCCGTATTTCTCCCCTTTATCAATGTCCAACTTTTTATAGGGTTTCGCGCACTAGTTAATTACTATTATTAATTAAGTTATTTTATGACGAAGATCACATACTTCTTACATAACGGAATTACTTTTTTTAGGTCATCATCGATCAATATCATGATGAATAAATTCAAAATTAAATACTCTATTCGCGGTAAAAAATACTTAGGCAACTACGTTACAAAGCACCGGGAAGCTATAGTCTACCTTAGCACTATCTACAAGGAATTGAAGAAGTCTGGAGAAGAAGATCAACTCTTGGATGAAATAATCGAAACAATCCTCCACGAGTTCCTTGAGGATTTCATTAAACATGAAGAGAAAGTAAGAATCCCATTTCCAAAGGAAATAATTCTCAGTAACGTCGTGGGACAACTACTTTATCCGTTTTTTCCGTTTTCGTTTTAATATTCCCTCTGCCTTCACGATTTCTCTTACGAATTTTCTGATTTCCTTCTCATAATATTTTACCCGTTCGGTATTTCTATTTTTCTTTGCTTTTTCTAATTTCTTCTCATGGGATTCAATCTGTTTTTTTAATGAAGAAATCTCCCTTTTCTTCCGTGTTGTTCTCTTGGGATCTTTTTTCATCATTTTTTTATCAACGATTTTAGGTTTTTTTGTCTGTCTTTTTCGTTTTTCTTCTTTTCGCAACCTTCTTCACCTTATCTTTTTTCTTAGCTTTCCTTTTGATACGCTTAGGTGCCATGCCGTGTTTTGCGCTTATCGTGTATGTCCGCGTCGATTTTTTGCCCGTCTTTGTGTCAATTTCTAAAATTTTGACCGTTTCCCGCTTGACATTGCAGTCAATTATGTCGTTTATTTTCTTAAATTCAGACAGGGCAAAATTAGACGTGATAAAAAAGAGTCGATATAATGGTGAGCATATCCCATGAGACTTTGAGTTTAACATGATAAAATATGGGAGTTTTTCGGTCGAAAAATTTGGATGATCGGATAGAGCGGTCATGGGATTTCAGAATTTTCTTTATTTCAAGGAAAAAACATTTAAGAACATCATTCATATTTTGATCAGATGTTGTTCTAAAAATGACAACATGATGGATTGAGAACTTTCGGAGCATTAAAAATGAGCACGAATTCAAGATTCCATGATTTAAAGCAGGAAATAATCGAAACGAATAAATGCACGGGTTGTGGAGCCTGTATAGCGATATGTCCCGTGCAATGCTTGAGTCTAAATGAATTAGAGCCTTACATGCTCCCTGCAGATTCAAAAGAGATGAAGCAACCTTGCATTGATTGTGGATTATGTCATGAGTTTTGTCCAAGAGTAGAAATCACCAATCAATTTTCCCAGGGCTCTTCCACCATTTTAAACCGAGGTAACGTGTTTACGGCTCAAACTACTGACGAACAACTTAGAGGAAAATGTCAAGATGGTGGAGTCGTGACTTCGATTTTAAAATATCTCTTCTCAGAAGATTTGATTGATGGTGCAGTAGTCAGCAAGTTTGATTCATCATGGAAGCCCATTCCTGTCATCGTGCAGGGGATTGAGGATCTTGAAGGAAGTTCGGGCACGCGTTATTCTGTATCTCCCAATCTTAGCGTGTTAAGTCCCCGTTATTTAGAAAGAAAACTTGCATTGCCATATGATAACATCAATGGTTTACGGCTTGCTTTCGTGGGAACGCCTTGTCAAATTTCAGCAATTCGGAAAATGCAATCGCATTCTGTAAAAGCCCCGATTTTTCCGTCAAATCTCATAAAAATCACGATCGGACTTTTTTGCATGGAAAACTTTGATCATGAAGGATTGGTCAAGGAGTTCACGAATACCAAGCTTGGCATAAGGGATGAACAAATCAGGAAGATGGACATTTCTAAAGGGAAGTTATTCGTTTACACGGATGACGAACCAAAGGTCACGCCAATTAAAGACTTGAATTCTTATGCAAGGAATGCATGTCATTACTGCAAGGACTTTTCAAATGCTCTTGCAGATATTTCAGTGGGAAGCGTGGGATCTCAAGGTGGTTGGTCTACGGTGGTCATTCGAACTGAAATAGGGGAAAAAGCATTTACACAGGCTCGCATCAAGGGATATATAGAAGTCGATTCAGTTCGACATGAAACCATTGCTGCGATACAGCGGTTGGAGAACATAAAAAACAAGAAAGCAAAAGCTTAGCAGTAAGAATACGACAAGAATTGTTTTTTTTAAATCTATTCTTCTTCGTGAGTGCGAACGACAAGATCTGCGAAAAGTGCCATGTCGGTTAATAATTGATCTATCTGCCCTCTGGTTTTAGGGCTGATTTTTTGGCTTCGCATTATCAAGACTGCCAATATATATTTGAAGATGTTGATTTCGAATTCTTTTTCTGTTTCCTTGGATGATCCGATGAATGTAACTGAATCAGTATTGAAAAAATTACCACGAATCGTATTACAAGAACTGATGAAATCTCGGAGGTCGGCTTGTAATTGAAGACCTGCAGATACACCAAAGACGTTGTGAACAATCACGTTTCCAGAAATATCGCTGATTATGACTTTTGCATCAATATTTTTCAAGATATTCTCAGCATTTTTAACATGTTTCTCCAGATCCTTGTAATATGCAACAAGAATATCTCTAAAAATCATTGCTAATTTTTCTTGCTCATAGATGGAAGTTAATTTTTCTTCCGCGTTCCATTCCTTGAAGACAGGTGCAATTTTTTTTCGAGCTTGGGTCAGATTTGCCTCAAGTTGCTCTCGAGGAAATCCTTGAGAATCGTATTTATGGTAAAAAATCACGACACGAGGTTGTTTTTCGAAAGATTTCATTGTTTTTAAGACTTTTTGAAGGTATTTAGAGACATCATCGAATTTTTCGGGGTCATGTAGGTCGATAATGGGAATTAAAACATCGGTTTGCTTGAAGACCTCTGGTTTTTTGAGATAGTCATCACGGTATTGTTCTTGTCCGCCGAAGTCGAAAAAAGAAACATTTAACCCCAGGTAAGGATGACTTCGGACTTCATACATAACTGTAGGAGCAAACTGTTGTGTATCCTTAATGGTCTTGCTTGCAAACGTTGTTGCATATATGCTAGTTTTGCCAGCACCCGAGAGTCCTACTAACGAAATCTTCACGATTTTCAGTCCTTGATGTTTTTTCGGTTTGTTTCAAGAATAAAAAAATTTGGATGAAAAGAGTTGGGAAAACCTTTATTCCTTTGGCGCAAGAAGTTTTTCGAGTTTTGCACCTCTGCTCAGCATCAAGCCTTTCTGGTCATTTAGTTCGACGAGAAATTCACTTTGAGGGTCGGTCCATGGTACTTCGAAGCTGAGTTCTTCGAATGGATACCAGATGGGTATTTCATATTCCCAAGTTTCAATTTCCGTGAGGTCCTTGTGGTTGCTTATCTTGATCTTGACGTTATCGAGTGTTTGTCCTGAGGAGTTGATGACATCAACTTTATATATTTTTTCTGCAGGAATTGCTTTTGATTTTGTGAGCTTCACGAGTTTTCTTTTCGCAGCGGCTATGATGTCTTCTTTACCGGCAGGAGTAATTTTTTTAGGCTCACCAGTGGCTACTTTCGTGATGAAAATGACGGTTTTCCGTTCTGGTTTTTTATAGATTGATTGCTTTTTCCTTTTTGCTATGTTTTTAAGAAGGTTTATTTTCTTATTGGCGAGTGGTTCTAACTTTATCCAACCTTTTTCGGCAGCGTCAATGAGATATTGATAACCTTTATTATTTCGCACCAAGACAGTAGACCATCCTGCTGCAGATCCGATGCTTCCCACGGAAATATCTGCATTTTCAGAGGTGAGGTCGCCACAATAACTACAAGAACTTTCTGCATACCGTACTAATGTATGGACTTTTCGTGCAATATTGTCTTTTCCCAATTCAGGTTTAAGATGGAATACAAATTGACCTCTTTCAATAGTACATTTTACAACTTCGTCCCAATTGCTTCCGTTCGCCTTCAAGAAATCTGTTAATCCCTCGTATGTAAAAGATTCCATGCAGAATAGTCCAATGTTAAGTATGTTTGTACGCATGAATGCGTGAAGCATTCCCGTCGTGCTTTCTTGCATTTTTGCCACGGCATCCACGTTACAGGGAGTGCCTACAAATCCAATGGAGTGGTATCCAGCCCGAATGGCTTCCATTAATTTATTTACAGTTTGGCTGTGAATGTAAACCGATCCTGCGGAATCATAAAGGTCATCAAGATTCGTAACGATCGTGGGCACGGGGTACCAAAGCTTTTCTTTATCTTTTTTAGTTACGATTGCACAATCCAGAAGTCCTTCGCTCAGGCCATATGCTAATAATGCGGTCACGACACCCCCATCTTGACCCTTAATCTTCTCGTTAAGGGATTGAGCAGTGTAAGCGACTTTAAAAGATCCTATAATGTCAGAAAGGGAAGTGAAAGTTCTTGGACATTGATTATAACAAATTCCACAACCGGTACATTTTCCCACCAATTTGGGTCTATCAGTTGCGAGGTCCCAAACCAGAACATCACAAGTCCCTACACAAGCAGAACATTTAGTGCAAATACCGGTATCGACGATTTCTTTCATTAATTTTCCGAAAGAATCTTTTCCACCTTCAAGTTTGACTTTTAAGTATTCAAAACTCTTGTTGAATTGTTCTTCTTCCTTCACTTTTTCGGTCATTTGCTACGCCTCAACTTAATTTCATGTAGTCACATTATCCAAAGTAATTTTATTAATTTTTTTAGAGATGAAGATGGAAAAAAAATGGATTTTTTTAGAAATCGGAAGTTTTTGAGATATCGATGTTAAAAATGTCGGTATTCGAGATGATCCCTTTGATCATGTAAGGATTGTTTTCATCCGCCACGGGTAAATACTTGATTCCTTTATGGATCATCAGCTCAATGGCTTCGTAAATTTTTGTATCAGGAGTTATGGAGATCACGGGACTGCTCATGAGATCTCCGACTATCAGGTCGCGAGGTTCCCGTTCTTCTTCTATGAATTTTTTCAAGATATCGCGTTCAGTTATGATTCCAACAGGTTTATTATTTTTTTGGACTAACGTGCTCCCTACTTGCCTTCGCAAGAGAGTATTCAGGAGCTTCTGGCACGAATCGTAATAATCCATCATGAGGACGTTTGCGTTCATTATATTCTTCACGGGAAGGGACTTGATATTGACGATTTCTCTTAGTTTTTCATCTTGCATGTCCACCTGAACTTTTTGTTTCAGAAAAACATTGATCAAGTCGTTTGTAGTGATGATGCCGCGTAGTGCATTACCTTTTAATACGGGAAGTTTTTTGATTTGGTTTTGGATGATTAAAAGTGCAGCCTTCTTGATTGAATCGTCTTCATTGACCGTGATTAGGGGTTTTGTCATGATGTCCTTGCATTTAATTACATTAGGAGGAACATTATCACGCAGGATGCATCGATTGATGACTTTCCGCAGGATATCCCTGTGAGTTACAATGCCTATCGGTGTTTCATCAAAGGTCACAATAACATAATCAATTTGCAGGGAATTCATGATCTTTACGGCTTCCTTAACATTGGCAGAATAAGAAATTGTCTGGGGATTCGGATCCATGAAGTCCTTAATTTTAGTTGATTCAAGCACGGAAATTGGACGTTCTTTCAGGTAATCCTTGGGGTATATCTGTTTCGATAACAAAAGCGCACCGTCTTTTATTGATTTTATTCTCAATTGAAATCCTACTTCTTCGATTTCGCTGATGGGGTAATTAAAAACCAATTCTTCACCTGCGAACCAAGTATCGACTTCTGTTTGCCAACTTGAGGTCTCAAAAAACGCCTTGACCTGTGTGATCTGAATGAGAACATCATGTAGGTCTTTCGAAAGATTTTTCACGGAAACCCGCAATTTTTGGTTATTATCAATCAGTCCTATGTTCGTGATTTTAACGGGTTTTTTAAAGATGCCTTTTTCTCTTAGACTTTTTTCGCTCGGAGGAGCAATCTCGAACTCACGAGGTTTTTCGGTTTTCTTTTTTGTAAGTTCGGAATATAAGAGATATGCCAGTTTTTGGTTTTTCTCAATATTCGCACTAACGAGATTATCAAAAATATCGGTTTCGAGAAAGATTGGAGGAACGAGATTCTTGCAAATTTTATATAGTTCTTTCTCAATAACCTTTCCTTCTTCGATGATCGTATAGTCTTTCTGATTCTTGATTAACTTGTACGCGCACATTTCTTTTTTAATTAGGATGTATAATTGGTCTGCAAGTTCTTTGATCTTTATATAAAGAGAAAGAAGAAGGTCGGTTCCTAAAAACGCTAAATGTTGAGGTAATGCTAGAATTAGAACATAAGTTTCGGGTGTTGTTTCTGTTAGACCAGCCCGTGCTTTTTCACGCCACGATTTTCCCGTGAATTTCATTGCAAGATAAATTTTCTCTCCGAATTCCAAATCAACATGTTGAAGATCTTCTTGTTTTGTATCCAAAAACCAGATGGAATGTATTTTGATAATCTTGAGTTCTTTCTCATCGTTTTTAAAACTCAAAGGGTACGTAAACAGGGGTAGGTGACCCCGAGTTTCGTCAAAATAACAAAGAAACACCTGGTAAAAGCGTGTTTCCGAATGGGATATCTCTTCGAATAGGTTTTCTTTCTTAGATAAATCAAATGTCATGTTTTTTATTCAGTCCCTTAATTATCTTTCTTAAAAACGACGTTAAAGGTTCGGGAATAACGTTTTACTCGTTCGAAAAATTTTGTTTTCAGCACGCCAATGATATCGCCCTTGGAGTTTCGCACGGCAATGCGCTTAATGGGAGAATCATGTAGGATTTCCTTCAATTCACTATGAGTCTTGGAGAACGGGCGATCCGCATCAACGACTACAAAGTCCTTGAACATTATATCACCCGCCTTGTATTCATAAATTTTGGGATCGGCTTCAGAAATTAGCTTCCAAATAATTCCGTCCGTGATCATGCCAACGGTTTGCCCATTGTCATTAACAAAAACGGTATCGACCCACTCCTTCATCATGGTCTTTGCAATGGAAGGAATTTTGTCATTCTTGTTGATAAAAATTACATACGGAGACATAACATCTCCAAATTTAGTCTGCACGTCCTTCACCATTTTTTCACACCAAGATAAATTCAAACGACTTAATCCGCACGTTTAACTTTTAAATTTACGTGAATAACAAGAAATTGGATCAGAAATATAGAGGAATGACCATTTCAAAGACCTGCACGCCACGTTTCATGCGGCTTCGACATATGAGCTTATAAAATGGATTGCGAATGGGATTCTTCTCAATGGCATCTAGGTTTATCTTTCCTTCCAAGGCAACAGAATATACCAAACGATCGCCGTATTCATGAAGATTCTTAGAATCAAGCACGTAATATAACGTCTCGAAATCGGAATAATTAATTAGAAGCTCATCTTTGCGATCATCATTAGTCACTCGCGTTACATTGATTTTCTTATTCGAATATTCTATTGCAATCAAACAATCCTTGATTTTTATGAAGATCTTTCCATCTTTTGTAGGACGGAGGACGGGAATCCTTTCAAAGAGCTGTTTTATCTTCTCAACACTTTTTTCGCATGAATTCACCTATCGTCCTCCTAATATTGCTCATGAAATAATTTCTTAACGTGGTACGAGAAAGCTTTTTTCATTCATCAAAGGATCTCTTTTCTTTACAGTATTTATTTCATCGTGATTATATAAGGATAGGGATGATTTATAGTAATTTCAATGGAAATGAAATTATTTAAAAACGAACTAAACTGGCTCGTGCTTGTCCAAAACGAGCTTTACGAATCATGGAGATTGTCCTAAAAGAGCTCCAATTTAGAAATTTCTTTCTGTATTTCGAATGAAATGAACCTATTATTTCCTGAATTGGCACAAGACGTTCGGCCCATCTTCATGATTCCCGCCGCTTCATGAATGTGTCCACATAGAAAGAGCGCAGGTTGTTTTTCTTCAATGAAGTACCTGATGGCTTTTGATCCAACGTGTTCCTTTCTGGAAGTAAAATCCAAGTCGGTGTCATGTGGTGGAGAGTGCATGATATAAATGGCTTTTTCCTGCGACCGCGGCTCGGGTATTTTTTTAAGTAGATTGATGAGTGATTCATTTTCCTTCAAGTAGGAAATGAAATCAATTTCTTGAAAAAATCCGTCTTTTTTATAGAGGACTGGTCTCAAGACTTGCTTGACGGGAAAGAATTCATCCAAGTCTCGTCTTTCGTGATTTTTTATCGGAAATGGTGTTGGAGGGACGTGTCCAAAACCGATCAAGTCGAAATCACCTAAGGGGAAAATCTTTTCGTGAAGAACATGACACAAACCTTCATTTTCCCATTCTTCAATTAAATGAAATACCACGTCGTTATTCCCATGTAGGAGATAAACTTCTTTTTTCCGTAGGCTTTTTAAGAGTGGTTTGATGACTTCATTTGCAAATTTCGTTTGGTTCACGTAGACTTGGCGGAAATCACCTTCGATGGAGAAAATGTCCCCGCCAATAATGAAGATGTCAGCACTCTTGGTTCTGAAAAAGGTTTGGAGTCGTTTTCCATTGCCATGAAAATCTGAGGCGAATAAAATCCTTGTCATTTTCGGTCGAACACCATGAATAATTACATTAAAGATAAATGATTTGGTATTTTCTTATTTAAAATGGCAAAAAGAATTAATAAAATTGAGGATACCAATTTATCATGTCCTGACCGCCAATAAAATAATCCACAAATCTCAAATACGACGAGATTTTAAAAATTAAGACATGAAGAAAATCTTGTTCATTTTACCAGATCAGTTGCGTTTTAGTGCTAACTTTTCTACAATTACACTACCCGGGCTACGATTACCACATTTAGGTGTTTGCATTATTGGGGAGATGCTTCGCAAGAGAGGTCATGATGTAACAATAATTGAAGAAAAAATTGACCGTGTAAAGCCAGAGGATTTTGTTGGAGTGGATTTAGTCGGGATCTCCATCCAGACTATCACGGCCATCAGAGGATACCAGCTTGCACGTTACGTGAAAAAAGCGCTGAAAGTTCCCGTCGTTGCAGGTGGTACCCATGCCACGCTAAATACGGAGGAGGTCTTTCAACACGACTTCGATTTCGTGGTTCGTAACGAAGGAGAATACACGTTTTTAGA
>JALGVI010000102.1 GCA_029838215.1 Candidatus Helarchaeota archaeon | reverse complement strand
GATGAAAAAGGGCGGCGAAAGTGCTAATTAAAGCGCGTGTCATCACGGGAACACCGCGTGAAAAAATTTAAACGTGCAGGATTGTCCAAGTTTTACGAAGCTGATGATTAACCTAAATGCATTTCTATTTTAAATGTTTGGTTGACCATCTCATCAATTCTCTTGAATTATCTGAAAAAAAATCCCAAGAAAAAAGAAAAAAGAAAAAAATTTCGTTTTTTATTTACGAAGGGGCGGCATCCCAAATTGGTTGAGCACCTAGAATCGACTTAAAAAGCCAGATCACGAACATCCAGACTCCCGCTAACCCTGCAAAAAAGCTAATCACCATGATGATGATGAGCCAAACATGCTTCGCCACTGTCATTGTATCATCAGATACTGCAGGCGCAATGATCAATTGATATAAAACACCGGCTAAAATTCCACAGACTAAGGAGGCGATACCCATGCTGATAGGCACGATGGCACCTATCAAGGGTATTATAGCAGAGAGGGGATTTAATAATATCGCTAGATTTGACAGAATTGATAGGACACTCATAAGAATATTATAGACTGCAAACGGTGCAGATAACGCAATGGTTATCAACATCACCCAAGGTTCATTAACACTGGCAACGAAATCATCTGCACCATCCCATACGGCACTTCCCATTTCCATAACACCTTTTTGAATTTTAATCCATTTTTTTAAATTTTAAACCAATAGGTTCGTACTTTTTCATTAGTAGATTTAAAAGTTTGGTTTAAAAATTGCTCTGGTTGATAATTGATGAAGTTTAACCAACTTTTGGTTATTAAAGAATTGCAAGAAATTAGAAAATTTAAAAAGCCACTAAAAACCTATATAGCCTGAATATATGCTATTTCGATCAACGTGATGATAGATGAAATCCGTGCAAGAAATCCTGTATGAAATCATGAAGCTTTATAACAAGGATCCGCTCGATTGGCACATGTCCGTGAATCGTGATAAATTCAATAATGGGAATATTTTCGTTTCAAACCCAAATCACGGGGTCTGGCAAGTTAAACTTGACAGCCTTTTTAAACCGAGATCGCTTGGAGTCGGAATGAAGATAGGGAACCCTGATGAAGCAAGTCTTGTTCAGAGACAGAGTCCTAGCTTTGGTTTCAGACCGCTTCTTTCCGAACAATTAGAGCGATTGAAAAATGACTTGCTGGATAAAAATCCCATAAATGCATTAATTTCTGATGTTCTCCGTAACGATCCCGTTCCGATAGAGAAAACGTTGAGGTCTCCTCTGTCATTACAGGGACCGATTCTTTTCTCAAATAAACCTGATTTCATCTCGGACAAGCAGAAGGAACTCGATCGGAAGCTCCGAAATGATTTACGGCGATTGCTTGCAAGGAACGACCAGGGTCAGTACTACGGCTAATCGATCAGATTGATTAAAACCTGCTTCCTTTTTTTGAAGTTAACCGTTGACGTGAATCCTAATTTTAAAAGCAAACTTTGAGCGCTCTTGAATTCATGACCGACTTCTTCAGGGTTGTGGGCATCGGAACCGAGCACGATGGGAATTTTCTTTTCCAAGCATATTTCTAGGATGAAATCTTCGGGGTAAAACTCATTCACGGGTTTTCTGAGACCAGCCGTGTTTAATTCTAATGCCATTCCAGATCTTGCTATCTCAGAAAGCGATTCTTCCACGAGAGTTTCATAATTAGACCTTTTTAAAGGACGGATATTGAATTTTTTCAACAAGTCAAAGTGAGCAACGATATCATAAATGCCCGATTTGACCATCTTGTTTAGACTTTCGAAATATAGGACGTGCAAGTCATCTATGGACACGCTATCGTAAATCTTCTTGAATCGAGAATCGTCAAAGGGAAAAACACGACCTTTCACGTAAAGAAAATGTATGGAACCATAGATATAATCTAAGTCGGCAACATGTGGAGTAATTAATGATTTGATTTGAGCATCTTGGTCTCGAACATAGTCTAGTTCAAACCCGAGTTTTATCTCGAAGCCGGGCGTGGTAAACCGTGCTTGTAACGTCTTCACCATTTGGAGATAGGTAGGGACTTCTTCAGGAGTCATTGAATAATCCTCAAGCGGAACGTCGTTGATTTCTTCAGGTTTGAAAAAACGCCTCAGAAAAACCATGGGAAAATGATCGCTGAAACCCATTCCCGATAGTCCCAACTTCTTCGCACGCTCTACATATTCATTCATCGTGCCCGTTGCATGACGACAAAATTTTGTATGACAATGATAATCAATCATGATTAATTTCCGCCTCAAATACAAACTCAGCAGGTCCGGTCATGTATACATGCTCATCGAGAGCCCATGTTATCTTTAAATCGCCTCCGGGTAAGGATACGGTGATCTCATCACCCTTCTTTGCCTTTCGATTTAACACTAAAGCAACAACTACTGCACAGGCACCCGTTCCACACGCTAGTGTAGCACCTGCACCGCGTTCCCAAACGTTCACTTTAACATTGCTAGGCGACTCGATTTGGACAAATTCCACGTTCACGCGCTGTGGAAATCTGGCATCAACTTCGATCCTTGCTCCAAATTCCTTCCACGTGTTGAAGGTAGAAAGGTCATCTACGAAAATCACGCAGTGAGGATTGCCCATGGAAACAGCTGTAATTTTAAAAACGGTTCCATTGAGATCAAAATCTTCAGATACAACGGGTTCATCAGGACCGACCATGGGAATCTTACTTCTGGTCAGTTCTGCTTTGCCCATGTCAACCGTGATCCCGGAAACTTGATTCTTTTCGTTGATGTTAATTCTTGGCTTGATAATTCCTGCAAGCGTCTCGATTTCTAACTCTTGCTTGTCCGTGAGACCTTTTTCATGGCAATACATGGCAATGCAACGAATACCATTCCCACACATCTCCGCTTCGGAACCGTCAGAATTAAAAATTAGCATCCTGAAATCTGCACCCCGTGAATTTTCCAAAACGAGAATCCCATCTGCACCAATAGAGAAATTACGCCTGCAAAACCTACGGGCTAATTCAGGAAAACGCTCTATTGAAATACGCTCCTCAATATTATTTATTAAAATAAAATCATTACCAATTCCGTGGACTTTCGCAAACTTCATTCTCTTCAACTTGGGCATTTTCAATCGAATTTGTAAAAAACTTTAATAGCAATCTTTAGAAAAATTATATAGTAAGGTTTTAAACTTTTTTAAATCAGGTGAAATCAGATGTCAAGGGATCCTTTTGACGAAATACCAGACCCACCGACCTTTTACGAAAAAATGTCATTCATTTTTCTCGTTTGTATAAGCATATTAATCGTCGTGCTCATTATTTCCAGTATTTCCGTCTACTTCAGCGGTCTTGACTATTCATCCGAATTTCAGTTTTCATTTGGAATGTAATTAAATTCAAGACTCATTTTTATTTTAAATAGACAACATGTTCAGATCCTTGCTTCTGAACCATTTTTTCTTTAGCCGCGAATAAAAACAAGACGTCTTTTTATAATTAATTATAAATACGACGACGGATCAGATATAAATGACGACTTTCGACGAAATTCTAAAAAGAAATTGACGGATGGTTCGCGATATCATGTTTCCGGAATGGAAAAAAGAAAAACAAGCCGAACAACAAGACGAGAAAGATGAAACTGAAAAGGAAGTAAAAATTGTACCAAATGAGGCGGAGCAAAAATCAAATCAGTTTAAAATAACCGAACTAAAAGTCGAAGGATTCGTCATTCAATCTGAAAAAGATTTCCAACTTCGAATCTTGCGATTGAGCGAAGGACTAGATCAACTTGAAAAGAAAAGAGAGTCAAATACCATCAGTAAAGAAAATTATGAAACGAGTTTTAGGTATTTACAGCAACAAATCAAGTTATTAAATTATAAATATCAAATATTCCTGCAAGAAAAAGATTATAAAGATTTTAGGACTCGAACGGAAGAGATCAAGAACTGGATCTTGTCTGTTGACCAATCGGGCTTCATGGACATAATCGAACGATTTTTTGAAAAAAATAATTTCAAATTCCTTCCCATTGCCGATGTATTGTTCGAAAAGGGATTCCGCATCGCAGATTACACGCAAGAAAAACTGAGAATTCAACAAATCTTCGGAAATCGTATATTCATACAAGGAATTCATTACTTCAACAAGCTGGTCGACCAAGAAACAATTGAAGAATTCTCAAAATTCGCAAGCAGATACGGCATTGACTATGCCTACATCATAACTTCAAGCGGATTCACGGAAAACGCAAAGCGAGTCTTTGCAAGCATCCAATCCCTGCAGGGAGAATATTGGGATCTGGATGAACTGGCAGCAAAATATTATTTATCATTCTACCACGACCCATATGAAGAGATTCAAAAGAAAGAAGATGCACGCCGCGGTAAGGCTTAGAGCAAATTTTCCTCATTTTCCAATCAAGAATACTCCAATTATGACCGCCGCCCACCAGATTTCCAAAAATAAGAACTTATAAATCCATATCAGCGTAAAAATCCAAATGATTGCGAAAATATAAGCTATCACGGTGATTATGGCATGGATTATGATTAAATTTTTCTTTCGTTCTGTTTTTTCTTCACCTTTCATCCATCCCATCGGCAAAGGCAACCAATCAAATATGGCTCCAATTGGAATGAGAAACCATAAATCAAAGATAACCGAAGGAATGAAGAATAATCCTGCCGTTAGAACACAAATCAGGGTTTTTGTTTGGTTTTTATTCATCATTTAAAACGATTTAAAACTTCTTTAAAAAGATTATCAAGTCTTTTAGTAATCAGGCAATAATATAGACCAGCCATGCGATTTATCGACAAATATTTCGAAAAATCATGTTTTTTATATAAACAAGAATTTGGGTAGGTCAGAAATTCAGAGCGGATCATTTCTTGCCGACTTTTTCTGTTTAATGAATTTTTGGCTAAATCTAGATTTATTGAAACAGATTTAAGCCGTAACTAAAATTTCGGACTAACCTAAGACCGAAGTATAGAAAAACTTAAATAAAGATTTTTTTTTTTTTCGTCATGAATCTTAAAGAGCTTTTAAATCAACTCCAATCTGATAGGAGCAAAACGGAAGAAATCTGCGATCAATTGATTCAACTCAACTCTCCAAAAGCTAATAAGCCGCTTTTAAAAAAGCTACGTAACTTAATGAAAAAAGGATATAGGTCAGAACAAATACCTATTCTTAATGCCTTAGGTAAACTTGGAGATAATAAAACTGCAGAGAAATTAATTGCTCTGTCAATAGAACATAATAAAAAATTAAGTTCATTTAATCCATATCGTTTAAATAATTTAGAAACCATTAAAACGATTTCATTGATAGCAGATGTAAGCAATCTTAAATCAAGTCTTAAACTGTTGAAAGTTTGGTTTTTTTCTAACGAAGTAGTAAGGAATATTGCTGAAATATTTGTTAAAATTAAGAATCCAAAAGTTACGGACGTAATTGAAAAGGAATTGAATAAGACTGAAGAATTGAGAGAAAAAATTAATCTTGCTTATATCCTCGCAAAAATGGGCAACCATAAAGGAAAAGAAATCTTAGAAGATATTATTGAAAACGAATATTTATATAAAGAGTATGCAATAGAATTTCATTTAGAAGTATCAGATCCGAGCAAGCTGGAAAAATTTCAAGAGAAAAGAAGACTTAAAGTTCTTGCTAAAAATCGATACAAACTCGTGATATTTCTCGATAAAAATCAAACGGACCAATTCTTCATCGATATTGACGATCCTTATAGGCCGGGGTATACATCAAGCATGACAATTGGAGAAGTGGTCAATAAGGCAATAAATGACCATGATATTTCAGATTTAATAAAGAATAAAGCTAAGAGGCTTAAAACTAACTTAGACAATCAAATCGGGTTTTATAGTGTAAAAGGAAAAGGTTACCAGATCATCATGCCTGACGCATTTAAGAACATGAGAGTTTCTAAATTTCCCATGGATAACGATAGAACCGTTTGGATAAGACTGGTTTGATCAAGATCTTTTCTCTAAAAGATACTCTCTCAACAGATGGCATGAAAACATTATGAGAAAATTCATAATGATTAGCAATGAAGGGAATGCAGAAATAGTTCTGAGGATCATTCTTCTGGTTTATCGCCAAACAATTCTGGAAAAAAGAAATTCATAATGTTTGGCAATATGTATCAAGAATTTCAAAATGTCTGGCACCATATATATAGTGCGATCTTCTTTTTATCAAAATGATTGGCAATGTCTATAAATTGGTCCTCAGTCCGTAAGATACCACCAAAGACGCGAGGAAATCGCGGATTTTTTCCATCAAATAAAGTTCCGGAGAAATTTGTCGAATACGAATCTCAGCTCGAACGAAATTTTTACCTTCAACTTGAACATGATCCTGCTGTAATACGATATCAACACCAACCAGTTAAAATAGAATATAAGGATGAAAAGGGAAAAACGAAAAGCTACACCCCTGATGTCTATATTGAATTTTCTGATGGAAATTGTGTGTTAGTAGAAATCAAGAACGAAGAATCATTATTAAATAACTATGAAGAGCTTGAGCTAAAATTCGCGGCTGCAAAATCTTGGGCAAAACGAAATGGCTGTTTATTTGCAGTAATAACCGAAAAAGAAATAAAAACCACTCGGATGGCGAATATTTGGTATGCTTTAGGAGCATCTAAATGTATTGACAACGATAAATATATCAAGAGTCTCGTTTTATTAATATCTCCAGATGGAGAGAAATATAATCTCCTGTGTTTTCAATTAGCTGAGGAGTTAGGAGTCGAAATTGGAAAAGCTAGTCAAATTATTTGTTATGCAATTTATCATGGACTCGTATTTGTTGATACTTTTTCTACAAGACGTTTATCAGAAGATACTATTATTCGAAAGAGAACAAGGATTAAAAGATTTCCTTTTAAGCCATTATGGGAGGAATATGATTGGTTTTTAGATCAAACAAGTGAGGATACGACTGATTCTCAAGAATTTGAAGATGCTACTTTAAAATCAATTTCATCAAACATTCCTCTAAAGTATCAAGAAGAAGTTGAGAAGCGACACTTGATAGTGAAGGCGTGGTTAAAACAACCCTCAAAAAAGAGGACATCACAATGGCGAAAAAATTTCTGTAAACAATGGATGGTTCCCCAAAGAACACTTTATTACTGGATTTCATCATACAAAAAAAATGGGATTAATGGTCTTGTTCCAAATTTTAAAAATGCAGGAAGACCAAAAAAGTTCGATCAAAGTACTTTTGAATTGATAGAGAAAGCTCGGAAACAATATTTAAAACCCAATATAACTTTAAAGAAGGCTTTTAACAATCTTGTAAAATTATGTAAGAAATCCGAAACATCACCACCTAGTATATCTTCATTTCGTCGATATGTTAATTATAACACTACAGCTTCAGAACTCGCTTACTATAAACGAGGTCGACGTGCTCACAAGTCAGATTTCACTCCTTCATTTGCTTCTTTTCAAGAAGCGGTTGGTCCGATGCAAGTCCTTCAATTTGATAACACGCCATTTGATGTATTTCTAGTAGATTCAGAGCAACGCCTTCCATTATCCACTCCCTATTTAACTGCCTCCATTGATTGTCATACACGAATGATAACAGGGTTTTATCTCTCTTTCTCGCCGAGTTCGAGTCAAACTGTTCTTGAAGTTCTTGTACAAAGTATCTTATCAAAGAAAAATTATACACAAATATACGAGACTGAGCAAGAATGGCCCATCCAAGGATTTCCAGTTCTCATTTTGGTGGATAATGGAATGGATTATAGGTCTCTAGCCTTGAAAGAGTTCTGCATGAAGTACGACATCATCCTTGAATACGCTCCTGTTAGAACCCCCCGCTATAAAGCATTTATTGAACAATGGTTCAACGTTTTACGTCAAGGAATAAAAGATGAAGTTCCAGGATATCGTCCATTACTACGAAAACGTCTAGAAAATCCCGATTTAAAACCAGAAGCTGAAGCTGTTTGTACCCTACAAGAGATCGAAAAATGGTTGCATAAATGGATAGTTGATGAATATCATTTTACAAACTCTTACGATGACCATGTTCTGGCACCTTTTGTAAAATTCGATGATATCAAATGCTCTAGTTCAAAAATTATTATACCATTACCAAGAGAACCGCCACGAAACCATCGGGAAATTGCTTTATTATATCTCGACACCCTTGATAAAGATAAGCGTACTCTGAGAAGTGATGGTATAACCAAACGATATCTGAAATATAATAATAAGGAATTATCACGAATATTTAACATCCTAGGAGAAAAACAGAAAGTATTTGTATTGTTAGATCGAAAAGATATTCGATATATATGGGTTATTAACCCTATCGATAATAATCCCATCAAAGTTGAGCTCGCAAGCGGTTGGGCAGCAACATTACTTGAAGCATATGGAAATTTACCAATTTATGCGTCGGCTTGGCAGAGAGACGTTCAAGCAATTAAAATTCGAGTCAAGAACAGATTAACGCCATATAGCTTTAGGAAAGAATATTCTAGACTAGAACGAGAAAAGTTAGTGAGCACTGCCAAGAAGGAGTCGAAACGTGTCCGAAGGGAACAAGAAAAGGTAAAAGAGAGTAGCCGTAAAAGTATTCAAAGCAAAATTTTGGTGAATAAAGAAAGAAACATTCCAATTAATTCCGAATTGGATGAATATGATGATCTACTTTTTAAGACATATCAACCTGAATTAATGGATTCTGATAAACCAAATAATGAAGAAATCTTTCAAAAATACCAATCGAAAGGATTAGAAACGAGTAAATATCCAAGTAAAGAATATATGGAAGGTTAAAAAATGATTAAAGCACCCAGTATTCATGATCTTACATCTCATGATCATGAAAGAAGAAAACGAGTCGAACAAGCTACAGAAATTCTTACATACCAAGCATGGTTTGAATATAATCGAGCGAGGCAAATTTGCGATGAAATCGATGTTGCATTCTTGCAAGCTCTCCAATATCACGATAATCCCGATGTTAATTCTGAAGTAAGACCACTATCTCTTTTCATTTCAGGGGAAATTAATACGGGAAAAACGACCCTGGTGATAAAGTACATGAATTATTGTAAGCTCATTGCAAAAAAAGAAGGAATACCTTTTTCTAGATGGGATATTTTATATTATGAGACACCGGTACGTGTCACGCTTAAACGCATGTTCTCTGCTATATTGGAAACATTTGGCATCGAAATACATGGATCTGCGTTGAGAAACACCCATACGGACGTTTTAATTGACAGGATAATAAAAGAATTGAAATCTCGAAAAGTTAGACTCCTTTTCATTGATGAAATCCAGAATTTGATTAAAGCGGACTTAGAAGATAAAAAAGACATTTTCAATGGATTTAAAAAACTCACTAATCAAAGCCAAACCCGGATTATTCTTATAGGAACGCCAGAAGCGTTCGAATTATTTCACGCGGCTGATTGGGTAGAAGAACGGTTCAGACCACTAAACCTTCCAGCATGGGAAATTAATGAAGAATATCTAGACCTGTTATACTCAATCTACAAAGCGTATGGAGATTTTCTACCTGACTGGGACCTCACAAATAAAGATGGCAAGATTAACCCAACAATTGCCAAGTTATTACATAAATTATCAAGAGGACGATTGGGGAAATTAATTCAAATTGTCAGGTATGGTGCGGTGCATGCTCTTTTACAAAATCGGACGAATATTACGGAAGAGGATTATAAAACCGTATTTCATCTCACTTATGAGATCATGAATGGTAAAATTGCAGTAAAGAACCGTGTATCAAAAACTCAGAAACCGGTTAAGAAAAAGAGAAAATAATAATAAGTGAACGTGATTTCTTGTCGGAAATTGAGCCTGAAATAGACTTTATCACACATTATCAGCCTCATGTACTAATAAAAGAAACCAATAAAGATTCTAGATTCCACAAATTACCCGCTTGGTCGGGAGATCAATATGAACTAACCGATTTCGAGCTTTATTCGACTGAAGTTCTTGTAGAATTCAATCAAAAATTCAATGCAACTGTTGATTACCTAAATGGTAAATCCTTGAAACAAATTGTTAGACAATATGGACAAACCGCTCTCGGCATTAAGAGATTCGCAAGAGATCTCATTATTAGGAAGAGCATGGAGGACATATTAAGAAACCAAATAACTTATAAAGGGAAGCTTGGACTCGAGAGGGCAGCAAGCGAGTTAAGGATAATTAAAAAGAGATTCAAAAAAATACCAGCCGCCAGAAAGATGGGCAATGTGGCTTCAAGAATTGCCGAGGGTAATTGGGAGACTTTTGGTATAACAAAATGGAACGACCTCCTATTCTACGTATTCAAGAGCATTAATGTAGAATTCGGTAAATATAATGGCATAGAAGGTTTGGACCGTGCGATTACAAAACTAAAAGAATATTACATGAAAAATGGCAAAAAGCCAGATTATAAAGATAAGAAAATCAAATCCATATTTAATGCGGCATATAGCGGTATTTGGAAGCACCTTGGGATAAATACTTGGAAAAAATTACTCTTGAGATCTTTTAGAGAGGACCAAATTAAAAAATGGGAAGATCTGAAGAAAAAACCTCCAAAGCACGCAAATAAAAAAAGTTTCAACCGAGCTTTATCAGAGTTGCGTGAAATCCAAAGAAAGAATAGACGCTTACCTTCAATGAATGATAAGGGAATCTCTTGGATCGTTAACACAATAAGGCGGGGTCATTGGAAATGTTTTGGGATTACGACATGGAATGAAATGCTGAATTATGTCTTTAAAAAAATAAATGTTGAAAGAAATATGCATGTTGGTATTACTGGGCTCGACCGAGCTTCCAGAAAAATCCGTGATTTTTACAAAAAAAATCGAAGAAAACCACGTGCAAGAGAGCTACCTAGCATAGCTACATCAATTTCAAATGGCAATTGGCAGAAATTCGGAATTTCATGCTGGAATGATCTTTTATTTTGCATTTTTTCAGATGTGAATCAAGAAAAAGGGAAGTATCTAGGTGAAGAAGGATTAATTAATGCTCAAATTAAATTAAAGAAGTTTCAAGATCAGAAAGGGAGGATACCAACCGCCAAAGACATGTGTGCTATATTTCATGCTGTTCAAAGAGGATATTGGAAGGAACATGGGATTCTTCTTTGGAATGATTTACTCCAATCCACTTTTAACGAAGTTAATCAAATGAAAAACCAATATAAAGGTAAAGAAGGGCTTAGGAGGGCAATAGTTATGTTGAATGCATTTGAAAAGAAAAATCATAGAAGACCTCGCGCGAAAGATAAAGGAATGCCTACAATTATTAACAGTATTTACAGGGGTTATTGGTCAGCATTCGGAATAAAGAAATGGAATGATTTGTTAAGGATTGCCTTTAAATAGTTCTTCTAAAAATCTAATTATAGTTCTTCCTTTTTTTCAAATCAGTGTATTCCTACTATGATTGAGTGTAAAGTAGAAAAGAGGATAAAATATTTTTCTATGATTTCTTTTTTTCTTAAGTTTCATTACATCTCTTTCGGACCTAGAATCTTTTTTCTGAACACGATGTATGTTATTATCGTAAGAGAAGCTAAGATTATAACTAGGATACCAAATAAAAATAAATTTGTATTAAATATTGTGAAAATAATAACGAAAGAGACCCAATAAGCATAAGTCCAAATCACGATCATGAGTATTTCTTTTATTTTCCTTTTCATTCCAACCACTTCTCATTGCTAAATTTAAAGCAAACTCATTCCTCTCTGACATTTAGATCAAATTTAAAGCGTTTATAAAAGGGTCTAATTCGGCATTTATTTGATTTACCATTAGTCTGAGATGTCCCCTAACCTAATATTATGATATGAGTTAAAAATTTATTGCAATCTAATCTATATACCTCCTGCAATTCAGGGCAAGTAACCCAAGGATTATTAAAGACTCCACCGCCCCAAGGCTCCTCATTTTCGTCAGTTTTTAGACCGGTTAATTTAGGTTTGAGGCCATATTACAACGTTATCACATAATAAATCCAAAGCACTTATAATCTTTTTATTTGATTAAAAAGGATTTTTACCTTCTTTTTTCTTTTTTGAGAAATAAAGCTTATGACTCATAATACCTATGAAGAGGATTGAATAAATTATAATAAACGTTATAATAGTTAAAATTAAACCGAATTCTAATCCAAGTATTAAAAAATAAAATGGTTCCAGAACGAGCAATAAAAATGGAGCCGGAAGAAGCAAAATAACGATGTAAATCGTATTTTTCAGCTTATTTTTCATTTATATTGTCCTTCCTTCAAATAATAGACATATTACTCCTTTTTTCATGAAACTCTATCACTAAATTCAGAAAGAATATTATTAATTACAGATGTATTATTGGACTCTCTTCTTTTGCGGGTTAGCTTGATTCTTGGTAATTCACTGTTTCATTTGGAATCAGTCTTTGGCAAATGTTTTCTTTTTAGCAGGATTAAGCTTGCGATCAACTAAAAAACCGATTAGACCGCAAATAGGAGTTGCAATAAGTACATAAGTAAGTAATGTTATCATCAATATGAAAAAACCAAAATCACGTCCGAACATTACAGAAAATAATGGATTTAATATTCCCAGAAAAAAGAACCACGTGAAAGAGGGAACACCCACGGTCAAGATCAGTATTATAATGCTCCTTTTTACCTTATAGTTTATTAAAATCCTCTCCGATTAATGAATCTTTTTTGAAAATCTTTTTTTCCTTTGTGAAACATTTTTAACTAATTTTCTTTTTCAAAATATGCTTCCATAATATATAAATCAAAACGTTTTTTATTTCAAGCTTCTTCAATGAGACATCAATAATAATTAAGCTCCGTAAATTAATACTATAAGATGAGCTAAAATTCTATTGCAATCTAATTTAAATATCTCCTGTAATTCAGGGCAAGTAACCCAAGGATTATTAAAGATGCCACCACCCCAAGGCTCCTCATTTTCGTCAGTTTTTAGACCAGTTAATTTAGGCTTGATGTCATGCAACAACTTGTCATATGCTTCTTCAAACTCGTTTATCGTTATTAAGACCTTCAATTCATTTAACTTTTCGGACATTGTTGCCTTTCGATTGCTCGCGGGGTTTCTCCAACAGTCGTCAGAAGAGCTTTGAATTGCCTCATTCAAGTGGTCTATCTCCCAATTAACGTATTGTTTGGTCTCCTCGAGAGTCACTTCAAAAGATTCTTCAATTAAAGTCATTAGAGAATCCATTGACCTATCATCATCCGCGTCCGTTACTTCAACTCTCACCAGATGATCTCCAATCTCCATGATCCGGTCATTAGATAATTCGAAATTATATGAGATTTCTATCGGTGTCGGAGCATAATTTACAACTAGCTCATTGTCAATGAAGATATTTATCTCCCTGATTCCTTGGTCATCTCCTGCATTATCATCTATGGCGTTGAATGAAATTGCTATATTCAAAAAGTCATCCATTATTTGCAAGTCAGAAATCACGGGTTGTAAGACATCATCATCTATTATAACTTGATTTATCAATGATGTAGTTGTCAGACTGTCTGACGTCCGGTCGTCATCATTATCCGTTGCCGTTACAGTTATCGTATATGTCCCTAAATTAGATGGTAGGTTCCAACTTCCCACTTCGCTCGCGGGTAGTGAAATGGTAAAATCCTCTGAATTATCGGAAGATACATAATCAACTTTAATCTCAATGTTACTAAATCCCAGATCTCCATCGCCCCCAACTCCATCATCAGCATCCATTATTTCCCAAGTAAATAGTCCAGGACTACCATCGGTTCCATCTCCTTCTAGATACTCAATTTCTATTGTTGGAGCTGTCGTGTCATCGTCGATTGTTTGAAAAGATCCCGTGAAACTCTCAGAAAGTTGATCGATTGAACCTCGGTCCAAATCTGCATCCCAAGCTTCTATTGATATAGTGTGATCTCCGAGAATTTGTGGATTTAAAAATGAATATTCCATCGAGAATTCAGTAGGATATCCTTCAGAAGTAAAATCAAGCTCTTCTATTAAAGCTTCATCCACAAATATCTTCAATTTTTCAATTCCTGACTGATCAAATGCGTGAATGCCAAATCCAATTGTCTCATCACCGTCTGTTATTGTTTGCGTCGGTGGAATTATATAAACTACCGGAATGGCGATATCATCATCAATTACTTGGAACTCTTTTTCTTTAGTTGCATAATTGTTTCAGCAGAAACCTGAACGGGCACCGTTTCTTCGAGCAGAGAAGAATCAGACATTATTTTACCTTTGACATTAGAAATTCCACTTTGAAGATCCGTAATTTTCGATGAAATGAAGAAATTCAGTGAAGCATCCGTTGCTTGAATGTCTCCTATTGAAATATAAGGTGGCGTTTGATCAACTGGAGCAGGAACATAAACCGGGATTTCTATTGATGTTTCTCCACCAAGTCTAGTTACATCCAGCTCGACAACGTAATCTCCAATTGAGTTAGCGGTTATAGGTAACTCAAAAGTTTTGGTTTCTAAGGAAGAAAATGTTATTGTTTGTTCAGACTCTTCAATTCCTAGTTCTGAAACTTCTTTAACCGAAATAACATAATTTTGTTGAATAAAATCAGGATTTGTTATCGAGTAAGAGATCGTGTCAGATGCTCCAACCGATAAGGAGAGAGAAGTTGGTCTGGTTATTGAAGGGGTGGACGTGAAGGGATTATACCATATCCAATCACAGGGAAATAATCCGAAAATAAGATAGGTTATAGTGACCGATATTGGTTCCCACAAAACTGGAAATCTTATAACTTGACCGCCTCCAATATCAAAACCAATTGTTAATGTCCCCCACCCTGGCGCTCCCCACGCAATATATTCCATAACTAGAGTCCCACCGTGAGCTGTATTTGATTCGGCCGTCCAATAGTCAATTTGAGTAGCTGCAGCAATCATTGCAACAGTAAAAAGGATTCCACCAATCGCACCAATACCAGCGGTCCAGAAGCTTAAGGCGACCCAAGCTCCGCCAACCGTTAGCGCATAAAGACCTATGGGAGTATTTACTGTGAACAAACCAAAAGAAGCTTGTTCTTCAGAAGGCACCTGAAACTCTAACTTATTATAATTTATTATATTGGGTATGAATGCAGTAGATCGTCTGATCCAAACTAAAGGTAAAAAGCAAGCAGATCCATTATCAACGGCTATCATTCGCTCCATGCCGTTTTTCAAACTAAGCATCCAAGATGAATATTGGTCATTGGCGTAATTTATCAAGCTGCTAATTACGTAACCAATGAATTTGGCATCAATTAATCCATCTCCCCAGGCAAAAATAGAGTTTGGAAATTTTGTATGATTGTAAATATTTTGAGCGTAACACGACGCAATCACTATGGGAGGGAAGTGATCAAAAGGATAATCATTAAAACCCTTTGAAATTATTAATGAATCAAGAAGCCTTGCAAAATCAGACCAAGTATAATGATTTTCACTTATCATAATTTCCTCAGAATTACCGTGACCAATAATAATAATATTATCTATTTCCTCGGTTTCATGAATTTCATCAAAGCTTTGTATTATTTCAATAGTAAAATCCAAGGATTCAATGAGTGCAGAAACACATGAATTGACCTCTAAATCATTTGCTCCCTTTAGAATGAGGATATTAACTGATGTAGAATTGAAAGTGAGGAAATCTGGAGGGACTTCTAGAATTGGCTCTTCCTCTGTTCCGTTTTGAGAAGTTATTTGTAAAACCGAAATATATGAAGAAAAAACACTTACAGAAATAAATGTACTTCCAAAAAGTAAGATAATTGCCATAAATACAAAAGTTTTATTTTTAATTCTCATGTTAAAGATTGGTAACTCGCCTTCACGCTGTTTTGGATTTTTAAAAAATCCGCAAGAAAAAATTGCTGCAAATATAGATATTAGATTTGGGCATATAAACTACTATGATAAGAATTAGCAATAAGTTGAACCAATTGAGAGAATCTCAGTAAATAATGCGAAATAATGAGAAATTCTCAAATTATGAAATGAACGTGGTCTCATGGCAACCAACGGAGAAATAACTCTATTTAATACTTACCAACCTAAGGAATTAAAGAAATATGACTTAAAAGATCGAAGATTTTTCAAGTTGCCAGCCTGGTCGCTTGATAATTTCAGGATTTTCTATCCCGAACTCTATTCTGAAGAGTTGCTAGGTGAATTTAAACGTCGATACAAGGCTGGTATCTCCTATTTAATGGGGGCTCGATTAAAGGATGTCCTATTTAATGGGGGCTCGATTAAAGGATGTTGCCGAAAAATTTGAATTACCTATCTTTAAAATCAAGCGCGTAGCCAAGGATTTATTATTTGGGACGAAAATGGAAGAAATTTTAGAAGATCAGATAAAGGATGAAGGCAAGCTTGGATTGGAGCTTGCTGCTAGTGAGCTACGGATTTTTAAAATGAAGAATGGAAGAATTCCAAAAGCAAGCGAAATGCGGCGAATTATTGGCAGAATTGTTATTGGATATTGGGAGAAATACGGCATAAATTCATGGAATGAGCTATTGCTCCATGTCTTTAAAAAAATCAACAGAGAAGCTAATAAATACGTTGGTGTTAATGGATTAAGACGTGCAATGAAGAAATTAAGGACATTTACAAAGAAAATGAGCGGGAACCACGAAAAAATGACATGGCCTTGAGATCAATAGCGGTTTTACTTAGTCGTGGTCAATTTGCAAGAATAAAAGTAAAATCGTGGAAAGATTTACTCATCTTAGCATTTGGAGAAGATCAAGTAATTCAATGGAAGAATAAGAAGAAAAAGAGAAAAATAAACAAGATTAAACCTGATAATGAAAGTCTGTTTAATGAAGCTATTTCTGATATGCGAGCTTTTTATTCTGAGCATCAAAAAATGCCACGAACTACTGATCTGATGCACATAGCCCGCTCGATTTATCATGGCCGGTGGAAACAGAAGGATATTCATTCTTGGAACGACATGTTAGTTCATGTTTTTGGTCAAATAGACAAAAGAAGTTATAAATATCACGGTGAGGAAGGATTAAAGGCAGCGATTCTCGAAATACAAGAATTTTTTAATATTAATCATCAACTTCCACAAACATTAGATTTACCGCATATTGCTCGTCGTATCTACAAAGGTTAATCATCAGCTTCGTAAAACTTGGACAATCCTGCACGTTTAAATTTTTTCACGCGGTGTTCCCGTGATGACACGCGTTTTAATTAGCACTTTCGCCGTACTTTTTCATCATGAGTTCGTGGCTGAGGATAGGGCAGGCGGCGGCAGAGCTCGGTGTTTGCGCGAAGACTTTAAGAAGGTGGGACCGAGCGGGCAAGATACGCTGCGTTCGCACGGCGGGCGGGCACCGCAGGTTCAGCGTCTTGGAAGTGTCGCGCGTGCGCGCGGGGCGCGAGTTAGGGCAGCCCGC
>JALGVI010000101.1 GCA_029838215.1 Candidatus Helarchaeota archaeon | reverse complement strand
CAATGTCTATTCGCCGAAAATAATGAAGATTTTACTAATTGGGCGAAAGACCTGTTTAATTACTATTGGAATGAAGCCACCGAAGTCACTCTCGAAGAAATCCTTCCTTGATAAAACTAAAAACTTTCTTGTTGTCGCTTGATTGCTGATTTTCTAATGATTCCTCCGATGATTCGACTATTGTACAATGATTTGAACAAGCGATTCTTGCGTCCTGGGATGAAAACTACCTTATTTTTTCTAAATGCGGCAAGAGATTGCCTTACCGTCTTTTCAGATGACATCCACAGCCACTTTGGAATGGTACTCCTATCAAAACCCTCAAAATAACCAACGGAATGAAATTCCGTCACCGTCATGCCCGGACATAAAGCCTGTACCTTAATACCGGTTCCGTGTAGGTCCAGGTGAAGACTTTGCGTCAAGGCGATGAGAAAAGATTTGGTCGCATTATAAATGGAGCCACTCGGAAATCGCAGGAAGCAAGCAAGAGAAGCCACGTTAATGATGGCACCTCGGTCTTGTTCAAGCATGGTAGGTAAAGCTGCCTTACATAATAAAATGGGAGCCGTATCGTGAACGCTCATCATGTCAAGAATTGGTTTCGTGTCCAGTTCATTAAGAAAGCCACTAATTCCAAATCCTGCATTATTTATCAATACGTCCAGTTTTTTTAGCCCCTGAACATGATTAACCAGTTTTTCAATATCTTCCATTTTCGATAAATCTGCTGGAAAAACTTCTGCTTCTACTCCGTAATTATCTTTTACTTCTCGTGCGACCTCTTCCAACTTTTCTCGTCTCCGAGCCGTCAAGATCACGCTGAATCCCTGAGCCGCCAATGCACGTGCAAACTCCGCTCCAATGCCTGCAGAGGCACCCGTTATTAAGGCAATTCCCGGATTTTCCCAATTCATGAAGTTCTCATTTTCTTTAATTTCAACTCATCCCCTGTTTCTATATCAATCCTGAAAGATATGCCGTCATGAAATCAAATCCATCCCGGATTCTGATTACAATGAGGACAAACCTGATAATTCTGAATCCATTTTAACAAGCAAGATCGGTGGAATGGCGAGTTACAACTCATGCAGATTGTCGGTCTCTCCGAAACTATATTTTCCCTGCAAATAATGCAGGTTTTAATCACGTCTTGCGTGCGTTCCAATAACGAAATGCCACATTGATCGCAGAATTTCGCAATCTGCCGAATCTTTTCGTTACATTTAGGACAAATCTTGAAATGTTCATCTCGTGGATCGTGTGGTTTCACGTCTTGCTCCACTAAGGACGCGACCTGTCGCTCTATTTCTGGATCTGGAGAAATCGTAATGGCTTGCTGATAGCAATAAAGAGCATATCTGTATTGTTCCAATTCAAAATATGCATCTCCTAAATTGACCCACGCTTGAAAATTTTCGGAATTGAGTTCAAGCGACATCTTCGCGTGCTCAACCGTCTTGTCAAAGCGTTTTAAATTCAAAAATGCCCAGCTTATGTAATCGAGAGCCAGCGCGTTTTTTGAATTGAGCTCGAGGACTTTCTGAAAATAAATGGCCGTCTTGTGATATTTTTTTTGTTCTTTATATATCAAAGCCGATTGAAACCACGCCTGTTCATTCTGCGGGTCGCGATGAATGACGGTCTTATAGATCTGAAGCGCATCGTCATATTTTCTTTGCCCGATTAATTGCGAGGCACGATCTAAAAGCACGTTAATGTCTTCTTTCGGCTTTTTTACTGGTGAAGGCATTGAAGCAGGACGAACGATTACAGGTTTATTGGTCATTTCTGGAGAGGAGCCCTTTACGGATTGAAGCAAGTCATCCAAATCAATATCTGCCTGAGATTCCTTCTCTTTTTTGACTTCGTCGATTAATTCTGTCAAAATTTGGTCAACGTTTAGATCCTCAAGCTCTTTTTCCTCACTTGCAGAAATAGTGACCTGAAATTTCTCACGGTCTTCTTGAAATTGCCGTTGCACTTCATCGGCGAGATCGTAGTACCTGGATGAGCTTTCCAAGTCTCCAAGCTTCGAATAGTTGATACCTAATGAAAGAAGAGAAAAATAATGATTTGGCTTGATTTGAAGGATCAATTTATACGCTGCGATGGCTTCTTCGTATTGATTCCTGCTTTCGAAGTCCTTTGCTCTCTGAAAAAGTTCAAAAATCGAGCGATCTTGAGCCACGATGTTCGTCTCTCATTTTTATTTCATAATAAACCCGATATTTTCTCTATAAAAGGTCGAAACTGTCCTATATTTCCGTCAAAATTGGTCAATACATCCCTGAAATCGACCTCGAACTCACGGATCACGTGAGTGCAATTATCGTGAAGTTTTTTCGTGATCGGTCCCTTCAAAATGAGTGCCATGATGCTTTTATCTCCCTCAAACATTTCTATGATGAATTCTGCGAACGTCAGTCGCCTCATCTTGGCTTGCCTCTTCACGATTTCACTCGCAAAACTTTGAATCGCTGATAAAAAACCCGTTATCAAGTCCGATTGAAGTGAAAGAGAACCAAATTCATAGGCAACATAAGGAACTCCCGTATCCTTTCCAAGAATGATCAAGGCAACGAGAATCTGATGTTCGTAATTCTTTCTAATGGTTTCTAATTGAATTTTCAAGTCATTCTCAAGTTGAACGAATCTTGACTTTGCCTCTTGCTTTGCATCAGACCTATCGAGGCGAGCGAAATCGGTAGACAAAGCATTAAAAACGGTGATAAGCCAGGTGAAGATCTTAAATTTCAACTGGATGATTTCTTCTTCGTTCATCTCAGGGACCGATTTCATCATGAGCTCTTGGAGAAAGGCATCTACATCAAGTCCAACTGAACTCAAAGCCAAATGTTCCTTAATTGCTGATTTTATCTCATTTAACTCGAGAAATACCTGCTTGATCCGCGTGTTCACGTCAGGACTGGCAATCAGTTGGTAGAACTTGGTCAAATCATTAAATAATTTAACCAACCTGTCAATTTTCTCATCATGATCGGTTCTTTTTGCCTCTTTCTGTTCTTTCAATTTTCTGGCTTTTTCCCTTATCTCTTGAATGCGCAGTTGAATCTCTGCTTTTTGGGTTTCTTCTCTTTGGCGTTCTTTCTCCTTTAATTCCATCTCAATTTTCATTCGTAATATTTGATCTTGTTCCGTCTCATTTGCTTTCATCATCTGAACTGCCAAAGATGGATGCAAGTCGTGAAGACGCGACCTGACATCATCACGTGTCTCCTTTTTATCTTTCTTCCGTTTCTTCAAGACTCCCATGAATGGATACCTTTCTTTTTGTTTATAATCCAATATCATTGATTTAATAATAAATCATGATGCTAAAAATTATTGAATTTGAATGCTTTTAAAAGTGTGAAATCAAGGCTTTAAAAGGATTTGAATGACAACTCAGAAAAAACAAGCATGTCACTGGTATTCGGTCTGTCCAATGAAGCGCTATTTCGAAGCAGGACTAATCGATGCAAAATGGATCCAAAACTATTGCATGCAAAATGGAAAGAATTGCGTTCGGAAAAAAATGGAAGAAGAAGGTGCTTTTCATCCCGATAACATGCTTCCGAATGGTGAAATACGAAAGGACCTACCCACGTGAACTCTTTTTCAAATAATTATAAAAGATACCTGAAGCTAAAATCTTAATGATGATCCTGCAATTTCCAAACTCGCTTCTCATGAGAAGAAGCAAGCGGAAATTTAACCGGACAAGGTGAAAAATGATGGCAAAATTGGTTTTGAAAAACATCTCGGAATTAAATCAGTACTTGGGTAAAGAAATTGGCGTGAGTGACTGGCATCTGGTAACGCAAAACGAAATTAACCTGTTTGCTGATGCAACGGGGGATCACCAATGGATCCACGTGGATGTCGAACGCGCCAAGAAAGAGTCCCCATACGGAGGACCAATTGCACACGGCTATTACACGCTTAGCCTTGCTCCCGTATTGATGTCCCAAATTCTCGAAATTCAAGAAAAAAAAATGGGTATAAATTACGGAACGGAGAAAGTACGCTTTCCTGCACCCGTTCCCATCGGCAAGAAAATACGAATGAAATCGGTTCTTTCGAGCCTGAAAGAAGTAAAAGGCGGCGTTCAGGCGAATTTCCAGCTGACTTTCGAGGTAGAAGGACAGGAAAAACCAGCCTGCGTTGCTGAAGTAGTATATCGTTATTACGGTTAATTCTCTTCTTTTTTTTGACAAAAAAGGAAAAAAAGTAAATCAAAAATTCATCAAGAGGTCTCAGAGTTGAAAATGAAGCAAAAAACCCTTCAAGATAATGACACGTGGTTTAAATATTGCCTTGGCGACTTCGATCCAAATGAAATCAAGGCATCCATCAGGGAAGAATACATCACTTCTTTTCATCCACGGCACGGCAGTCTACGCACGCTTCTATGCCGAGTTTTTATATCAAATGAATCTGGAAGGTTACAGGATCGTTGCTCCCGACCTTCCGGGGCACGGTCTGAGTGATGGAAAACGCGGGCATTTCGGCATGGAAGAATTGACGGACACCATCTACGATGTCACTTCCCACGTGATTGAAAAACATGGCGAAAATGTCGTGGTGATGGGATCGAGCCTGGGAGGCATTACCGCCCTTTATTCCGTGGCAAATGATGAACGAATCAAGGCAGGGATATGTCATAACGCCGCAATTTTCAACGAAGGTGCACACAAGAAAATAATTAAATTAAAAGGTTTTTACAAGGTCTTGCGCCATTTCGTAAGGCCACTTTCAAAGATAATGCCAACCCTTTCATTTTCCGTCTGGATATATCTGGATCCAACGCAATTGTTCAGAGACCCGTCATTCCTAGATGAACGACTTGACGTTCTCTTAAATGATCCTTTGGCAAGCGATAGATACACTCTGAAAGCATTGGCAACGCAGATGAAAGCACCTCTTGCACGCCCAATCGAAGAAATCGAAACACCCATCCTGCTCATCAATCCCGATGGTGATGTCCTGTTCAGCGTTGAATACATGACCGAAATATTTAACAGGCTCGAAAAATCCAAATACAAGCGATTGGAAATCATTAAAGATGCAAGCCACATGATCCTGCACGAAAGACGCAACGAATGCGTGCAAAAAATCACGGCGTGGTTGAAAAACGTGCCTCTGAACGATTCATAATGCCAAAATAATTCAATTCAGGTTATTCTTTTCTAACTTATTTTTCATTTAAAAAACTCAATAATCTCCGTCGGAACTCTCTCTTATTTATAATATTTGTTATAAATAAGTCCAAATGCCCTAAAAAGGAAAGATAAAGGATTAACAATTTATTTTTAAAATTTTCAAACGATGCGCTTAAAAACTAAATAGCATAAAATCCAAACTTATCTTTAATTACTTCGATTTTATTCACTTTAACTTTATCCCAAATTAATTTAATAGTCGATGGACTAGCCACATTTATTTTTTCTATCATTTTTCTTAGTTTAGTGTCTGTGAATTTAGAATTCTCAAGAACTCTTATTAATAGAATGGGTTTTCTGGGTTTTAATGACCTAATAAATGATGTCATTCGTGAATATTCACCTCTGGTCAATTTTTTCTTTTTAGCTTCAACTCTTCTTAACCATTTAGGGTTTTGTAAAATTATGAATTCTGCCTCTTCAGTAGTTTCATATGTCTTAATCCAATTTAAATCTACAAGAAAATCAATAATAGCTTCGAGATGACTTGGTAATAGGTCTAAAGCGGTTTTCAGTGTTTGAAAATCTAAGGACCCAGATGTCCTCAGATATTGAATTATTCTATCAAAATTATTTCTCGCAATTTTCCTGTTTTTAAGCCGTTCGTAAACTTCATTATGGATAATTATTGATTTTTCTTTAGAAATTATGGGTTCTTTGAGCTCTTCCTCCTGTATATCTGGTTTACTAGATCCTTCAATTTTTTTAGTTTTGAGTTTGGATTTCTTTTCAATTTTCTTCTTTTTTTGAATAATATCAACTTTCTTAGGCTTTTTGATATTCTTTTCTTTAACCGGAATTGTTTTTTCTAATATCTTTCTTTGAACTCCCGTAATTTCTTCACAATGGTATAGATCTGATCGTTGGTCAATATCCGGAATTTCTTTATTGATTTTCTCAAGAATCCAAATCATATTCATAAAAGATTCCTTAACGTTATTTAAGAATGAAGGATCTTTTCCCCTGTTATGTGCCCATGGATTTCTTAATTCTTCAATTACCTCCCATTTCGAAATTAATTTTTTCTTTTTATTCTTTTTAAATACCTTCCAAAAATTTTTATTCCATAGATTTTTGTTTGTCATTATCAACAATAAATCATGAAAATCTGAAAAACATAAAGGATTTTTAATATCCTCCAATTTTTTATTTTCTTGCCTAATTTTACTTATGATTTTGTTTTTTAGCGTCTGTTCTTTAATTTTTATTCTGTCTAATTGATCAATCCATTCTTCATATTCGTTATTCAAAAATAGTACGATAAAGGATCTTATTTTATTTTCAAAGTGAAAAATTGCTTCATCAAATGCAAGACGTTCTTTTCTTAGATCAAAAAAATAAGTTCTAATTTCTCTAAGTGTTTTTTTATCTTTCTTAGTCAAATCTGGAGAATCTATCTGGAGCTCAGTATCATATTTAATATCTTGCATGAAAATAAGTATAACTTCTCTGATAAACGAATTGAAAAGATCACATAAGGTTTCAGCATCATCACGATCTGGCATTTTACCTGTACTTTTTATAAATTGGACATGGTTCTTAAATTCAATTAATTCTTCATTATCAAAATGATTATGGATATCAGCAGGATCTGAATTATATTCATCATCCATTATTTTATAGATGCGATATGCCTGAAAAATATCATCTATCATTCCATCTAGACGAGATATGACATCCATAGATTTTAAATGAACATGTGGGTTTCTAAGATATCTTAGAACTTCAACATAATTCGAAATACATCGATTAAATAGATTAGAAGCTCTGTTTAAACCAAACTTTTTCAATTTTTCTTTAATGTCATTAAAATTCTGAACCGTTTCATTTTTTAAAATTTCTTCTTCTTTTCCAGGAATTTTTCTTTTTGGTGGTTTATCAAAAGGAATGAAAATTTTGAGCAAATAATCCTCAGGGGATAGATTATGATCGCCCTTAATTTTATCAAATGCGTTTGAAATCTTTGGATTTAAAGTTAATCTATTTTCAGAATATTGTGTGACCCCTTTAAATCCAAATTCCTTATCTGGAATTTCTATTTTCACGTGCTTCTTATGTAGGACATTGAATTCTATTAATGTGTTGATTATTAAAGGATCTTCAATCCCTAAATCGCTTAAAATTGTGTTGTTTAACTTAGACTTTGCTAATTTTATATATCGTAAATAATAGATTCTAGAAATGGCTTTTAATACAGCCTTTTTCTCCTCTTTATTTGAATATTTATTTAAAACTTTTTGAAATAAAGAATTAATCGTATCTGGTTCATATACTAATTCAAAATTTTTAGTTAATTTAACTTTTTTATTCAATATAGCCTTACTTCTCTTTGTTTGGTCTTTACTCAGTTTTTCGCTTTTTCCTATTCTTATGTTTTTAAGATATCTTGTAATTGTTTCTAATTTCTTGTTTTCTATTTCTAAACCAACATCCGTTAAAGATAAATTAGTTTTGTTAGGAGGAAGATTCTCAAAGACTTGTTGGGTTTTGATTAATAATTGACGAGGTGTTTTTTCCTTTAAACTTAGAAATAATTTATCTATTGCAGATTTTTCGACCATTTTGGTGAAATTCTTTTCAATATTCTCTCTTTCTTCAGCACAATCAATGAATCGTCTTTTAATTATTTCATAAGCTTCTTTAGAATTAATTTTATTAATTTCTTTCTTAATTTCAAAAGTCCCTGAATATTGAGGCGCTTTTTTCATTCGTTCATTCCATTTATCATCACCCGCCACAAAGAACCCTACATTAGCAATTTCATCAAAAATATCTTCAAAAAACCCTTGAGAATTCTTTAAAAACTCTAAAGTTATTTCTGGATTTGGATTTTTATGCAATTCATCAAGAAAAAAAATCCATCCATTTATTTTATCCCTGTCTTTTTTGATTTTGAGAGATTGAATGATATCATAATAGCCAATATCTTTTCCTTTCCTATGTTCTATGGCTTCGTAAAGTTGTGATAAGAATTTTTCTTCTAATTCTTTGCTGGTTTCAAAAGGACCACTTAATCTTAAAATTTGACAGATAATATTTTGACCAAAAAAGCATTTTTTGATGAAGTTAAATAAAGTTGTTTTCCCTGAACCAAACGGACCGTAAATTAGAATGGCCCTTCCAAAAAAAGTTCTTTGTTTTTCAGCCAACAATTCATATTCTTGAAAGATAGACGTTTTTACTAATAATTTGTCTAATTTATTTGTTGGTATTGCCTTTATTTTATCAAATGGACCTTCGAGAAGTCCAAATCTCTCCCACCAGATCATAAGATCCTCTCTCGATTTAAGCATAATTCTATAAAAAATATAATGATATTTTTTCCATTTATAAAAATAACTAAATCCCGTGCTCAATTAAATTCGATCCCCCCTGAAAAAATTTCTGGTTCGAGCCAGTATCGGTGACTTTTTTGCCTATAGTGGAAGCCTTTGAGAAATCACGAACCATTGAGTCCAGATCAAACGGAGCTCAAGCATTAATTCCGAGTGGACGAGAAAATAGTTCTTTCTGGTATTAGAACCAAGAATTAGGAATAGATTTGTCAACACTCAGCAATTATGCATTAAAACTTGAAAAAAAAAGATAATATAACGTGTTGATGGAACTTTCGAGCAGGTCGGGATGTGAAATTTCTTAATAATCTGGTAAGCGTTTTTAATCCCCCATCTTGACTTGTAAATCTTAATAATTTGATTTATGAAAAAATTCTTTTAATAACAATGGATTTTGCTTTATTACCATATCTATTTTTGAATCATCAATTACTTCAACTCTGAGACCTGTTTCACGAGATTTTTTTTTCATTTCTCCTCTTAATCTATCTGATGCGGATCGCGCAAGGTAAGTCAAGTAACCCTCAGCATTATATCTCTGGATTTCAGCAGATACTTTTCCAAACTCGTTTAGGAACGATTTTGGACCATAGCTCCTTACTCTCTTGCACTGTATAATCCAATAACGATCCGATTGTATACATTTCGCCAGAATGTCCTTCCCTCCCTCACTTCCTGAAGCACCAAGCCATTGGACTTCCTTCCATTTAGAAGTTTGTGAACATATTATCCAGAAACAAAGTCTTTCAAACTCACCTGGAGCCAATTCAAAAAATGGAAGTATTTGTGTTATGAGTGAGTATCTATTTGCTACAACGACACGAAGGGAAGAAAATGTAATTTCCATACAAATCCACTTAAAAAATAGAAGTGGTATGTTTTTATTTCTTTTAATACCAATGTTGTATTCATTTTCAATATCTTCTAGTCTCTCACTAAGAATATCAAAGACATTCTCGATTGTTTTTTTTCTAAATAACCAAAAAATTTCATAATATAAAATTTCATTATTTATTGGAATTTCAGTAATAGTTTTCATTATATTAATATTCTCGAAGAAAGCAATTTGCAGAGAATTCAACCAATTTACAATTTTAATATTCCCAGCAGCTAGATTCAAGCAAATATTAACAATTTTTTTCAAAAAAACATTCTTATCACCGTCAAAATAACCAATAAATGGCAAGGTTTGTGTTAAAACGTTTTCAATTGAAACACTCCATTTATTAATATATTCAAATTCAAAATTCATAAACTTCTGAATTAATTCATCAATTTTCTGCTTTAGTTGAAGTAATCCTAATAAAGATGAAATAGATTCCATAACAACGCAAATAAGAAGGATAATTTGAGGGTTATTCCAAAAAGAGGATAAATCAATGTCAAGTAAAGACTCAAAAAGCATAATCAATTCATTCTTATTTTGAGGATCATCTTCAAATGATAAGGTATTAATACGGATTTTTGCCATATTCAAGATAAGTATTTCTGGATTATTTCGTTCCTCATTTTCTAGTAGACTTTTTTCTAAATGATCTATTAAAGTCTTTAAATGAGTTTTAATTTCATCTTTGAATTTTTTTATTTTAGAGAAACCAGGGTAATTCACGATAATCTCCTTTGGGCTCGATTTCGTTCTTTTTATTTTGTGCAACTAACAATGCATATTGAAGAGAAACAGGAAAATTTGTAGGGACATATGTAGTATGACGCCAATTCATTCGAGTTAATGATAATACATCGCTAGAAGCATCAACAATATCTGAGTATACTCCATCATTAATCGTTAACTTTAAACTTAATGCACTTGGGCAACTTCTGGGCTTAAAAGTCTTTCTCGTAGTTGGTGAAGTATTGTATTGACAACTACCTTGAGTGAATAGATAGGCAGATTTATCATCAATTTTGAATAATGTTCCTCTTTGAATGTCCCCTTTAGGCGAACAATGACGTAAAGAAAAATGTGAAATTGAAATAAGGGCTAAATTGAAACTGGATCGATCAAAAAAACGTTTAAATTCTTCCTGTTCTTGTTTTGGAACAAGTCCTAACCTATGAATAATAATGCTACCCGATTGATCAATTAAACCCATTTTATCCTTAAGAAATGAAACGATTTCAGAACACAATTTTTTTACATCATCTGGAGATAATTTTAATCCATCATAAAAATGAGTTAAACCGTGTTGGCGACTAATCCAATTATATTCTTCTATTTCTTTGCTATAATCAAAAGAATCAGTTATAAAACCTTTGAATCGACCATCACTAGTGATTATAGATAAAACGCCTAAGATATACTTTCTTTCATTAATGGGATTATACCGTTTTGCAAATCTTATTCCAATAATAGCATGAATTGGGTTCATATTTCGGTCTAAATGACTTTCGATTACCCAAGGAACACCACCGATTTTAGAAAATATTTGAGATGCGATGCTCCATAACGGATATATTCGCCATTTATCATAATTCAACGTATCAAATCGAACAACTGTTTGATTCGGGATTCCCATCTCTGTTAGCTGCTGTTTCACAAATCGGTAAGAAGGGGTAAACTCTCCTTGATGTATCCTTTTTTCTCTTTGCTGTCCAAAAATAAAAAATGGAATAGCGTTACTTAAATGGGTATATTGCTTTTCCAATTGAGGAATTTTGCTTCTAACTTCTCTAATGATTGCTTCAATACTATATTTGAACGCTCTACTGTCTGATTGGGTAGAAATCTCATATGGATCGACTGATTGTGAAGAAATGTTAAAACATTTATTAAAACCAGGGAATTGATATTGGTTCACTCGAGTTCCATTAATGAGATGGTTACAGAAATCTATCAGCTTATTTCGTATGCTTGGTTGATTTGAGGGATATATTGGGACAAATACTACCGAAAGATCATTTTTAGCTGAAAAAGGACCATATTTTTCGAGCATGTACATTGTTGTCATTTTTTTCCTGCAGAAATTACCACCAACTGTTAGAGATGTTTCTTGTAAAGTATAAGAATGTATTGAAATAGGGAAAATTGGTAAACTCTCATCTAGAATTTCTTTAGGTATCTTGAATTCCTCAATAATTTCTTCAGATTCGTCTTCGCATAATTCTTCCTCATCAGTAAAAGTATATTCCTCATCTTCAAGGGTATATTCCTCTTCCTCAAAAATCTCATCAGATTCTTCCTCCTTCTCTATTTCAAGAATATTCAATTTAGTAAAATCAGTGTTAATAGAGAATTTGAAATTTCCAATGCATAGATTTTGGAGGGGGGTTTCAAATTTTTTTAATATAGAAGACAATTCTCTGAAGAAAAGAACTGTGCGTAATGAGGATAGAGTTAATAAATTCTTGGGGCTCCCTTTAATACCAGATTTTACCCGAATTATTCTATTAACTAAAAATGCGGGAAAATTCCTATCTTCATCTTTTAAAATTATGGGGCGAAAAGAAATACCCTTGAATACAGGAATATCCTCTATGCTAATAATTGGTGTAGGAAAAAGGAATTCATGGCGATGCTTCCTCAATCCTAATTCAGAAGGGCGTTTAACCTGAATTTTCGATCTAAATTTCGTTTGATACTCTAATGTAGCAAAAAAAGCAAAGGCGAATACATTTCTAGAAAAAGAGTTTTCGTTCCAAGTATATTTTTTCTTTCGAAATGGGTATAAAATATCAAAAAAAGGTTCTATATATTCTGGAGGTTTATTAATATTATCGGGATTTAAATTTAGGAGATAAATACTCTTCTTTTCCTTCCATAGATTCCAACCCAACTCTAAATATGCACGCCTACACTCCGAAAGTCCAGATTGAAGAGCCTTCTCATTTATTTCAAATATTTGAATACTTTTTGGAATTGATTCATTGCTACGAATGATATTAAACATTTAAATATCCTCTTCCTTCTCGTTTACACCTTTATTTACACTAAATCGGAAAATAAATTATTTTCCTCTTTAATCCATTTACGGATTCCTAAACCCTTGTTATAGAATAAAAGGGGCATTAATTTATTTATAGTTATTGAGAGAAATTTCAAATCATCAAATCTCGTTTTTTAACTATTTCAAAATTGAGATGTACTTTAAATTATTTATTTACTCAGAAAAAAGGAAGAAATAATGTGGACTCTTTCATTTACTTATCGAAGTTACAAAAATTATATTTGATATAGAGTGCGGTACTTGAATTCGACCTTTTTTGCGGGGTTGTATGAGTTTACGGGGCGATAGTAGCCGGTCACGCGGGACCAGATTTCATTTTTTTGCCCGCAAGAAGGGCATTTTTCG
>JALGVI010000100.1 GCA_029838215.1 Candidatus Helarchaeota archaeon | reverse complement strand
GCACTCGAAATTTTAATTGCACCAATAAGAGGCATATTAAAGGCAGATGCCTTGGAGCCTGTTGCGGCCGCAATTAAAAAAACTCTTGAAGGCAGACCCGTTAAAACATATGATGTAATTTCTCACGTTAAAGGAATTTCATTGGGCGAGAAAAAATTCAAGGTTTGCAAAACTCGCCCTTCAGGAATAGTGCAAATTAAAGACACGACAGATATTACGGTAATACCAAAATTACCCGAAAAACTTGAAGCTGAAGGCACGCGCATACCGGATGTCACGTATGAGGATATTGGAGGATTGGATGATAGAATTCTTCGTATTCGCGAGATCATAGAATTGCCATTACGTTATCCAGAATTATTTGATCGCTTGGGTATACAGGCACCGGCAGGAGTTTTATTGCAGGGACCGCCCGGATGCGGAAAGACGCTATTGGCAAAAGCCGTTGCAAATGAATCTGACTCCTATTTTATTTCAATTAATGGACCAGAGATTATGTCGAAGTTTTATGGTGAGTCAGAAAAAAGAATCCGTCAAATTTTTGACGAAGCAGAAAAAAATGCTCCAAGCATCATATTCATTGATGAAATTGATAGCATTGCCCCAAAACGGGAAAATGTTACTGGCGAAGTCGAGCGGCGTGTCGTGGCTCAACTTTTAGCCCTCATGGATGGTCTAAAATTTAGAAATAATGTTATCGTGATTGCGGCAAGCAATCGTCCGAATGCCATTGATTTAGCCTTACGACGACCAGGGCGATTCGATCGTGAAATAGAGATTGGCGTGCCAGATCGAAAGGGACGACTGGAAATCTTAGAAATTCATACGCGCGGCATGCCGCTTGAAAACGTAAACTTAGAAGAATATGCACGAAGAACTCATGGTTTCGTGGGTGCGGACTTGGCATCATTATGCCGTGAAGCAGCCATGTTTGCTCTTCGTCGAATTCGATCAAAAATCAATTTTCAAGAAGCAAAAGTCTCACCTGAAGTATTGATGGACTTGAAGGTGATAAAAAAGGATTTTGAAGAGGCAATGAAGATCGTTGAACCTTCTGCCCTACGCGAAATCATGGTTGAAGTTCCAAATGTTACGTGGGATCAAGTTGGTGGACTGGATCAAGTCATTCAAGATTTGATTGAAGCTGTGGATCTTCCCATTCGAAAGCCAGAAATTTTTGAAAAGTTCAACATAAAACCGACAAATGGCGTGCTCCTCTTTGGTTGTCCTGGAACTGGAAAAACCCTACTCGCAAAAGCCGTGGCAACACATTCTGAGGTAAATTTCATTCCTGTTAGAGGGCCTGAGATTTTTAGCAAGTGGGTAGGTGAAAGCGAAAGAGCCATTCGGGAAATATTCCGAAAAGCACGACAAACTTCTCCCAGCATTGTATTTTTCGATGAAATTGATGCAATTGCACCAGAAAGAGGATCGTCAGGTTCAAGTAGCAAGGTTATTGATACTGTCGTGAATCAACTTCTTTCTGAATTAAGCGGAATTCAGGATCTGAAGCAGATCGTGGTGGTTGCCGCCACCAACCGACCTGAATTATTAGATCCCGCTTTAATCCGACCAGGTCGCCTTGACAAACTAATTTACATCCCCATGCCAAATACCGAAGCTCGGCTAAAAATCATAGAGATACACACGAAAGGCATGCCATTGACAGAAGACGTCGACTTGAAACAACTGGCAAGCCTGACCGAAAATTACAGCGGAGCCGATATTGAAAACGTATGTCGAGAGGCTGTTATGATCGGCTTGCGTCAAAACCCAAACTTTGAGAAAGTAAGCATGTCAAATTTTATCGAAGCCATCCGAACAATACGACCCAGCGTGAGCCTGAAAACCATTGAGAAATTCGACAACATGGCTCTAGAGATGACAGGACGCCGCTGTGAATAACCGAAGACTTTTTTAAACATTGTAAAAAGGAAATTAAGCATGTCAACTCAAACATTTGGTCTATTATTTGACATGGATGGAACGATCTTTGCTGTTCCTCCTCACTTTTTTTCGACTCTTGATACAATACTTCAAGAAGTGGTAAAAAAACTCTCTTCTTGTAAGAAAAATCTTTCTCAAAAAGAGATACGAGCTTTTTGGCATTCGGGTCGAAATTTTGAAAAGATATTAATCGAATGGGGTATTGACAATACCGATTTATTCTGGTATGAGTTTGACGAGCAAGATTATCTCGAACGCAAGAAAATGATCCATGAACAAACAGTATATCTCTTTCCTGATGCTAGGGAAGTCCTTAATAAATTACGTCAATATCCAAACATCAAGAAAGGCATTCTCAGTAACACGCCGCCGAAAATTGCGATAATGCAATTTTCCGTCTTCAATTTGGATATGGGAATCTTCGACCAGACTTATTTTTTGGGTTCGGTTGAACAAATTCATGCCAAGCCATCACCTGTGAAAATTCAAGAATTCATGAAGATTCACGGACTGCACCCTGAAAACACGTTTATCATTGGAGATACGAGCCTCGACATCAAGGCAGGTAAGAATGCAGGCATTAAGAGCATCTTGATCAAGAGACATCATAACCAAGACATGATTCCACTGGTTTCTCCCGATTATGAGATAAAAAATCTCAACGAAATTTTTTCAATCTTATCAATTCAGTGATATTTTTAATAAAATTAGTGAAATATGGCGGGCTTGAAGGGGTTTGAACCCTCGACCATCGGGTTAAAAGCCCGGTGCTCTACCTAGCTGAGCTACAAGCCCTTAATTCCTATAAAGATCATCTATTTTCTGCGAATGTCTTAACAAGGTAAAAGAGATTCATTCGTATCAATAGGCAAGTACTCCATTCTTTTAAAATTTTTCATGATATAATTGTTTCGGTAAGGGAAAATTTCCCGACATTCGGCTTGACGGAGTAAGAATCAAGGACCGAGAGATCGTCATAAATCATATGGAAAAGGATCGGTAGCTAAAAGTGGCACGTGCAAGTAAAAATTTTCGTTCAAATGGTCTCGATTTTCGTGGAATGGGAACTGGACTTTTTGGAGACTTGAATTTTATTTTTGGTTCTATCAAGGAATTGAGCAGCTTGTTAAATGCGAAAAATTTTTAAACTTCTTTAAGACTTTAGATTTGCAGAAATTGACATGTAATTTATTGAACTTCATTTTTGTATCGGTCATTCTCAGTGAGAGACAATTTCATATTCCATACATGGAAAGAAGTTTTTAATTTCGGAATTAATTAGAATTTGGTGACGTTATTGGGTGTTATTGAAAGTGAGCCTGAAAATTGGGACTTGATGCAAGCCTTTTTCAAGGAAAAAGGGCTAGTCAGGCAACATCTTGATTCTTATAATTATTTTATCGAACATCAAATGCAACAAATCGTTGATGAACAAGGTAAAATTGAATTTGATATTTCTCAATTTTACGTTAAATTAGGAAAAATCACCATTGGCGAACCAACAATTCGTGAAGCCGATGGTTCCATGAAACCCATTTTTCCCATTGAGGCACGTATTCGTAATTTGACTTATTCTTCTGCCTTGCGTTTGGAGATGACACCGGTCTTTAAGGACGAACGAACGAACTTAGAAGTTGAGGGCGAGACGGAAGATGTTTACATTGGCCGACTACCTATCATGTTGCGTTCAAATGTTTGCCTCTTGAAGAACATCTCCGAAGAAGACTTGCCTAAATTCGGGGAAGATCCCAGAGATCCCGGCGGTTATTTTATAATCAATGGATCGGAACGCGTGTTAGTAACTAGAGAAGATCTTGCTCCAAACCGGATTTTAATAGAAGAAGCGAGCCAGAGCGTTTCAGCTACGTACGTTGCAAAAGTCTTTTCAACATCTCAGGGTTTTAGAGCACCTGTAACTTTAGAAAAACGGCGCGATGGCTCTCTCCGCGTGTCTTTTCCTTCGGTTCCGGGAAAGATCCCGCTTGCCGTAATTATTCGAGCATTGGGTTTAACGACAGACAAGGAAATAATTGAAGCGATATCACAAGATCCCGAGATTGGGAGGATCTTAATTCCAACGTTGGAAGCCGCCGCTCCTTTATATGTTGCAAAAGATCAAAAAGCAACGAATGAAAATGCTCTGGACTTCATCGGAAAAAGAGTAGCAGTCGGTCAAACTCGTGAATACCGATTAAGACGGGCTAGGCAAGTCCTAGATAAGTATTTATTACCGCATATCGGACGCACCGGCAAAGATCGAATTAATAAAGCTTATTACTTGGGACAAATGGCACAACGACTATTAGAATTATCCCTTAACAAGCGCGAGCAAGATGACAAGGACCATTATGCTAATAAGCGCCTGAAGTTGGCGGGTGATTTATTAACTTCCTTGTTTCGTGTTGCATTTTTGAATTTATGCAGGGATATTAAATATCAATTAGAACGTACTGCAGTTCGAGGGCGGCGACCCAATATCCGCACTGCAGTTCGAGCAGATGTCGTGACAGAGCGGTTGCGACATGCTTTAGCAACGGGAAACTGGGTGGGTGGCAAGGCAGGCGTTTCTCAATTGCTTGACAGGACAAATTATATATCAGCACTCAGCCATTTACGTCGTGTTGTTTCACCTCTCAGCAGAAGTCAGCCACATTTCGAAGCCCGAGATTTACATCCCACGCATTGGGGTAAAATTTGCCCAAATGAAACACCAGAAGGTCCTAACTGTGGATTGGTCAAGAATCTAACTCTGATGTCTTACATATCTGTAGGTACTGATGAAAATAAAGTAGAAAATACCATCTTAGATTTGGGCGTGCAACTCATCAGTGAGATCCGCAAGAAGAAGATAAGAACTGGAACCAGTGTCTTCTTAAATGGTCGCCTCATAGGACTACATCTTGATCCCGATGATTTCGTGAGACAAATTCATTCAAAACGCAGAGCTGGAGAGATCGATCATGAAGTCAATATCGCTTATTACAAGGAAGCGAATGAGATCCAGATTAATTGCGATGGTGGAAGGGCAAGACGACCGTTAATAATAGTGGAAAACGGCCAATCAAGGCTCAAACCCGAACACATTACCAAACTAAAAACGGGAGAATGGAAGTGGTCTGATCTCTTGCGCAATCAGATTGTAGAATATCTTGATGCTGAAGAAGAAGAAAATTGCTTGATTTCAATGTATGAACATGATAAAGAGGGTAATTTATTATTAACTCCTGAACATACTCATCTTGAGATCGCTCCGTCTACAATACTTGGAATCACTGCGGCGGTAATTCCCTATCCTGAACATAATCAATCTCCGCGAAATACATACGAGGCGGGAATGGCAAAACAAGCCTTGGGAGTATTCAGCACGAATTTTAACCTTCGGGTTGACACGCGAAGTCATCTTTTACATTACCCGCAGATTCCCATCGTAAAGACCAAAGCCATGAAAGCCATTGGATTTGATCAAAGACCTGCAGGTCAAAACTTCATAATTGGAATCATCTCCTTTCAGGGATATAACATTGAAGATGCCCTAATTATCAACAAGGCATCACTGGAAAGAGGTGTCGGATGTTCTTCCTTTTTCCGTTGCTACGATGCAGAAGAAAGAAAATATCCTGGTGGACAAGAAGACAAGTTTGAGATCCCAGATCGATCTGTTAGAGGGTATCGTGCTTCGGATGCATATCGGCATCTTGGCGAAGATGGTATCATCGAACCCGAGGTCGAAATCCAAGGGGGAGACGTTTTAATTGGTCGTACCAGTCCTCCAAGGTTCTTAGAAGAATACCGAGAATTCGAATTACCTGCTCCTATTCGCCGAGAAACTTCCGTGAACATGCGTCACGGGGAAAAAGGTGTGGTCGATACAGTAATACTTTCGGAAACAATTGATGGAAATCGATTGGTGAAAATAAAGGTACGGGATGAACGCGTGCCTGAACTCGGTGATAAATTTGCTTCTCGACACGGACAAAAAGGCGTGTTGGGATTGATCGTTCCTCAAGAAGATATGCCATTTACGGCAGAAGGCGTCGTGCCGGACTTAATAATTAATCCTCATGCCATTCCTTCACGGATGACATTAGGACAGGTCTTTGAAGCAATTGCAGGCAAGTTAGGTGCCATGGCAGGGCAAAGAATCGATGGAACGGCATTCTCTGGAGTTCATCCCACCATTTTACACGAAGAATTGAGAAAACGTGGATTCCAACACACGGGACGAGAAGCCATGTATAATGGAACGACAGGAAAAAAGTTTCAGACCGATATCTTCGTCGGAGTCGTATATTACCAGAAATTACATCACATGGTTGCTGACAAGATACATGCTCGCGCACGAGGTCCCGTGCAGATCCTCACGCGACAACCAACTGAAGGACGGGCTCGTGAAGGTGGCTTGAGATTCGGTGAAATGGAACGTGATTGTCTAATCGGACATGGCGCAGCACTCTTATTAAAAGAACGATTGCTTGATGAGTCCGATAAAAGCGAAATACTCGTTTGCGAAGAGTGTGGAATGATAGGTGTCTTTGATAGAAATAAAGATAAGATGTATTGCCCAATTTGTGGGGATAAAACCGTTATTTCAAAAGTCACCGTTAGCTATGCATTCAAGCTCTTGTTGCAAGAACTTCTATCGTTGAATATCTTTCCAAAAATGCACCTGAAAGATAGAACCTGAAGAATACAAAAACATATTTTTTTATATTTAGAATTTTGATTCATTAATAGAAACACCAGTAAAATTGAGAGTTGTTTAAACATGGTTTTTGGGATGATCATCGGCATAACGCTGAAGATATTGTTCTATTTCATCATAACGCTAATATTGTCCATAGTCATCATCACGATCGCTAGGATCGGAGGTTCAGAAGGTGGCTTCGGTCTAGCATTTGGAAGTGCAGTTCTAATCTTGGGAGTTTACTGGATTACGGATTTTATCGTAAGTCTTATCGTGCCAGTCGTTTTACCATACTTGTTGGCAGCATTACCGCTTTTATCTCAAGCCGCATCACTCATACAAAACATATTAATATGGGTCATTACTGCATTCATCACATTTTGCGTGATGTGGGCAATCTATTGCAAGACCGACTTTGACATGAGCGGTGCCGGAGGATTTTTTGCGGCGATCTTCACGGCGATCATTTACGTGATTGCAGCAGCCATTTTCTCGTTTATGTTCTTGAGCACGTTTAACTACATGGCCAGCCTTGGACTACTTGGACCTGACGTGACGTTCTGGTTCAATTTTATCTAATCTTTTTTTATTTTGGTTTTTGGTTGAAGAACCACATGCCCGAAGAAGAAAAAAAAGCCCTTGAAATTTGTGTGAACTGTTCCAGATCTTGTTGTGAATTCTTGGCAAAGCCCAGATATACTAAAATAGCGAAAAATTGCAACTTTTTCCTCGATAGGAAGTGTTTAAAGCACGTTTCTGCTGATTTTAAGGAAAGAATAAAAGCAGGACGACCAATTGTTTGTGAGCTTTTCCCTGCAGTAGTAGACATTCCAGTTTCGGAAGGGAAATTCATCAAGGTGGAAATCATGATGCACTCCTTTTGCAAGCACGCAGATGAAATACTCGCTCTCCCTTCAGAACGGAGAAAAATCGAGAAAATCATTCAACACGTATTTGATAAAGCCGCCAAAAACGAGCACGTGGGTATTATGTGGGGACAATTTCAAATAATAAGACAGGAGATTTTAAAAAATCCCAATTATGAATTAAAAATAATCTATACCACGAAGAATGTTTCCTGAACCGATTAAAAAACCTAAAACTCTTTCCTTTTTTGTTCGAAAACTAATTTTTCTTATATTTTCAGGAAAAGCTTTTAAATCTGAATGACAAATTTTTGCTAAATCGTATTTTCTATTTTTCAATGACTTCTAAAATAGGAGGATTTTTATGGAAAAATTTGACGGTGCTTCAAAGAAAGCATGGGGGGCATTCTTATCAATTGTACTCGGAATCGTTGCAGGTATTATTTGCCTGTTCGGTGGAATGTTTCTCGGTTTTTTCTTGATGAGCATGAATCTTATGTTAGGAATGATAATCCTGATCGTTTTCATCATGATTGGTTTCTCCATTCTCATGACAGGTATATTCCTTGACGTACTTCTTCAATACTTGATTCTAAAAAAACTTGATCCGAAAACGGTTTCGGATTCTGGTAGCAATAGCCTTCATAATAAAGCACGCCTTCTATTTCCCTTTTACTTTATGGGGATTGGGTGTATCACGGTTTTTCTTTTGGTCACGTTTTCCACTATTGCTCTCCAACCATATATTCTATCATTACTTAATCTAAGACTTGACTTTCTTTTCTCCACGATAACGACAAAGCCATTGATTGATATCCCCCAAATGGTTATCACTCCTACAAAGCAGATTATCAATCCATTAATGATGATAGAAATGTTTGATATGAGTGGGATGATATTCTTTTTTCTATTTGGTATAAATGTTTTCTTTATTTTGGGAACTATCGGACACGTGCTTTTCTGCATTTACCTGTTTATTTTAGGTGATGAAAAAAATATCGGTCTGTTACAGGCGACGTGCTTCCTGTTGATATTTATTGAACCTGTTGGTCTTATTCTCCTAGCATTGAGCTTGAAAAAGCTCTAAATTTCATTTTTTAATGGAATCTTGTTGATCAATGAATGATCATGTATTTTTTTGAAAAGAAATTAAAAAAGAAAAGAAGTTTATTTCTGCGAAAGTCGTCCGTCTTTGATGTAAAGGACTCGATCAGCAAACTTTTCCATCATCGTGTCGTGCGTCACGCAAATGACCGTCACGTCTTCTTCTTTATTTAATCTTTTTAGAAGCTTGACAGTATTCTCGCCTGTTTGAGAATCCAAATTTCCCGTGGGTTCATCGGCAAACAAAACTCTCGGATTATTGATCAAAGCACGAGCAATTGCAACCCTTTGTTGTTCGCCTCCACTGAGCTCTTTTGGAAAATGGTCTTTCCGTTCGATGAGGTCAACTATGCGTAACCAATGTAAGGCACGTTCTTCGATCATTTTTGAACTGAGACTCGTTGGCCAAAGAGGTGCTTCGATGTTTTCGATTGCAGTCAGTCCTTCAATTAAATTGAAGTTTTGAAAGACAAACCCGATTCTCTCCCGACGGATCTTTGGGAACATGTCTTCTTCCAGGCTATTTGTATCCAGACCATCTATGATCACGCGACCTGTCGTAGGGCGATCCAAGCCGCTCAGGACATTTAGAAGGGATGTTTTACCACTCCCGCTGGGTCCGAGAAAAACCAAGAACTCTCCTCTCTTGACTCTTAAGTTTATTTTTTTGATTGCCACGATGATTTCGTTTCCACGTCGGTATTCTTTTGTCACGTCTTCTGCTATGATTATTTCAGAACTCATAAAGATTCACCTTCTATGCCTTTCTCATGGCCTCCATTGGTCTAATTTTCAACATTCGCCAGTACCCAAACAAGATGGCACCTATTTGACATGCCAATACCAGGAAAAAGATAACTATCAAGATCACCGGATTTATTGCCACCAAATTCAAACCGATTACGGGGGCTCCAATAAGAGCCGAAGCATATTGCGTAAATCCTAATATGTGAATCATTATTTCAATTACCAAAACAAAGGCAACGACAAATACTAAAATTAATTCGCTCAAGAAGAACCATCTGAGAGAACCCATGTCCCAACCAATGGTTCGGAGCGTGGCAATCTCCTTTTTACGGTAACCGGAGATTAATAAACTATATATTATGGAAGAGATTAACGTGGTTAACACGAGGACGCTTGCAATTCCAACCATTCCCAAAGCTTGCATGGCATCGAGTGTTGCAGGAGGTAAGGATGAAACGATAACATAATTCAAGATATAAGATGTTGCCACGATTAGGGCAGCATACATAAAAACTGCCACGAAGAACCGGCGTTTGCTGCGGTAGGCGAGCTTGAAGCTTTTCCAAATTATTCTGAGTTTTGCCATGGTTTAAATTCTCTCCTTATTTTTTACGTGCATCAACTACCAGTGATCACCTTAAATAATTCTTGCTTTTAAAATTATGCAATTCTATATTAGAAAATTCTTCTATTTATTCTTATAATACGGATTTTGAAGTGAATTCTGTGCCACATGGGAAAGTCGTTCAAAACCAAAAGTCTGAATGGAAGAAAGCTCCCGTCAAATTATTCTTATATAACGCAATGCAGTGCAATCCAAAAAAATGCACGGCGGAAAAGATGAAAAGATTTGGCTTTATTAAACCCATTCGATTAAATCGATTTCCAAATGGTGTCATCATTTTAGATCCGCTTGCATCTCGAAGTCTTTCTATGAAAGATCGTGATGTGGCATTAACTAAAGGAATTTGTGTCTTGGATTGTTCGTGGAAGAGAATTGAAGATTTTATCGATGATTTTTCCAAGTTGAAGGGCGTACATAGATGTCTACCCTATCTTCTTGCTGCGAATCCATTACACTATGCACAGCCAACAAGGCTAAGTAGCATAGAAGCTGTGGCCGCATCTCTTTTCATTTTAGGTTTTGAAACACAAGCGGAAAACCTGTTAAAACTGTATACTTGGGGATCTCAATTCTTAATTTTAAATCGCGAGCTGTTAGAGGCATACCAAAATGCCAAGTCAAGCACTGAAATAATTCGGATCCAAAGCGAGTTCTTAAAATCCTGACAAAAAATTTTTATATTTAAGAATGGGGAACAAGCTTGCGATCTGGAGTAAAGGACTGGCTGCCGATGGCATTCTTTTAACTTGATTGAAGGAATGCTGTTGAGGAAACACCCTTCTCCCTCTAGGCGACGATGTGGCATAGCCACGAGGTGAGAACCTCCCTCTGAGAACAGAAATGACACGGCCATTTACGAAATGATGATGATACGGCTGAGGTCGATTCCGACCGAGAAGGTTTTGGCGACAAAACGGAGCTAACCCGTTGAAGACGTGAATGGAAGCGTTGAAACAGCTCATGATCGTGGGAGCAAGTCCAAGTAGGCCTCTGATGATTTGCCTAGGAGAAGAGGCGGGTAGGACGCGTAGCTAAATGCCGGTTTTGGAAACGCCGAAGTTACTTCTGCTTCCTAACCAGAAAAGGGGTTATCTTTACACCAGGTCGCCATTTTTTTTTTGTGGAGGAAAGCCGTTCGAGACATTTGCACTAACCAACGGCTTGTCAGATGATTCTTGTAAGTATTATCACGATGACATTCGACTTTCTATTAGAGAAACACGTCAGGATAAGATGGAGTTCCATTTGATCTCTGCCGGATTTTAAATAAAAACTCGTGACGTGTGACAATTGCAGACAAGTCATCATGATTCATGCTTGAAAATAATTGAAAGACGTGAGTATTCTCCTTCTGTCGTTTCGCGAATGCAAAATCCCGATGATTTTGATTATTCCATGCATCGCAAGGATTTGGATTCACGGTTAATGAAAAAACTGGCAATCTTAAGAAGCAATAAAAAAGGAGGCATCATTTCAATAATTGGAGATCCGGGAATGGGCAAGACACATTATTTTTGGGTTATAAACCGAACAAAGCCCACGACCTCTCATCTGATTGGCGTTCAACATCTGACCCGTTCAAGGAATTTCTATTATCATTTGTACCTGGATTTTCTCCGCACGGGAGGATTTCAGCTGTTAAAAAAAGCTTTGAATTCGATGTTTGAAAGCGTTGGAGGCTCCTGTTATGCCATCGATCCATTCGGTTTGATCTTGATACGACATAACAAGCAATTACTGATAGAAAGACTCACGAATAAATATCCTGATGTTCCGCAGTCTTTACTTGAATCATTCGTGAAGTTAAAGGTCGGAAGCACTCGAGAACGAATGCTGGTCCGACGTTGGTTGTTAGGTGAAAAATTAAGGTCATCGCAATTGAAGGAAATCGGAATCTCTGATTGCATGATAAGTCCTGAAACCATTCTTGAAGTCCTGAAATTTATTCACGCAAATATCGAACAGAATTTCGAAATTTATCTTGATGAATTGGAAATGAATGCATTGTCCTCCGAACGATGGGGAGAATTCCTTGAATTCATCAATTCTTTACTTGACAAGTTGCCAGGATCGATTATATTTCTTGCTATCACAAGAAGAGATTGGGATGAGTTTTTGTCTCACGTTACTGCTGACCTGAAATCTCAAGTAAAATTTCAACTTTTTTTGCCGACATTAAGCATTCCTGATGTAAGAGCCATTTATTCTAAGATTTTGGCAAGTTATTGGCAAGAATCTGATAAAATCGTCTCGGATCGTGCAGTCTTGCGGATTCTTCAAAAGTCAAACGGAGTGCCACGACAAGTTTTAAAAAACATCCATTCAGAAATTCAAGCGATGCTCGAATCTTCAATAAAGAAATGAAAAAATGGCGTGTTTATGAAGAATCAGCGGTTTCCGCTGCAATTCTTGATTCCAAATTAGGACAAAGAAATGCAATGGCACCAGCTGCGACGCCCCACAGAGTACCAACCCAAAAGCCACCGCCAACTATGATGGAAACAAGCGAGATTATGAGTATGAGGGATCCACCCAAGCGATATTTTCGAGTATAAACGAAGAACCCGCCAACCATCTCGACTCCTGCAAATATGAAATTTAAAATGGCATCAGGAATGAATAAGACGTTTCCGAGTGCAGGATTCAACGTAATTGCTTCTAAAATAGCATCAAGTGGGACTAATTTGTCCGTAAATGCAGTATTAAATGCAAGAAATAACACGCCGGATAGAATCATCCAGATTCCACAAACTGCACCGAGAATGGCAGCCGCATTTGCCGTGGCAAGTCGATTTTCAGACATGCGTTCTCACCATGTTACAATAAGTATTTTTTTTTACCAGTTGAAATGGATTGATCTTAATGAGGAGAAGGAGCTTCTTAAGGATTTCTGAACCAAAATATAAAACTCGGATAATTGAGGACAAATTGGATGCATTTAAAATGCGGCAACAATTAAAACCATGGCTGCGTTTTTAGGTTTAAATTTCAAGACCAAGTTCGCCATCCGAATGAGAAATTTCGTAAATGAACGACTGATACGGGAAGCTCCGTGCAGGATTTTCTGAACTGGACGAGGTGTGTAACCAAAAGGAACTAATTTCAAGATTTGAAAACCATGGCTTATTAAAGTTTCTTGAATTGAAGAATAAGTAAAATTTCTGGCATCTCCCTTTGCGATTTGTTCTCCACGAGTTATGGGCACTTGAACAACCAGAATTGAATTGGATTTCGAGCAATTACGTATTTCTTGAAGCACCACTTCTTCATCGTGCACGTGTTGAAGAGTGGAGAGACAAAGAAACACGTCAAAGCTCTCATTACGGAAGGGAAGGGTTTCTCCGACGCTCAAGACAACATCCGTGTTCCTAATCGATGCGAGATTATCTTTCGCATTGAGAAGAGAAGTCTCCATGAGAGGATCTATTCCAACACAATATCCTGCTTGATGCGCGATTTGTTTAATGTAATTGCCTGCGGCACAGCCAACATCAAGGATAGCATGACAGGGTTGCAAGTAGTGAGTGATGAGCTTGATAATGCGTTTCTCCCCCATCTCCCACAAAATTGGGGAAAACCCTTTGACTTGAGACGAACTCCTAATTTTTTTTAATCTTTCATCAACGTCAATTAAAAGTTCCCGTGCCATAGTGATATAACTCCTATCAATATCAAGATCACGTAACTTTTAAACATGATTTCAACAGATCTATCGAGAAAATTTGTCATAAAAAAACTTTCGAGTAATCACGTAGAAGAAAACTGAAAGAGATCTTGGTCATGGAAAAAAAAGATAAACAGCTATCTGATGGCGGCTATTTTGGCAAGTGGGTCGTGGATGAACACGGCTTACCTGCATTCGACTATACTTGCAATCAAGATAAGGATCCGTGGGCAAGAGCAGAGACCACGTGGGGATTTTCAACCGACCATTATCATCAATTAGGAAATGATCGAATCACGGCAACCGCACACAATGGTGGTTATGTTCAAATCTTGGATCCCAGCAGGGGGTTTCATTGGCTCACTTATCGGGATGAGAAAAAAAGAAGCCTCGGTGGAGGAATTTGTTTCATTCAACAGGATGACATGACATGGTCCGATGAGTGGGATCCCATCCTGCCTGAAGAGATGAAAACACGTCTATTTGGAATGGGATATTTTAAAAAACGGAAAGTTCACGGAAACGTGGCCATCACCCACGTGATTTGCGTCCCCTTTTCGAATGATCCCGTCGTAGTTTCTGAAATTGAACTCAAGAATTTGTCTAGAGAC
>JALGVI010000038.1 GCA_029838215.1 Candidatus Helarchaeota archaeon | reverse complement strand
TTTATCCTCAAATTCCCAAGTCCATGTCCTTGATGCGTCAACCATGTTCATGCATCTGTCAAATTATTAAAGTTCTCTAGTAGAAAGATTATTATCTTCATTCACGCTGAAATCGGCTTCCGTTTTCGTAATCTCTCCACCATAACGCCCTTTATTGAGTTGCATGACGCCACGAAAAACCGAAATGTATCCATTTTTTAATTCTATATAATCTCCCACGTTTATTTTTGCAATGTCATCATCCCACAATGAAACAAGGATGCACCCTGTTTCGTCTCCAGCTAATACCGATGCAACTAAATGCGGCGTTCCCTTAACGTTTACTTGACGGGCATCATCTTTTCGAATGACTTTAAGCGTGATGTTAACATTTCGTGAATCAGTAGCTAAATCATTCACCTTAAAAATGCCATCTTTTGGCATTGCTGGTGGTTTTACCTTGACGCGTGCTCCTTGTACGGAATCAATTTTTTCATCAATGGGCTTCCAACTTCCATATAGCCCTGTACTTATTTTCAACTGTCCTGAGAATATAGTCATGTAACCATTCGTGATCTCAATTGAGGAACCAATAAGCTCCTTCATTTTTGGAATGTCATCATCCCAAACAGTAAAGATAACGGTGCCAGTTGGATCTCCAACCTCAAATTCTGCAACTTTCTGCTCGATTTGCTTTTTTTTGTTAAAAACAGTTCGTTCCGATAGAAGGGAATTGACACGAACTTTAACATCGACTTTTTTGGAGTTTCGATTTAATTCTCCAACATTAAATTTTACCAAAATACCACCGATGATTAATAAATAAATCCGATAAAGGTTAAAAATTTATAATCTCACGGAAAAAACAATAGAAGAATAAATCTTAAATTTTATCTTGAATGATCTCTTCATGTAAATAATAAATATACTTGATTGATGAGGGATGCAACGATTAGATTTTTTCCCGGACATGTCTGCGTGAGTTATTTGATTTATCTGCTTGTTTGCCTGTTTTTTCATACACCTCCTACGGTAATTCACACCATAATCGTGCTGATTTTCGGCATGTTTCCTGATTTTGATGTTTTTTATCTTCAAGTATATTTTCGAATTAATAAAACGATTTCACGGGAAAAACGCACTCAACATCATGCATTTCCCGGACATTACCCGCTATTATATTCACCAGTAGGATTTTTTCTCGTTGTTTCATCCTTTTTTCCCATGTTCATCCCATTTCAACTCTCAATAGCTGTGAACGTGGCTTTATTGAGCCATTTTCTTCTCGATACGATTTGTGTCCCTGACGGCATCAAGTGGTTATGGCCTAAATCTCAAAGACAAATACGATTTTTAACACCTCGAAATTTACGTGATAAGCACGGAGATGCTTACATGTGGGAATATCCGAAGACCTACATGTTTAAAATAGAGTTGATTCTCCTTGTTATTTGCAGTATTTTATTTGTTATCAATGACTGGCTATATTATCACGTTTTTTATTTGCCGGTCTTGATCATTTCCGTCATTATTTTTCTCATTTTTTATTTTTCATTCACGATGATATTGGAGCGATTTTGGTTTTCAAGAAAAAGAAAGAAAAACATACAAAACAAACAAGACTAATCATTTTCTGCTTCTCTTTTACGGGAAATGATCTCATCAAGAAGAGCTTTTAGAGGTTTTTCGATGTTTTCGCCCGTTTTAGCAGAGATTTCGAAATTGCTTGCTTCATTTGGGATTGGTCGTATAGAGCGGTATAAATCCATGTCCTTTTTCGTTCCCACGACAACAATTGGTATGCGTTTTTTTAAGTTGTACCAGATTTCTTTTATTCGGTTAGGAAGTCCGGGATTGAATGAAGGATATCGAGTCAGGTCAAAGAAAACCAAGGCACCATCACTTCCTCCAATTAGCGAAAGTCGTGCCGAGTCGTGCCGGTTGGAATCGTTCCTCGCCCGGTAAATCATGTAATATGATTTGAATGTTCGTGTCTTCATCGTATTTTATTTGTTTGAGTTTAATTTCGCCTGCCATTGTCATTTCGTATTCTTTTTTGAACTGATTATCTAGTAATTTTTTCAAGTATGCCGTTTTTCCCGATGCTCCTGTACCTGCGAGTAGTATTTTAACCTTGTATTCTTTCATTGTTTGTTTTCGACCTTTTCGATTTTCTTAAAGATGAAACCGCAGTTCGGACACGTGCCTGCATTATCCAGAATGTTGATCTTGCATTTAGGGCAAGTTCGGACTGAAACGATTTCTGCAGGCGGGTTTTGATTTTCTTCTTCAGGTGGTGCAGGATCAACATATTTACAAGTAACTAATTTTGAAGAAGGAAAAAGTTCATGAATCTCCTTTCCCAACGTGTTTAATTCCTTTATTCCCTCTTTACCATAAGTGGTTGCAATCGTGACTCCATCGTGCTCACGTGATTCCAAGAAAAGAGTAGCGTGATCACTTGTCGAGTCTTGAATGATTTGAATGGATTTCAGTTCGTCGGGTTCAATTTCCAAGATTTGATTTTTGAAAAACCATCTCCGTTTTTTTATTTGGATTGTATTTGAAGAAATTATTGCTTCATCAATTTTTCCAAGACGAGATAAACTGAAAATGCATAGAAGACCTGAAACAAAATAAAAACACACCCAACTTAGAAGATTTAATCCAACGATGTTCAAGAAAAACAGGATATTTACGAAAAAGATCGGAATGAGATATGAACTGGCTTGAATATATAAAATAATGCTTAGAGTTCCCGTGGTTATTAACCAAATCGACAAAAACTCTAGGCAAGTCCAAATGATAATATTTCTTAGCGAAAAGCTCGTGATTTTGAGATTATTCGGCGAATTAAGTCTTAATATTTTCATCCAATATTCAACTCGTCAATAAATCGTTCTGATGAAGATTTTATCTTCCATGCGACCGATCATCGGATTTTTTTTTAATTCTCAAGAAACAAATTGATTGAAATTTTTAAATTTTTGTTGAGAATACGTGCTTTTATGAGCTGATAATTTCGAAAAATCGGTAAAAATCCACTAAAAATACTTATTGATGGTAAAAAGAAAAGAGAAAAAATAAAATTAGAGGATGTTTTTAAGGCTTTTTTCTGCATGAAACTTCATGTTCAAAGAATCGAATGTTTCACCCATTGCCAAAGCCAAAAGCTCCGTTAGATAGACGATAGGTATTTCTCTTTTAGTATCGAGTTGTTGAAAACAAGCCGGGCAAACAACGCATAAGACGTTAGCACCTGCTGCTTTTGCACTGTCAATTTTCTTCTTTGCGATTGCATCTCCTGTTTCCTTAACGGTATTTGTTGCACCATTTCCGCAGCATAATTCTTCTTCAGAATAATCGATTACTGTTGCACCCGTAGCTGCTACGATATCCTTGATTGCCTGTGTATTTCCGTTCATGATTTTAGATGGACGGAAGAAGTGGCATCCTGGATGGCAAGCAACTTTAAGATTGCTCAATTGTTTGGTAACAGCATTCTTGATCTTATCGACTCCGAGTTCTGCAAGTGCTTCTACGAAGTGTTTTACTTTTACACCGCCATTATAGCTCTTATTCACCTTTTTTAGAACTTCATTGACTTCCGCCTTTTTGTCTTCGTCATGTTTCAGTTCATGATTAACCGCAACTAATGTCTGCGTGCATCCGTTACAGAGAGAAACAATGTCCTTGCCTTCACTTTCCGCAAGTGCAAGATTTCGAGCACCCATTGCAAGCCATGCATCCTGACTAACAGTTTGGAAACCGACAGGATCGGGACAACAGCTAAACGGTGCATCGCTTGTTTCGATTCCCAGTTTTTCGAAGGCTTTTCGTGAAGATGCTTCTAAAAATGGTAAACGATTTGGAATAACGCATCCTAAAAACAATTTCATATCTGCCATCTTTATCACCTTACTTTAATAATTCAGCCACTCCTGTTTCTTTTAAGATAGTTTGGATATCGGACACGTCCGGAGCAGGTAATCCGCTCAAACCCATTCTTTCACGTCGTTTTTCGATGGCTGCTTGCATTGGAATCGCCAGACCATTTTCATAGATGACTTTTGCTTGAGCAATTGGCCATTCAGGACCTTTGTTTTCTGCAAGAGAGATATTTTTCAACAGATAGAAGATTTCTGTCAATTCAATGTTAGAAGGACAGACTTCATCGCAAGTATCACAGTATGTACAGGCATATAAGTTGACATTATCGTCTTTGGACTTGATGACGGCATCCTTGAGTCCTAAGAAAGCATTTAAAATTATTCGGCGAGGATTATAGACGTCATCACCAACAATGGCTGATACGGGACATTCTCTAACACACCTAGAACATTGATAACAATATTGCAAGTTAATGTCTTGGTGCTTATCCAGTACTTTTCTTCTAAAATTCATATCCCAGGACATTCATTTCACCCCTTTTTATCCAACACCTTCTCAGATATTGTACTTGCAGGCAAGCTAAATCTATAAAATGTACCTACAGGATCTATTATTTTGTCAAGGATTTCGTCGATTGAAAGCTGAGTGCTTACTGATGCAATTGCGCTGAGGAATTTAGCACCTGAATCTTTCAATTCTGGAGCTGGACCATAACATCCTGCACATACTGCGCCCACTTGTGGGCAGAGTGCTCCGCAGCCAGCACGGGTAACAATACCCATGCACAGGTAACCTTGCTCAAGTAAGCAAGTATCTGCATCTGAAACGCCTTCGTAGTTTCGCTTGAGTCCTTTAAGTTGTTTGTTTTCCTTGTTACGATAGCAGTGTGCACAAACAGTTTTAAGACCCGGTTGAAATTTGTCATCCTTGCTTAATTTCAAAAGTGCATTTCCAATGATGTCCTTCGTAAGTTGCGGCAAGTCTTTAGTTGCACCATGATCATTCAATGCTGCAGGACTAAATTCTTGGAGCCGTAAGCTAACTTTTTGGAGGAGATCGTCAGTCAAATAGATGGAACCTATTTGTGGAAGTCGGAAGTATAACGTTGCAAATTCTAAAATTTGTTTTATAAGTTTCTCGTTTAAGGCAGGCACGCTCAAAACAAGATCTTTTAATTTTTGAGCTTCTGGTTCTGCTAATTTTGCAGTGGGACCATATTCGCCCAAGACCGGACCCATTTTTGCAGTCCATTTTTGTCCGGACGGCATTCCCGTGATTGGTCCAAAACAAAGTCCACCTTTGTTCAATATGCAAGCGTCTCCACGCATTTCGCAGGATTCGCAAACATTTGAATCTTGGTATAGGACATCATTAAATAGTTGATGGGCCCAAACGAGAGCTGCTTTAATGTTTGCTGGAACAGGAGGACAACCAGGAATTGCACCTTCAACAGGAACTATATCCTGTACGGGAACAATTTTCTCACAGAATCCTGGTACGTTTTCTTTTGGTTCGCCTCCTCCAGAGGAAATAGAATCTGCGGTGCTAAATTTACGTTCAACCAATTCATCAATGGAGAAAAGGTTACTTAGTCCGGGAACACTCCCGAATTGAGGACAACTTCCTAATGTAACGACAACCTTGCATTTTTGACGAGTTAATAGCACGTGATGTCTGTCTTCTTTTGTTCTGACTTGGCCTTCAATGATGCCTAAATCGATAGAGCCGTCAGGCATCGCTTCCAAGTCTTCGTACTTCGTGTCAACTACTGCAGCCCAGAACTTAATGTCAAGCAATGGTAGTACGTCAAGTAGTTCCAAATGGAGGTTGAGTAAGCTTTGATAACAACCCCAGCAAGAGCTGAGTTGCATCAAACAAACAGATATTGGTTTCATCAAAATCACGACCGTTGTTTCAATTTTGGTTCAATGATTTCATTTTCTCAATTTTTAAATAAAGTTTGAAAATCCAATTTTTTTGTTTGTTGTATATTTTTACCTTTTCACGTAAAAATGAGGACCCTTCTCGGTTCCTCCGTGTTAAAGTAAATATATTTTTAATCAATTGATTGAGTCAATGTAATGAAAATTTATTCTTAAGTTTAACTAGAATATTCACAACAATTTTGAAGAGGAATCTTCATTCAAGGATCAGGAATATTTTTGCAATTACGTCAAAATCAAGCCATCTATTAGCTTTAATGATGAATGTTATTATAAAATACGATATGACTATGTTATCAAAGAACGGGAAAATTCAAAGAAACAAGAGAAAAATAAAAAAGAAAGAATGATTTAATGCGGTATTACTGCTTTTTACGGAATGGAGAAGGTCCGATCTCACGAATTTCTTCCACGTATTCCTTCACGAGTTCGGTCAATTCCGCGCCTTCTGAAGCACTGATGAATTCAAACCGAATTCGCCTTGGATTAATTCCAAGCTGTTCGATCAAGCGCTTTAAAATTGGAATCTTACGTTCGGTCTTGTAGTTCCCCTGCACGTAATGACAGTCTCCGATGTGGCATCCGCATATTAGAACGCCATCAGCTCCCTTTTTCAAAGCCGTGAGAATGAATGTTGGATCAACTCGTCCACTACACATGACTCTAATTATGCGCAAGTTTGCAGGTCTCTGCATTCTTGATGTTCCTGCCTGATCTGCACCAGCATAAGAACACCAATTGCAGAAAATACCGAGAATAAATGGGTCCCATTCTTCGTCATTTGAAGCGGATTTTGACTTGGTGTTTGCTTCAGTCATTATTCTTCTCCTCCTATTTCTTCTAAAGCAGCTATGATTTGTGCATATATCTGTTGATCGCTGAAATGGTTCTGCTTAATTGCACCTGCAGGACAAGCCGCTACACAAGTTCCACATCCTTTACAGAGGGCATCATTTATCCATGCGCGTAATCCTGTTCCACACTGTAACATTTCAATTGCTCCAAATGGACAGAGTAGTTCACATGTTCGACAACCGCTGCAGAGGGCTTCATTTACGACTGCGAAATACGGTTCAATTTCAATTTCACCACGCGCCATCAGAGAAATTGCACCAGAGGCCGCTCCCTTTGCTTGGGCTACCGTATCGGGAATATCTTTTGGACCTTGGACTGCACCAGCCACGAAGATACCATCGGTTAAAGTATCAACAGGCCGTAATTTCGGATGGGCTTCTAAGAGAAATCCATCTGTCCCTTGAGAAAGATTCAAGATTCTTACGATCTTGCCTAATTCGGGTGAAGGAACCAACCCTACAGCCAAAACAATCATGTCAACTTCTAGCTCAAATGGGCGTCTTAAGAACGTGTCTTCTCCCCGAACAATCAAGTTTTTAGTTTCAGGAACTTCATAAATCTCTGCAATTCGACCACGAATATAATTAACATTATATTCACGTTGTGCTCGTTCATAAAATTCTTCGTAGCCTTTTCCAAAGGCACGAATGTCCATGTAACTAATGTACAATTGAACTTCTGGGTGTTTTTCTTTATATTGTCGAGCATGTTTTGTCGAATACATGCAACACACGCGGCTACAATAAGGATTGCAACCTTCTTGTTGATTTCGGGAACCAACGCACTGAATGAATAGAACTTTTTCAGGATCCTTTAAATCCGAAGGGCGCTTGACTTTGCCTTCAGTAGGTCCAAAGGAGCTTAATAATCTTTCCATTTGGAGACCCGTTATCACGTTTTCATATCGTCCAAAACCATATTGCTCAAGGGCTACCGAAGGATCAAAGACTTCATACCCCGAAGCAACTATGATTGTGCCAACTTCCTTTTCGATAATCTTGTCTTTTTCATCGAGATTGATTGCCTCTGGTTCACATACTTCCTTGCGTGCACAAATTCCACATTTAATACAATAGTCATCATCAATCGTATAGACAAGAGGCACCGCCTGCGGAAAAGGAATGTAACATGCCTTTCGAGGGCTCATTCCCAAATCAAACTCATTAGGTGCAATTACGGGACAATGTTGAGCACACTCTCCGCAACCCGTGCACTTCTCAAGATCGACGTGGCGAGCTTTTTTCCGTAATTTAACTTGAAAATTACCGACAAATCCGGAAACATCTTCAAGCTCTGTATAGGTATGTAATTCAATGTTGGGATGCTGGAAACAATCAACCATTTTTGGAGTGAGAATGCAAGCTGAACAATCCATCGTTGGAAATGTCTTATCGAGCTGAGACATCTTGCCGCCAATTGATGGATTCTTCTCGACCATTATAACCTGATATCCCGAATCCGCTATGTCTAAAGCTGCGCTTATTCCTGCAATGCCGCCTCCAAGAATTAATGCCGTGGGTTTTATTGACACTTTTTTGGCAATTAATGCTTCTAAATTGTTCGCTTTTGCAACGGCAATTCTTATGTTGTCCTTTGCAATTATTAATGCTTTTTCGGGTTCTCGCATGTTTACCCATGTACAATGTTCGCGAATGTTTGCCTGTTCAAACAAGAATTGATTTAGACCCGCTTCATTACATACTCTACGGAATGTTGGCTCATGCATGCGGGGGCTGCAAGCTGCAACAATTATTCGCGTGAGACCCTTTTCTTTTATGGCTTTTTTAATTAAATCTTGTCCTGGATCGGAACACATGAATTTGTAATCTTCGGAATGAATGACATTTGGGAGTCCTTTTGCGTATTCTGCCAGAACTTTGGGATCAACGACACCTGCAATGTTGGATCCACAATGGCAAATAAATACTCCGATTTTTGGTTCTTCAGTCATCTTTCAACAACTCACTTTATGCTTTTCCGATTTTATCTAAGAATGTTTTAACCTGAGTAGTTTGATCAAATAATCCTATTTCTTCGGGTCCAATGCCGATTGCCAAAGCGACTAATTGTGTGATGAAGACTACTGGAAGTTGTAAATTCGTGCCTTGGGCCTTATTTATTTCGTCTTGACCTACGTCAAATTCGAAGTGACAGAATGCACAAGGTGTCGTCACGCAATCAGCTCCCACTGCAAGCATGTTTTCGACCTTAGTTTTCGTAAAATCCAGAGAAACATCTTTAAAAGCGGCTCGAACTCCACCACCGGCACCGCAACACATTAGCTTATCCCGGTATTCAACGGGTTCTGCACCAATTGCGCGGACAATGTCTTCCAGAACGGTGGGAGCTTCTGATGAGCCTTGTCCTCGAACCTTGGAAGGTTTTAGAAAATGGCAACCATAATGAATGCCAACTTTGATTCCCGTTAGTGGTTGGACAACTGCATCTTTTATTCCTTTAATTGTAATGACATCACGTAAAACTTCAACCACGTGATAGACCGTTTGTGTCCCCTTATAGGTCCTTCCAATTTTTGCTAATTTTTCATTCACGTATTGGCGTTTTTCTTTATTTCCATGCATTAGATGGTTCGTTTCCTGAAGAGACCCATAACATCCATTACAATTTGTGATAATATCAGCACCATTTTCTTCTGCAATCGTAAGATTTCTCGCTGCAACAGTCATCCATGTATTTAAATCAAAAGATCCAAAAACGCCCGGGGCGGGACAGCAACTGGCTCCTTTCATGTCGACAAGTTCAATGTCGAATCGCCTTAAAACTTCCAAAGTCGCTTTTTCAATGCCCGGATATCTGTTGGGCGTGAGACACCCTAAGAAATACGAATATTTTTTTGCAGACTCGGTCATTTTTTCTTCTTCTCCGCTTCTTCTTTTTCTTTTGCTTTTATCTCTTCGATTTTTTTCACAGCATCAATAAATCCTGTTTCTTGAAGGAGAGTTTTGACTTCTTCGAGACCATCGGGATAGGAATGAACCGTTGGTGGAAGCTCGGAAAGACCAATTTTCTTCCTTACTGCCTTTGTTGGATCATTGACAGGAACGGCATGACCAAATTTCCCAAGAAGATTTGCCACGAATACGTGAGCATTTTGAATGCCAAGACCCTCTCGAAATGCAATATTTCGCAAGCATCGAATTATGTCTGTTGTAGGAATGGCACGAATGCATCGTTCTTGGCATGTATAACAGGTCGTGCAATCCCATAGCTCTGGTTCGCTGAGTGCTTCTTTCTTGAGCCCCATCTGAACCTTACGGAAAATCACTCTCGTGCGCCAAGCAGTTCTACGTCCTGAAGGACAACCGCCTGTACATGTTCCGCATTGGATGCAGGCTCTCAAGCGTTCTGCATCGTCACCAAAGAAGGATTTAACGTATTCAACAACTTCATCAATGAATTCAGAATCAGGATTTTTTATTACTTGTTTATCTTTGGAAAGCATCTTGAAACAACTCTTTTTACTAGTTTTGAAGCTAAAGTGGCTTCAAAAAATTATTGCACGTGCTTGAATAATGTAGTATATGATATGTTTGATATTTTTTAATTTAGTAAATGCTATTGATGTACTTGGTATCACTAACAAAAAAATTCTTTTAAAAGTTACGAAAGATAATCGTTAAAATTCCGTAGCCAAGAATTTCTCTCACGATCGAAAAGAGAAAACTTTGCAAAGTAATTCATGCTGTTCCAACGTTTGATTTCTTCATGGAATTCGTGTTTCTGCGGTGGTATTCAATGGATCTTCAGTCCAAATATTCTTTTAAATCCAATAATCTCTCTGATGTTATGGCTTTAAAAGGGCAAATTTCGATGCAATCTTCACAAAAAACACAATCTTTTAGATTTAATTGATGCTTTCCGAAGCAGATCAATCCTGCAGGAACATTAAAACGTGTTTCGTTGGATACATTACCCAATTTTTCAATGAAACGCAATAATATCAAACGATTCTGGTAATGTGGATTGCTTGCTTGTTTCCGTAGGGTCTCCATGTCAAATATTCTTTCAATACTCATTGCTTGGCTGATGCAAATATGCAAACAGGCACCACAAGATAAACACTCTTCCGTGTTTATTATAATCGTGCCAAAACCACGGACGTGTTGAGGAACTGCCACGGGATTCTCCGGCATTTTGATCATTAATTTTTTCAATAAATCCCTGACAACTTCTCTCTTGTCTTTTATTGATTTTTCTACCAATTTAACAACGTCCTTATTAATGTGTGCTTTTATTCTTTATTATTTGTGAAAGCATGGTTTCAATACATGTTTCGAATCTACCCGGTCTTACCGCAATCACGTCACAGGCTTGAATCTTGTACTTCTGCAGTCCTATTTCTTCAAGAATATTCTGGGCAAATTCAACGGTCATTCGTGCAATCGTGCTTCCCGTGAAATAATGACATGACGCATCAGGACATTTGAATACTAATACGCCGTCAGCTCCTTCAACTAATGGTTTTAGTAGATCAATGATTCCCAAGCGTCCTGCACAAGGAACCAGAAAGTTATAAAAAGATTTATGTAGCGAAATTTCAACCTTTTTGAGAAGTTCTAAAGTCCGACCTGCGCATTCTTGACAAGTAAAGCCAATTATAACGGGTTCTTTAAGATTATCTGCTTTTATGAGATTCATCAACGTTTCGACTTTTTTAAATAAATATTCCCTATCGAAATTTTTGAGCTGAACTGCACCTGTCGGACAAACGGACATGCAAGCACCACATCCCTTGCATAGTTCTGCATTGATTTCTGCAACGAGACAATTTTCATTTGGGACAGAAGATTCGTCCGGAATCTTAAACTCGATTGCTTTGAATGCACAGAAATGCTGGCAAATTCGGCAACCAATACATTGCTTTTCGTCTACAACTGCCAAATGTGTCCTAAATCGTGCTTGTCGCCGGGTTAGATATTGATGAACCTGAAAAGCGGCAGCAGAAGCATGAGCTAACGTAGTGGGGATTGTCATCGGTCGCCATGCACTTCCACCCATTAAAATTCCTTCTCTACCAGTCCATGTCGGGTTCAATTTTGGATAAGGTGTAAAGATAAAAGAACGATCGTCTTGAAAAATATCCATGATCTTCAATAAATCGACTGTTTCTAAAGAAGGACGAAGAGACGTGGATAAAACAATGAGATCGGGTTTAGCAATGACCATTTCTTTTGTAAGTTCGCTATTAATTTCAACTGAAAAAAAGGAAGTCGAATCTTGTTGGATCTTCTGAATTGAACCATTTATGAACTGCCCTCCTAATTTCCTTACTTCTTGATAAAGATTTTCGAATTTATATGACGCATAAATATTTTTAGTGACAATAATGGTTTCGATTCCTGCATTTAGCAGGTGAATTGCATGAGAGAGCATGTAAACCGTGGGAAGTTCATAAGGCTCCTGATTTTCTAAATCAACAAATAGAACTTGTTTTCGTGAACCATCGGTGAAAAAAGATCCAATATTTCCATCTGTAATGATTTCTCCCAATTGTTGGTGCGTGATGATTCTAGGGTTTTTATCAAATTCGTTTGGAAGACCTGATTCCGTAAATCCCGTTGAAATAATGGCGGCACCGACTCTAATTTCATGTTGCCCTTCTTCATCCTCAAAAACGATATCGAATTGACCGGGACCTCCTGCTACGTCTAATATTCGAGAATTGAGAAAGATTGTGATATTTTCCTTTTCGTGCATCGTTTTGATTTTTTCTTGAATGAGATTTCGTGATTTCTGACCTGTAGGATATAAAAATTTATCTTGGTATAAATTTCCACCCAAATGGTCATTTTTTTCGATCAGATAAACTTGGAAATAACGAGAAAGTAAGATTGCTTCTTCAACTCCAGCAAGTCCACCCCCAATAATCGCTATCGCTTGTTCCAATGAAAATTCCAGTCCCTCAATTTGTGTTTTCAATGAGATTGCCTCACTTTCTGCCAATAATAATTGAAGAGCATTCCTTGTTAATCTCGTTCGTAACGTTTCTGGAGCATTAATTAGAACTTCGGGAAGAGAGATTACCTCAAAAATTATCTTTGGGAATCGGGATGGAATCGTAGCAAGTATCCTTGACCTTTCAGAAGTACCAATAATCAAGTGTGAGATCTCATTTTTTTCGATGAAATGAGTAATTTGCTCCAAGGCTCCGCTAGAAAGAAGCTTCGAAATATAAATACAGGGAATATCTCTCTCATTCAATTCTTGAATTAGATAGTCTTTATCGATCGTCATGGCTTTTCGGGTGCTTCCAAGGATAATACCTGTTGTAATGGTTAGATCTCCTCCAAATATTGTTGGATTTTTAGTACCGCCGCGTTCACTTGGATGCTTACTTGTGCCAAATCCATGGGTGCCTGAGCACAACCAATTACGAATACTCCTGGATTCAAAGTTTCTACAGGCGTGGTTCTTAATTGAGGGGGATCAAAATATCCATTTTCATCAATAAGAATTTCTAACTTTGAAGCCAGCCATCCTGTTTTTTCAGCAGGAATTAAAGGTGGAGTTAAAACTACTGCATCGACGAAAAAGGAGATAACTTCAGATCGAAAGGTATCCTCCACGTGAACGCACAATTCATGAGTTTTGGGATCGCGTTCAATTGAAGCCACTTTCCCTCGTATAAAATTAATATTTTTTTCTCTTGCTTGCTCGTAATATGTAGATGCCAATCCTTCTAATCGTAAATCCATGTAACAAATGGTGACGTCAATTCCTTGATCGCGTAATATCAATGCATGCTTTAAACCATAAGCGCAACAAATTTTGGAGCAATAGTCATAATATCGTCGGTCACGCGAGCCCGTACAAAAACTCATTAAAACTGAATTGACAGGATGACGTGTTTCGAGAAATTGTAGTTTTCCTCGTGATGGACCCCAAGGATCAAGGAATCTTGCGAGCATTAATTGCGTCAAGACATTTTCGTGTTGACCAAATCCAAATGATTTTAAAATTTTAGGTTTGGCTTCTGAAAATCCCGTGGCTATAATAATGCTTTTTGCCGTGGCCTTAATTGATTTTGTTTTTTCATCTAGATCAATTGCCTTTTGGGGACAGGCATCTGCGCAATATCCCTCACAATCTCCGCATTTCTCCCTGTCAACCACGTGTTCAGGAGGGATTGCATTTGGATGAGGTAAATAAATTAATTTTCGCTTTGTCATTTTACAATTAAATTCATCTTCGACTTCACGTGGACAGGCACGTTCACAGTCCTTACAATTATTACAATTCTCATTAACATGACGAGGTTTTACATCCCACGTAATTTGAAATCTTGAATTGATCTTTTGAATATCTTTCACTTCTGCGAGAGTAAAAAGATCCACATTTTGAAATGGCTCAAAATTCATTAATGGAAAACACTTACGAAAACCCTCTTCCTGAAAATGAAATGCCGTTGGACTTAAACATGAAGCGCAATCATTTGTTGGATATGCCTGTCCAATCTGATTCGTCATCCCTCCCACGAATGGCTTTTTCTCAATCAGGGCTACCGTATTACCTAACTTCGCAAGGTCAATTGCGGCATAACACCCAGCAATGCCACCACCAATAATAACAATATCAAATTCCATTCTTAATAACAGATCCTATTTTTTCATAAAAAGTTATTGTGAGAGCTGGAGTAAAATCATTCAAAAACATCAAGTAATGCCTGTCAATCATTCAGCTGCGGATCGGGAATTGCTTTGGTTGTTTCATAATGGGCGCGCCGAACACGCGCGATCCAACCCTTGCTCATTAATGAATGAATTTTTGCGGAGACGACCCCCCGAGGAGAATTGGGATAAAATTCCTTTTTAAATTCTGAGCTCGAGAACTGAGAATGTTTTTTCAACCATTGAATGATACTTGCATCTTTTTGTGAAAATTTTTGCTCATGTTCATTGATGAATTTTGGTAACACGTATCTAAGATAACCTATCGGTACCAATTCCCCATCTTGCACCATTTTTTTTCTCGTTGCCCTTGCATTCGCCTTATTAATTAAGATGTTCCATTCATGCTGAAGACGCTCGACAAATTCATCATCTCGATAAGTACGATGTGTTTTATTAGGCGGAAGGGTGTCGTGAGGTAATTCGCCTTTTATATAACGAGTTATTAGCATTTCTATTTCATTAGAATCCGAGACTTCTTTAATTTCAGCATGCCTTACCATGTTTTTGTCTTGAAGGAGCCCTATGAGTTGTTTTAATAACTCTGTTTGGATCTTTTGTTCTCTGAGTAATTCTTCTGTTTCAGAAATTAGTTGTTGGGACTTGAATTTTGTTTTTTTATTATCTTCTTTTTGACGGCGACGTTTTTGTTCTGCTCGTTTCTCCTTTAATTCCTTTTGTTTCTGTAGTCGTTCTTCTCGAATCCGCTCGAATTCATCCATTTTAATTTACTTCCGAATTCATTTTGGTTGCAATTGAGTGAGCGCTGGTCAAAAGTTGTCTTAGCTCTGGTTCGTTTAAGATTTCATCAATTTTTTTATTAAAATTTGAAAGCCTTTGATTCTTATACAAATCAAGATACATGTCATAAAAAATAAGAAATGCCCTGCAAACCGTGGCGAAATTCTTTTTGCTTGCTTTTTCAGATTTACTCACTTCTGATTCTTCGAGATATTTTTCAACGACCTTTTTCAAACTGGACGGTAGTTCAGGATAATTCGTAACATCCATCTGGACTCCAAATTTCCTCGCCAATTGTTCTAAAGGCTGTAAATAATCCTCTCTGTCCAATATGTACTGCGTTCTTTTAATTTTAATCAAGTCAAATTTCTTTCTCTGGTCAATAAAATTGGATTTATCTTTGTTTGCCATCCCTGCTGGATATTTGAATTTAATAATATAATCCAATTCTCATCACTTCATACTCAAAAACTTAATTAATGCCTAGTATCAACTTAACAGATATCTAACAAATATTGAATAATCCCCTCATAAAAAATTATCTCTATCCTAAGAATGGACTGATCAAGAAATAAAAAACAAAAATTTTCAAGCTGGGTAAGATCAAGAAAACATGAAGAATTCGTTTGGATCCTGCCTTGAAAACGATCGGGCAATTATTTTTTCAAGAAAAATTATTCTTTTTAATAAGATCTGTAAATCAAGGAAAAAGTTTCGTATTGACTTGTCTACGATAACAAAAAATAGAGAAAAAAAGTGAATTAGCGCCGTTTTCGTCCGGCTTTATGGATTGCCATTCCATGAACATCTTCTACTGCTTCAAGCACCATTTCAGAGATCGTTGGATGACTATGAATGACGTGTCCGAGTTGCGTGCAAGTCATTCCTGCTGCCATTGCAGCTGCGATTTCAGCAATCAACTCTGGTGCTTCATGTCCAATACAAGATGCGCCCAAGATCTTATCCGTTTCAACATCACCGATGACCATGAGGAATCCTTTTTCTTCACCCATGCATTTCGCCTTACCGAGGCTAGCATATGCAAAGCGTCCAACAAATACCTTGCCACGTTCTTTGGCAACTTTTTCTCGTAATCCAACAGAACCGATTTCGGGACTCGTGAAGATGGTCGCCGGCACGATGCTATAATCCGTTTCTCGTGGATGCGTGTCGAAACCACCAATACTTGAGAGTGCGTTTTCGACTGCAACGTCACCTTCGTAACTTGCCACGTGTGCGAGCATGATGCCTCCTGTTACGTCTCCTATTGCATAAATACCCTTAGCCGCTGTTTCAAGAGTCTTTGGATCGCACTTGATTTGTCCACGATCTGATTCGATGCCAACGCTCTCAAGACCCAGATTGTCCGAAACTCTCGCTCGTCCAATAGAAACCAAACAGATATCAGCATCATAAGTTGTTTTCTCAGCCGAATCAACTTGATCCCTGGGAACATCTGCGGAGCAACATGTTGCACGGACTCCAGAACCTGTATTCTCAACTTTCAACACGTTCTGGCTCACGTAAATTTCAATTCCCATTCCGACAAGTTTTTTCTTTAGTTCATTGATGACGAGTCGTTCTTCCGTTGCAATTGGCGTGGGAAGATATTCTAGCATGATGACCTTTGCTCCAAAAGTCCGGAAGATATTTGCAAATTCGCAGCCAATGACGCCAGCACCGATGATCAGAAGAGTATTGGGAACCGTTTTAAAATCTGGCGAAAGAATGTCATCACTGGTTAAAATTCGGTCATGATCTATGTTAAAAGCAGGGATCAGTGCTGGTTTTGATCCCGTAGCAATGATTATTCTTTTTGTTTTTATCTTGGCGTTATCTCCACCCGAAATCTCAACTTCATAGCTGTCGATGGATCCGCCAACAATTTTTCCATGTCCTTTAAAAATGGCGACCTTTGCTTTTTTCTCTAGCGCTTCGATTCCTTCGACTAATTCTTTTACAACCTTGTTTTTCCGCTCAACTGCCTTGGCAAAATCGAGTTTTACTTCTCCAACGGAGATTCCAAAATCTGCCGCTTTTTCATGAATTTCTTCGGCCAGTTTTGCTGAGCTATATAGAGCTTTAGTAGGAATGCAACCACGGTTTAAACACGTGCCGCCCAATTTGTCACGTTCAATAAGAGCAACTTTTGCACCAAATTGAGATGCACGAAGTGCTGCGTGGTAGCCTCCGGGACCTCCGCCAATGACGGTTATGTCGTATATTTCTTCACTCATTTCTTATCACTTTCTTCGAATTCATTATGCCTTTGAATTAATAATGCTTTGAATTGCTGGAAATTCTTTCAAGTAAGAAAAGCCAAATTTGGCGGTTAACTACTTAAGAGTTTTCAAGTTAAATATTGAACCGGAAAATCCATTTAAAAAATTTTCAATCAAATGATAGAATCAATTAAATGCACTCACGATTTTTAGAATAAAATGCACGAATGCTTAAAAAATCTTTGTTACTTGATGTTTATTTGCAACACGTCATAATCTTGAAGAACGTGTTCCAGTCCAACCTTCCATTTTCTCTTTTCTACTATGGGAAAAACGTCATGCTCATTTTTTGTTGCGTGCTGAACGAATGCATATCGGAATCGGTCGACAAAGTCTCGATGTAATTTTTCAGCAACATAACGAACTTTTGAATCACGCGGAACTACTAGGGGTTCAATTAAATCTGCTTTTGCTCCTTTTGGTTTGAGATAAATTCTAATGAGATCTAACTTGTGAAAAATTTCTTCTTTCAATAAATCGAGATTCATCCCTGTTTCTGCAGATATCCGAATGATGTGCCGCCCTTCTGCTTCCAATTCTTGAAGAAATTTCTCTTGTTCAGGAGTAGATATGTCCATCTTATTACAAATAATTATTGAAGGAATATATGCACAATTTCCACTCAAGTGATCAATCAAGTCATCTGCCGTGATATCTTGATGAGCGATTATTTGGGCGTTTATGATGCGAAATTCTTTCATTATGCTTCGAGCAAGGTCTGTGTCCAAATGCGATAAGGGAACCGTGGAATTCAAGGATATTCCCCCTGATTTTAGTTTTGAAATTGAAATCAAGGGTGGAAAGCGATCCAGACGGATGCCAATCGCATGCAATTCTTTCAAGATCATCCTGTATTGCATGTGAGGCAAATTCCAGATGTCCAGCATTATCAAGATCAAATCAGCAGTTTTCGCAACGGAAAGAATACGCTTGCCAAATCCCTTCCCTTCTGAAGCACCTCTAATAATACCTGGTAAGTCGATTAGCATTATTCTTGCGTGCTTGTACTCCATCAATCCTGGGATTGCTTCAAGAGTTGTGAATTCATATGCAGCGATCTTGCTCCTTGCGTTCGTCAGTTTATTCAGTAGCGTGCTTTTTCCAACGGAAGGAAATCCAATTAATGCAACGCTCGAATCACCCGTTTTCTTTAGATCGAATCCTCCCGTTCCGGAAGATTTTCCGATTCCCTCAAACATGCGATCCATTCGTCGTCGCTCTAATTTAGCAATCTGTGCCTTTATTTGACAAATGGATTTCATCGTTGCTTTATTAGGTATCGTCTTGTTTAACCGTTCCTTTAATTCTGCAATTTTTTCTTCTAAACTACCCATGGATACTTGGACACCTTGACTGGTCGGAATTGAAGATTTTGTTTGAATATAAACATCAAAAGAACTTTAATATTATTCTTATCAAAAAAGGAATCAAAAGGTGGAATTGCCATGACAGAAGAACCATTTATTTCCATAATTATCGGTTCTAAAACCGATCAGCCCATATTAGACAAAGTGACACTAGTGTTAGATGAATATAAAATTAAATATGAAAGCAAGATCATTTCTGCTCACCGGAATCCCGATGAACTCGACAAATATTTGCAAGAGTCGTCAAGTGATGTCTACATTACCATTGCAGGTTTATCTGCAGCATTACCAGGTGTTGTTGCCTCAAAAGTATCAAAACCTGTTATTGGTGTTCCCGTGAGTTCGAAATTGGGTGGACTGGATGCTTTGCTTTCAATAGTTCAAATGCCAAAAGGCGTTCCTGTCGCCACGGTTGGTATTGATAATGGGCAAAATGCTGCGTATTTAGCAATTCGAATTCTGAAACTAAAATATCCAAATCTCTAAAAATTCTTGACTTAATTGATGTTCAATGCCAGAACCATTATTTTTCTTGAAAGGCGTGGGGAAAGATTACACTGATAACGAAATTTTTAACCGTGCGCACGAAAAAATCATTAAAGAATACATTCCTGAAGAAGAAAAAGTAGCCCTATTTACCGTGTGTTCATGGGGCAAACCATATCGCCAATCCTACATTCACTATTTTATCTTGCGTAGTCTAATTCAAAATGGTTTTTTATCAAAGCTTGGACTCATCGTATTAACCAATGCTGGCGTGATACCTTACGAGTTGACTGATGATTATCCCTATTTTAGCTATGACTGGGATCCAAATCTGGAAACTGATACTATCAAGCAAGCATACATTGAAATTCTTGAAAGACGATTAATTGAATTTCTTGAAACAAAACGTAAGTATTATTCAAGATTTTGTTGTTATTTGCGGCATGAAAGCGAATCGTACAAGGTCATTCAGCAGGTTGAAGAAAAGTTGGGGATTTTGATTCCAAATTTTTCCCTTCCTGAACGTGAAATCACGCAAGAAGAATATGAACAAATCTCACTTGGTTTCTATGATGACCACGATATTTATTTAATCGTTGCTCGAAATCTAAATCATTTAACTGATAATTTGAAGCGGTTTTTGTAATGCTGGGCTGGTGGCTGAAAAAAGATGGAACCCAATTATTGTTGATTTTAATGGGACCACCCTGTCGTTGGAATAATTGCCATCATTGTAATTTTTCGTTAGAATCTAGTTTTGATAGTCAAAAAGTCATCAACACCAATCAAAAAATCATTAACGATGTAAGTACAAAAGTAAATTTAAGCACTCTTTCCGAAATCAAGGTTTTTAATGGAGGATCTTTTTTTGAATTGCCAAAAAAAACGATTCAAGATTTAAAGCCGTTAGTAAAAGACAAATCCTTCTCAATCGAAACCCGTCCTGAACTCATAACCCGCATTTCAATCCGTTCTTTATTTTCTAATTTGGAACCTTCTCGCTTGAACGTGTTTATTGGTTTTGATTCATTCGAACCTAAAATTCGTAACATGTTGCTTAACAAGAACATCCCCCAATCTGAGTTATTTCGTATAGCAAATTTTAGTCTTGATGGAACGCAGTTCTTTTCCTACATCGTGTTCGGAATCGTTAGAATGCCCGAATCCAGCGTTGTCAGAAGCGTCGAGAAGTTTAATGAATTGTTTTCGGGAACATCTGCAATTGAATTTAGACCTCATTCTCAGATCGAGCTCGAATACAAGGAATCGACACGCTTCCTCAAGAAATATCTTAAAAATAATTGCGTCACAACAGATTTTATCGGAGAAGATGATGAAGAATGGCAAATGAGTTCCTCATTTCATTCCGATATTCATTAACTGATTCAAAGTTAGTACTTCTGAAGAAACTTCTCCATATCAACTTTCTTTTCCATTACAATATATTTCTTCTCAAAACCGAATTTTTCAAATAATCTGCCTTCAGCATCTTTCAAGCTACGGACATTCGTTTCAACTCGGGATACACCCATCTCGGCAAAAAATTCAAATGCCTTATCAATCAATGCTTTACCAACACCACGACCCCTGTAACTGGGAAGCACTACAAAGTTTGAAATGTAACCGTAAATAACCACTGACGGACTGACCAAGACTTCAGCCATTACCATTCCAATGACATTTCGATTATCATCCAATGCAACCAAAATTCCTTCACGATTATATTTATCGACAGATCTTCTATCTAAAGTCCGTTTAAACCGATTTTCATCAAATTGCACATTGGCATGCTTTGTTAATTCAATCATCAGTTTTTTAACCGATTCATAATCAGAAGGCTCATACGTCCGTATCTCGACCAAAGTAACTCACGATCCTCTTTTTTAAATGATATTTATCAGAACATGATTAATATATTTTTTTTAAATTAGAACTTTTAATTATTGGAAGTTTTTCGAAATCACTAAGCATTCCGATGATTACGAAGTGTTCAAAAGTGCAAGACGGTTATTTCAATTTCGATATATATGCCGATATTTACGATAAAACGCGAAAACTGCCCGAACACGTGCCTTTTTTGATAGATCTTTTCCTGAGCAAGTTATCATCGAGCAAAAACCTTCGTATTTTAGAAATTGGTTGCGGCACTGGAATGATACTCGATTTGCTCTTCGATAAAATTACTGGAAACTACTTGGGCATTGATATTTCTCATAGGATGTTAAAAATCGCAAGAGAACGATGTTTTGTAGCAATGACTGATGTTTTTCAAGCAGATTCTTATTTTCTTCCTTTCAGAGAGGATCGATTTGATTTAGTCCTGGCAATTCGCACAATTCATCTTTTAGAAAAGTGGAAACAGGCAATTAATGAAATTAAACGCATAATCGCTCCTGAAGGCAGGCTCGTCATCATTACTGGGGGATTTGGAAAAAACTTCATCGGTTCCAGCCCAATTCTAAAAGAATATCTCCGTATAAGAGAAGACGAATTTGGAATGCCTTTACACATATATGGAGCAGATTATCCCGATCTAACACGATACATTGAAGAAATCGGTGGATTCGTTGAGACTATTAAAATCAAGCATTCCAGACGAGTGAATTTAAAAACTTTCTTCTACGAGCATAGAAATCAGCAACATACTTGGACGAAACAACTACCGAAGAATTTGCACGATCGTGTGATGGACAAGCTAGAATCATTTGCAATTCAAAAATATGGCTCTCTCGATGTTGAAGAAAAATTCAAGTCAAAAATCACGTTGGGTCTTATTAAACTTAAAAAATAAATCAGATAATCATTAATTAAATCTGATTCTTGAGTAAATGGAGGACAAATCATGTCAATAGATGTAGAAAATGCTTTTCGCATCACGGAACAAATAGCATTTCCGCGTTTGGTGGGGTCTGAAGGTGAGAAGAAAGCACAATCTCTCATTAAAAAAGAATTCGAGAAAATTTGTTATACTCCTGTCTCGGAGACATTCCAGACGGATTTCTCCAATTGGATCATGGCAAGATACTTAATTCCATTACTTGGTATTGTTTTATTTATAATAGCCATTTTATTTTTCATCATTCCTTGGTTGAGTGGCATTCTAAGTCTTGTTTTTGTTGCTGGTACCATGGGCTTCACCCGAGCCGGTGATATTAATTTAGGAGGATTTGGAAAGAAATATACAACGGAAAATATATATGGAAAACTCGAAACCGACTCTTCAAAACAAGTGATTGTCTTCATGGGTCATTATGATACTAAAAGTCAGACCTTTCCGCTGACATTAAGAGTTATTGTATTAATAGGCACTATCTTCGGTGCATTAATCACGTCTGTTCTCATTCTTATAGGTGGAGTCATCAAATATTTAAATCTGTTCCTATTTTTGATGGATCCGGTTGCATCTCCGACATGGAATGCATTAAATCTGACAGTCTTCATTTTCGCATTAATAACTGTTGTTTTAGCAGCCGCTAACTACTTCAACAAGATTGGCAACGATTCTCCGGGTGCCATTGATAATGGCGTGAGCCTTGCGGTGGTTTTGGAATTAGCGCGATTTTTTAAAGAAAATCAACCAAAAAACCTGAGTTTCATATTTCTAATTCCGGGATCTGAAGAACTGAATTTAGGTGGTGCAAGGGCATTCATTAAACAGCACGAGAGCGAACTTGATAAAGAAAACACGTTATTCATTAATTTTGATGGCGTGGGAACCGATGCTAAGCTTGGAAATGTTACTTCATACGGCTTGCCTAGAAAAATTGCATCGAAACGCTTGAAAAAACTCTTTGAAGAATCTGCCGAAGAGCTAAACATTCCATATGAGAATGTCTATTTGCCCGTGGGTGCATGGAGCGACTTCATGCCCGTGCTTCAAAAGGGTTTTGAGGCCTGCTGGTTAGAATCAATGGGAGCAATGAAAGACGTGCATACCAAAACAGATGATATGTCAAAGGTTTCGAGAAAGGGAATTGAAGATGTTTTACGGTTAACGATTCGAGTTGTAGAAAAACTCGCTGAAAGCTAATCATTGTCTTATCTTCTTTTTTAATTCATTCCACTTTACGAGTGCCCTGAAAGTTCTTGCAATTCTTCGAAATTCTGGTAGAACGATGATTTTATGTTCACGTAGGAAATCGGGAAGTCCATTTTGGGCTTGAACGGGTCCGAGAAAAAAAACGGGTTTTCGAACTTTTTCAATATAACGGGAAATTCTTTTTATTTGTTGTTTCACTATATCAGCGAAAAAATTAATGCTCTTTTCATCCACGAGATTTTCTCCAATGCTGAAATCCATGATAGTTCCTTGATTATCTGAAATGTCACTAAATAAAATTATTAGACCATCAAAAGTTTCTTCTTCTAAGACGATTCGGATGATCTTGCCAAAAACAGAAAAATTCATTGAATCCGTGAGATCCACGGGATTATTATGACTCCAATATTCTGGAAGAAGCCTGTCAATCTTCTGAAGAGTTTCGGGATTTAAAGGCGGAACGTTCAATCCTTCTTTATTACAAGCATCGGAAGCCATGACTCCGAAGCTTCCCGCAGGCGTTATAATTCCGACATTTCTTCCTTTTGGGACGTGCGTGATCATGAATGACGTGCATACATCAACTAATTCATCAATGCTCTCCACGGGAATTAGTCCTGCCTGGCTCGCCACACCTTCGAATATCCTGCTGCTAAATTTCCCGGCGATCGCACCAACGTGGCTCAATGCAGCTCTCTGGCCTGCAATGGTTTCTCCAGATTTATAAAAAACCACGGGTTTTTTCGCCGTGACCTTCTCGACAATACTGATGAACGATTTACCATCATCAAATCCTTCCGTATAGGCGCCGATGATTTTGGTTTCAGGATCTTGTCCATAATACTCGATCAAATCTTGGATTTTAAGACAAGCTGAATCGCCGAGATTTATTAGTTTTGAAACTCCAATGCCCCTTACTCTTGTTTGAATCAGCGAATGGATCCCTGCAGTACCTCCTCTCGTCACGTATGATATGTTGCCCGACAAACATCGCACGCGAGGTCCAAAAATCGCATTTAATGAAATTGCGTCGCTGTAAATGCCGTTGCAATTTGGTCCTGCAAAAACAAATCCGTTTTTTCGTGCAATCCGTACCGTTTCGTCCTGTAATGCGATTTTTTCTTTATCATAACTGATGGACTCGGCAAAACCCGCCGAAATGATCACGACGGCTCGAGCATTATGCTGACCGCAATTCTCAAGGACTTCAGGTACGATTCTTGATGGAACGATGACAAAAACCAAGTCAAGATTCGTTCCAATTTCGTTTAAACTCCTTTTTACGGGCTTACCTAGGATTTTCTTTCCTTCTTCCACTTTGGGATTGATCAGGTACAATGGTCCTTTGTAATTGCTTCGCAACATGTTTCCCAAAATCATGCCCGAAGGCCCCATCAAATTCCGGCTGACTCCAATTAACGTGATGTTCTTTGGATGAAAGAAGTGATCGATAAGTTCAAGTTTATTCATTTCAAACACGAGCCATGAGATTTAATATCTATCAATTAAGCACTTTTGATTTAAGGATTTTGATATGATTAAAATAAGATAATTTGATTTACGATGAAAATGGATTTAAAAAAATAAAAAAAATGGGAAAAAAATAGTTTTTTTCATCCACGTCTAAAGATAACGCCCGTTCCACCTTTTGGATATTTGAAATTAATGGCATTATAATCACAAATCTGCCAGCAACTTCCACATTCCAAACAGATTTGTTTGTATTCACCTCGAATGACTGCCTTGCCGTTTTCCAATTTCCAAAGATTTACAGGGCAAACGATCATGCATTTTTTACAAGCAACGCAGTTTTCGGGGTTTGTCGTGATGAAATCGCCCGAGTCTCCCTCGCGATGGATCAATTGTTCGAATGGGGCAACCATTAGTTCTTCCTCCTCTTATCTTTTTTAGGGAGCATCTTATCCAAGATTCCCATTAATGGAGAATAGTCTGTTAATTCTTCTTCCATTATTCGTCCCAGGTAAGGCAAGGTATATTTTCGCATTAATGGCACTAGTTCAGGAGCTTCATCTCTAAGATGCCTGAAAAACATACGACTCATTTCAATGTGAGAAGTGGCACCCGTGAAAAGATTGAGCGCATCATTAACTAAATCATTCATGATCCCAATTTTTTCGGTATTAAAAGGAAGACCCGCCCAGAACTCTTGAAATTCTTTACCTGCAGCAAATTCTTCGCCAAGTGGGGAGTCTTGCCATGCTAATTCATATTTTTTCATTTGTTCTGCGGAGGTATCGCTGTTGTCAATGGCTTCTTTTGCATTCAAAGCTGCCAATTTACCCGAATACATCGCGTGCCAGATGCCTTCGGCTTCTAATGGACATGGAAATCCTGCGGCATCACCTACAAGCATCACGTTTTCAGCAAACGTTTTGAACGGATATTGTAACCATGGAAGCATGTGTGCATGAAATTCCCGAGGCTTTGCATGCAATCGCTTGATCATCTTGGCAACTGGAGGTGATCTAATGCACGTGTCTAGATAGGTTCGCAAATTTTTAGTGATGGAACCAAACCATTGTCCTAAACCAATGTGAAACCCATCTTTTTTGAAGAAATGATAAACTCCGGGATATAATGGTCCAAACCACGTGTGCAATGCATTATCTCCAATAATATCGTCAATTTTATCAACGGGCGCTTCAAAGTCGTAATTCACGACTAAAGTTGTATCGAATGGTCCAAATTTTGAACGAATTCCTGATTTATGGGCTATCGTGGACATTGCTCCATCTGCTGCTATTACAATTCCCTGATATTTGTTTCCGCTTTCATCAACGACGCCAATGATCTTTCCTCTATCATCGCGTAAAACGTCCATGATCAATGTTGAGGTTTTTAATTCTGCTCCTGCTTCAACAGCTAGCTCTGATAGCCACTTGTCAAACTGAGATCTATAGACCATCACGGTCATGAATTCTCGAGCCTCTTTGTAGGTGTTCAATTTTGAAGGTGTCCACGCTAATTCTGAAATTATTTCACCTTTTTCATCCGTAAGGTGGGCAGTGCACATTCTTGCCACGCGTTGGCTGGGTAAATCCATTTTCTTCATAAATTCTGGAAAATCACGCCAAATTTTAGGTGTCAAGCCAACTCCTGATGCATTCTTTTCACCGGAATTCTTGCCACGCTCGAAAATGACCGCCTTAAGACCATTTTCGGCTGCAATTTTGCCGGCAATCGAGCCACCAGGACCGCCACCTACGATTAAAACATCATATTTTTCCAAATTTATTTCACCTTTACTCTTTTTCAAATAGTTAATCCTTGAATGCTCTGATTTCGGATTAACACGTTAAAAAACAATACTACAAATCGTCATTTAAGGCTAATCTCATTTGTTGTGTCACTAGAATTTTATTATCTCAAGTCAGACATATTTTTTATGTTAGTTACTGATGATTTCAGGAGATAATTTCTTCTCTCTAGTAAGTTATTTCTTCAAAAAAAAAGATAAAAACAATAAAAAATAAATAGAGAAAAAAAATGGGACAATTTTATTGCGTTTTAATTTCAGGAACGTATTCTACGATCTTATGGGCTGCTTGTAATTCATCTTCTATTCGTTCTCGATGAATTGCATTCATTGCGCAGAATGGCACCTGCCTGACTTGGTTGGTCGCGGGATCAATGTATCCATAGTGGACCAAACAACGACTAACCCGATTGAGATCAAAATCATATAGGTCTTGAAAATGCATTAGTCCGACAAGAAGTATATTTCCATCTACAAGCCAATTGCTACTTGATTCCCATGAAGTCTTGAATATTAAATCTTTGAAGTGCGTGTAGAGCTTTTGAGTTACCATTGCAGGATCGCGAATTGCCAAAGATAAATCTGCGAACATTCTGGCTTTCATGGCATCTTTTCGAACTCTTGCTAAAGCACGTTGTATTAATGAAGGCTTGGTCTTTTGTTCACGTTCCCATCGTTTTTCGCGTTCGATTCGTTCATACCATTTCGAAGCTCGCCGTAAGAATTCTTCAGAATCAAAGAGTTCTTCGATGCCCGTCAATTCTTTGGTTTTTGGATCAACGAGCATAAAATTTGCAAAGCCACAATCTGCAGAACACGTGAATTCGACCGGTGGTTCATCATTTAACCACGCAATGCACTTGGCAAATTTAGAAATGGTCGGTAATGGATAAGTCTTTCCCACTTTACCATTTGAATACTCTATTAGATCTTTTGCAAGATGGGATGATGTTATTCGCAATTCTTTTAATCTTGTTTTATCATATCGACCACATAGAGCAATTGGTTGGTACATTATCGTATTAATGACATCTATATTATCTATTGCAAATTGAAGGATGTTGGTAACTTCGTGTGCGTTCACGTCATTTGCTATTGTAGGCACGAGTATGACGTTTGGATAATTTAATTCTCTTGCGTTCTCAATAACTTTCAGTTTTTTGTCTAATAAGTCCACGCCTCTGGTCTTCTTGTAAGTTTCAGGTTCAAGACCGTCAAATTGCAAGTAAAGAACCGTTCGAGTCCTGTTATTTTTTGATCCTTTCGGCATTCCCGCATCTATCAATTCTTGGAAATAATCAATATTTGTCAATTTTATTCCATTTGTTGCGATTTGCAGCTGTTGATAGCCCATGTTCAGACATTCCGTTAATAATTCTGGAAGATCTTTTCGCATGGTTGGTTCTCCTCCAGCATACATCGCAACTATTGGCGGTTGTGGCTTGATGTTTTCTCTAAAATGCCTAAAAATTCTCACTAGTTCATCAAAGCTGGGCTCATAATTTAACCCTCTTGCTTCGGCATTGGCAAAGCAAATAGGACATTTTAGATTGCACCGATAAGTAACATCAACGATGGCAATTGCGGGTGAACTTTTGTGATTAGGGCAGGAACCACAATCATACGGACAGCCTTTTTTTGTTGGAACGCAAGTATGATCCGGCTTTTGACCATCAATCATGAATTGTTGAGACCATTTAAAATGTTCTGCATTGATTGACAAGAGATCCTCAAAATCCCCATGTTCCTTGCAGGTTTTGTACATGTAAACTTCGCCGTTAACTTCCTTTATTTCGGCATCTATTACCTTTTTGCATTCAGGGCAAAGGCTTTTTGTTGTTTTAATTAAACTCATATAAAAAACACCTGTTTTTTAAATCATTTCATAATAATCCTCAAATCTTGAGATGACCATTTTTTTGGTTGTTATTAGACCAAAAAAAGATTTGCAAATTTGATAACTAATCACCGCATTTCTTTATAAATTTTTTTAAAAGCAATTTTTATTAATTTTTACAGAAGAATCTAGTAAATTTTTATCAACTGATCAATACTTGAAAGAATAGAGCAATGTTGATGGGGAAGACAAAGTAGTTTTTTATTTTGTTGCACTCAATTGATGGTTTAGATTAATAATCGATTTTATTTGCGAGCGACCATTTAACTTTTCTGAGATCCTGATCATTCATTTTCTTTTCGGCTAATGTTTCTATATTTGGGAACATGACAGTGTTATTCTATAATTAGCTCTACCAATATCCATTCATGTCATTTTATTTGTATTTATTCGTTTTTTTCAATAATGACTTCCGTAATGAATCGGATTTTTTTGTTTATTCCACGCTTTTTTGCAGCCTGACTGAGGTTAAATAGACAGAACGAGCAAGAAGTGACTATTTCATCTTCTGGAGTGCTATTTAAAAGAGACTCTGCAATATCCATCGATAGTCCTGCATATAAAGACCTGATACCCGCTCCTGCACCGCAACAAATTCCGTTTTCTTGATTTCGGGGTAATTCCTCTATTGTCATTCCGCGTGCCTCGAGTAATTCCCTCGGTGCCTTGTAAATTCCACTCTTTCGACCCAAGCGACATGGGTCGTGATAAGTTACTGCTTTTTCATTGGGGTCTTTTTGAATCTTGCTTAAATATTGTTGTTCGGCAAGGATTTCTGAAACATGAAGGACTTCGAAATCCGTTGAACCGAGAATATCGGGATAATAGACTTTAAAACAGCGATAACAGCCAACACAAGCAACAATGATCCGCTTTATGCCTAAAGATTTAAATCGCTCAACATTTTTCCGGAACTCTTGTTCAGCTAAATCTCGTTTTCCCGCATCATAAAAGTAGATTCCACAACAACCTTCTTCCTTTAGAATTTGAAAATCAATTCCTGCCTGCTTGAGTGCCATGTATGAACTTGTCGCAACTTGAGGTACGAGAAATGATGGAAGGCATCCCGCGAAGAATAACGTATCCGATTCGTGTTCAATATAAGGTTCTGGAAGCCAGTTGAGGCGGGCTTCGGGATTGCCGCGGACTGAATTGCCTGTCTTGATGATACCATTCATTATTTTTTCTTGCCTGTTAAGCGGAATTTTATTGCTTTTTGCAAGTTCGACTCGAGCTGTCGCCACAATATCACTTATTCTAATGCTTTCTGGACAGACGGGTTCGCATTCTCCACACTCAGGACAATTCAATATCGCTTCCACCTGTTCATCGGAAACATCATCATTATTGAAAATGATTTTAGCAGTTTCTAAACGTCCGATCGGTGAAAAAAGTCGATTTTTAGTTACCCTAAAAGTCGGACAATAATCAAAGCAGATTTCACATTCCGTGCATTGTTCAACTTGCTTTTTGAGTTCTGATGATTTGACATCCATTAATTGACATCTCAAAATAACTTGTAAACATGATTCTAAATTGAAACATTCTATCATGTAAAAAAATAAATAAATAAGTTACT
>JALGVI010000099.1 GCA_029838215.1 Candidatus Helarchaeota archaeon | reverse complement strand
TGGTCTAAACTTCACGCCATAATAAATGGCACCTTCAGGATTGTAGTCGAGGATCCGAACGGTTGGTTCCACGTTTTTTCCAATCCACTTATGAGTTTGGAAGGGTACTTTGCTAGGAATGTCGATATCGGTAAATTCGGTTGGCACACTAACTTTTATTCCCTCATAATCGATTATGACGATGCCAACGGCTCGATTCCCAACCCACTCCATTCCCTTTTCGAAGAGAAGTAAATTCGGCCACATGTATCATGCCTGTAACCCACGAGCCTGTGTCTAATGTCAAGTGTTCGAATGTAATAAGCAAGTCCATATGGAAGGCTCATTCAGTTACCTCCAATATATTTATCATTTGTTTTGTGCCAGAAGCGGACTGTTCCTGAAGTAGTGCCGAACAGGGTTTCGGTGTAACTTGATTTTTTGCATTACCGTATAATTGTTCGACGAGAGAAATCATTCGATATAAACCTGAAACGCCAGGAATGTTCCCTAACATGTAAGTTCCACCACATGGATTAATGATAAGTTCTCTTCCTTTTTGATCTTGATATTTTATATGAGGATCTTTAAATCCTTGTTGCATCAATTCATTGATTTTATTTGAAATCTTCTTTAATGAAGGAAATTCCCAGATTTTTAATGCTTCTAAAACGAGAGGTGCAACAATCGTTGCTTTCGTATCTATACTCATTAGGTCCAAATCCCAACCGTCAACATTAAGTTTTGAGTAGCATTTATCAACGGCTTTTTCCAGTGCAGGATAGGATAATGGGTTTCGCTGATTCCAAAAATCAGATGCACCGGTCATTGAACTTGAAGCGGTAATGTACACTGGATTTTTCGAGTATTCTTTTGCTGTTTCAACTGACGTTAGAAGTACTGCTGCGGCACCATCATTTTTAGTTGAGGCAAAATCAGATTGTGTTAGAGGATCAAAGGAGAGCCTTGAAATTGATTTTTTCCGGATTTTTTGAAAATCTTTCAATTCTTTAGGAGGCTTTTTTGCATTGTAATTATCGTTTATGGCAACAGAGATTAAATCGTCATGATCCGTTTCAGATTCATAGAGGTATCGAGAAGCTGCAGTTGCATAAACGTTTTGCCAGCTCCAGTTCCACATTCGTAAGTTTGGATCGATGCTCTTATCGGAGATGTCGCCGGTGTATAACTCATCACTCCTTTTATCACAACCTGCAACGATGACAAATTCGGAATCACCCGATTTGATCTCAGTAATGGCGGTATGGAGTGCTTCACTTCCTTTTAAAAAGGAGTGGATGTCGATGGTAACTCCAAAATGAGAGGCAAATATCGTCTCCCAGTTATGCTGTCCTGTCTTGCCAATTACATTGGATACGGTTGATGAACTGAGAAATATGCCATCGAAATTAGCACGGCGTAGTTTCTTTTTTGAGTTTTTCTCAACATTGTTTACGAGCCCCATTGCCGCAAGAGCTGCAAGCTCTTCAAAAGACATCAAATATTCTTCTTTTGGTGTTAGAGCAAAGATGCCTATTATAGCGGCTTCGGCTCGACTTTCCAAGTCGCTCGTCATGTCCGTAAATCTTCTTTTAAATTAATAAAGAATTAATATTTCCGCTCTTGAACAAAATCGATTAAATCTTGGAAGAATTTTTTGGGACCAGATGAAAAGGGGATTCTTGATAGACAATCACGGGCGACCTCGGAAAGGTCACGGGCGATTTCAGCAGTTTGTTCTAATGCCCCTGTATCTTCCATGATTTTTTTTACGGTTTCCGCTTCTTCAAGGGAAATATCCTTTTTCCCATAGATTTCCTTTACTTTCTCTTCTTCTGCAGAAAAAATTACAAGTAATGTTTTCTTTCCTTCTCGAATATCACTATATACGGGCTTTCCGAGCTTCTTTTCCTGCCCAAAAACGCCTAAAATGTCATCTCGTATTTGAAATGCTTGTCCGAGAGAGATAGCAAATTCGGAAATGTCATGTTTGTATTTTTCCTCGGGATCTGCCATGAGACCTCCGATCAACATTGACTTCTCAAATAAGGCAGAAGTCTTTCCTGCAGCCATTTTTAGATAATCGTCTATCGTGATTTCATCGATTGGTTGGACCTGCAAGTAAGACTCAAAAACGACACCATTTATCAGCTCTTCATATGCTCGAATATAGTATTGTATTGCTCGATTTTTTAATTCGGTATCAAAAGTCGTATTTTGAATGGCTTTTATTCCCAATTGAATGAGAGAATCGCCTCCGAGTATTCCCATGCATAATCCAAAATCTTCGGGATTTGGAGCTTTTGGTAAATTATACTTGAGCCAATCTACAAATCCAATGTGAAGAGTTGGTTGCCCACGGCGAACATCATCATGATCAATAATGTCATCATGTGCCAAAGAGGCATTGTGTAAAAATTCCGTGCATAAAGATAACTTGTATATGTCCAAGTTCTCATTAGTCGTTAATCCCTTGTATGTTTGAACCAATGAAACGGGACGTAATCTCTTTCCACCACTCATGATAAACCTTTTCAATGAGGAGTAAAATTGCAGGACAAAAGGATCTACATCTATTACGAGATAATCATTGAAAAAAGAAGCAATTTCGAAATTAATGGTCTGTCCTTCTGTGGCTAAAAGTTCTTTGAAGTTTTTTAATTCTTCAAGTTTCATTATAATACCTCAAATTTTAATCAATGACACCAGTACTTCGGGCTAGATTTTCCGCAGCTTCTCTCGTTAGCCCGGTATGAAGGATCGTGAATCGATCTCTGACTTTATTTGCCATCGTAAGTGCTTGTATGATGGCATCATCTTTCACGCGTAATTCTTTTGCAGTGATGGGGGCGCCAACATGCTTGAGCGCATCTCGAATTTGTTTCCAATTACCGTTGTGGAGATACATCATCATTATCGTTCCAATTCCGCATTGCTCGCCATGAAGTGCAATACCCTGGGGAATTATTCTTTCAAGAGCGTGTGAAAATAAATGTTCCGCACCTGAACCGGGTCGAGAGCTTCCTGCCACAGCCATTCCCATACTCGAACTAATGATTGCTTCCAAGACAATTCGAACACTTTCAGGGTTAGAAGGATTTATCTTTTCATGATTATTGAGCAACAATTCCGCTGACATTCGCGAAAGCAAAGCCGCATAATGTCCAAAATATTCATTTTTTATCCGATGGGCCAGTTTCCAATCCAAAACGGCGGTCAAATTTGAAAGGATATCACCAATTCCAGCAGCAATGAGTCGAGTGGGAGCCTGCATTAGAGTGGGAATGTCTGCTAATATTGCTTGGGGTGTTTGTGCTGTAATGGAAAAATTCTCTTCCATTCCCTTTAGACTCACAAAGGGAGAGGCAACACCATCGTGAGCAAGAGTTGTTGGAATGCTAATGAAAGGAAGGTTTGATTCATGACTGGAGAGTTTCGCGATATCTATGTTCTTGCCACCACCTATTCCAAGAATGATGTCGGGTTTGAATTGGGCAATTTCATCAATCGTCCAATTCACATATCCCATGTTTGCTTCCTTAACAATCATTGTATGTGTATGAAAATCAGCGTCTTCTAAAGAATCACGCACGATTTTTCCCGCAATATTGTTTGTTTTAGGACCAGAAACGATGAAAACACTGCGATTCCCATTCTGGTATCCTAATTTTATCAATAATTCGGGTGTTCTGTTTAAAATACCGTTTCCAATTAAAATTTTGCTTGGTAAATTGATTTTGTGAATGGGAATCATTCATCGCAAACCTCCTATCATGTGAGTGGTAATCCCCCGATAAGAAAGGACAATAGCCCCACAGCCATTGCCAACAACAATATTTTCTTCACGTGGTGAGCAACTTCAGAGGATTCGAGATTAAATATTGTTTTAATAATTCCATAAGCTATTAAAATATCTACCGCGAAGAGCGTGATTAATAAATATCCAACATTGAAAAGATGAAAAACATATGGCAAGGGTGAAATAAAGATGGTCACCGCAAGAAATATGATGCAAACAATGTTGGCGTTCTTTTTACCCATGAGTACCGCCAGTGTTTTTACGTTTTCAACGCTATCTCCTTCATAGTCGTCAACACCTTTTGCAATTTCCCGACCAACGTTCAAAATTAATGAAATTCCGGCAGGCCATATTGCAATGGAAAGTCCGACGATTCCTAAACTGGAACCACCCAGTAACATGCAAAACCCGGTTAAAACACCGATGGTTATATTACCAATAAAACCCAATCGCTTCAATTTAATGCTATACAACACTATTAAAAAGGATCCAACGCCAATGATGAGAATGGAATAGGGATTAAACGTCAGAATTACCAATAAATCTCCCAAAGCCATCAAAGCTACTGCATAAATTGTACAAGTCCGCAAGGATAATCTTCCAGAAGGAATCACTCGTTCTGGAGCATTAATTTTATCGACTTCGATATCTTTTATGTCATTTATCACCATGCCCGAAGCTGCCGTGAGAAATGCTCCGAAAAAACCTAAGATCACTTGCGTCAATGGGATCAAAAAAAACGGTGTAAAGAAAGTCTGAACGAGTCCGCCGGCGATACCTCCGACGATTACTCCCAATCCTGACATTAGGCAATTTGGATATCGGATGATTTCTAGAGCCGCTTTAATCTTTACTGATGGCTTTATTGGTGATTTTTCCATTTTGGGTTCGCCTCATTCAAACATGCCATTTACTTCTTCGTAACATTTCAAGACATTTTTCTTCCACGGTCCCAACTCGTCTGGAATTAAGGGATATGCTTGGTAGAGTCCCTTAATCACGTTCATTTGTTTTGCAACCTTGCGTAATCTATTCAATAATTTCAGGCGCCGTATGGATTTAAACACCCGCTTAACTTTTTCGGTAATATTTAAATGAAGACCTTCCCCTAATGATGCTCGTAATACATCTTCTTCCTTAATTATTTCGTGAGCAAGTCCATAATTCAAATCTACATCATCAAGTCTTTGTAATAGTATTCTAAAAAGGTCTAATTGTGCTTGTTTTGCGCCATAAGCCTGCATGTAGTTCACGTTATAGCTCCACAAGGCTTCTTTACTCGTTAATTCTTTTTGTAATGCTTTTATTATTGTCTGTCCCGCAAGCCTTCCTGCTTGCATTGAGGGACCTATGCCACCGCCATGGATTGGGTTAACTTGACATCCAGAATCACCGACAAGAACAATACCATCATCCACAAGAGACCATATTGGACGTCTTGTTGGAACCATTCCGCCCCCTGCATGAATAATTTTTGTATTTGAAAATAAGGGACGAACGTGTTCTTCAAATAGCTTTTTAGGATTTTTATGATTAGGAATCATCTGGACTCCCAGCCCGAGATTTACTTTTTCGGTTCCTTCAGGAAAGATCCAAACATAACCACCGGGAGCCATTGAATTAGTTAAATAAATCTTGATGTAATCTGTATTTTCTAATTTTGTATCTTTCAATTCGTGGATCTCTCTATAACACACTTCTACTTCTTCTGGTAAAACGGGATCGGATGATAAAGCATCAATTTGTTTGCGAAGAACTGCCGCGTATCCACTTGCATCGATGATTATTGATCCTAGGATCGTTGACGAAGACCCATCTTTTTTCTTGATCTTCACGCCCCAAGCGTCTCCCTTGAGTAGCTCAATGACTTTAGTTTGATCGAATAGAGTAGCACCAGAATCGATGGCCTGATTTACTAAGCGTTGTCCGAACTTTAAGCGATTTATGATGAATCCGGAAAATCCTCCGGCAATGACAAATTTTGTTTGTTTATCGGGTGAAAATAGTTCACATCCTTTTATCAAACCTTCAAGTTCTTCGCCCTGCGGTTCTGCAAGACCTAATTCTTCGAAGTGGTGCTTCCCAATGGCATCACCACATACTTTAAGCCCAATTTTCTCTTTTTCCTTTTGATCGATTAAGGCAACGTTTAATCCTGCCTTGGCAATGGTTTCCGCAGCAATGCTTCCGCCCGTACCCGACCCAACGATGATAACATCAAATTTTTTCAAGGATACATCAACACCAAAGTTGAGATTTTTCTTTATTATTATTCTAATACTTGTAAGATAAAGACACTTAACGGAATTCTGTAAGAGAATAGCTTTTTTTTATTTAAGATTTATTTTTTCTTGAGAAAATATTTTATCGACATCAAATAGCTGGAAATCTTTTTGTATGTGAACGACTCGCGTTTTTCCATAATAAAAAGCTTGAATTTCAAGCTGCAAAATGCCCTTTAAGACGTGTTTTGTAATTAATTTGATCATAAGATCATTGATGAAAAGGAGTTTTTCCACGTTGGCAAAGTACGATCCAAACCATAAAGTCTGGCCTCAGCTTTTAAAGAAAATTGAAGAAGAGGGTACCTTACATTTCTCTCTTATTGACCCCGATCTGACATTTCAGACGCTACGATTTATCGGAAAAATCATTAAATATTCTACTGAAGCGGGAACTGACGCAATTCTAGTTGGTGGTAGCACGATTGCTGATCAGTTCGCCGTGGAAAGAGTAGTGGGAAGAATCAAAGAAAACACGGACGTGCCTGTCATCATATTCCCTGGTAATATAAACGCATTTGCGAAAAAAGCAGATGCTGTTTTTTTCATGTCGTTATTGAACAGTCGCAATTTGTATTGGATAATCCAATCTCACATGATTGGAGCACCTCAATTGAGGCTTTGGAACATGGAAGCAATTTCAATGGCCTATTTAATCATAGAGCCGGGCGGCACGGCGGGTTATATTGGTGATGTTAATCACATTCCACGGAACAAGCCGAAAATAGCATCGGCTTACGCTTTGGCAGCCCAATATATAGGATTCAAGGCTGTTTATTTCGAGGCAGGTAGTGGCGTGGATAAAACGGTTCCCGTGGATTTTGTTAAGAGCACGAGTAATTTTATTGACATACCATTATTCGTTGGAGGAGGTATAAACGATGAAAAGGAAGCAGTGAAATTCACTCGTGCGGGAGCTGCAGCGATTGTACAGGGTACTTATTTAGAAAAAAAAGTCATAAAAGATAAAGGTGCAGCATTAAAACGAATAATTCGGGGTATCAAGGCAGCTGCCCGAGAAAAATTATGAGTGAAAAAAAATGACATTAATTCTTGCATTATTGAACCCATTATTTTTCTGGATTCACGTGATAATTGGTGCCATTGTTGTTGGATTATTTGGTGCCGTCTCAATTAAAGCTAAAATTGTGGACGTGTCCGGATTAATTGCAGGTTTCATTGTAGGGCTGGGTGTCTGGGTATTTGGAAATGGTGCTTGGTTCGTCATGATCTTGCTTTTCCACCTTGTGGCTGCCGCATTCACGAAATACAAGTATGAACGCAAAAAACAATCGGGTCTCGCTCAAGAAAAAGGCGGTGCTAGGGGATGGCCCAATGTCTTTGCAAACGGGGGCGTGCCGTTAATTTTTCTTTTCATCGGAGACATTTCGTACTTGTTTTTACAAAATTCGGATATCATTGCTTTCTGTTTTTTCGGATTTCTCGGTGGAATCTGTACCATGATCGCAGATACCTTGGGAACGGAAATAGGTCTTTTAGCAAAATCAAAACCTCGTCTAATCACGCATCTTTCCCGCACGGTAGAACCCGGGACATCGGGAGGTGTTACCATGTTAGGTGAACTTGGCGGAATACTGGGTGCATCGATCGTTTCAGGAGCGGGATTGGTTATCATTACGGTTCAAAAATTTCTCGGGTTACCATTTATCGTATTGCCCTTATTTGGTTTGGAAATACTTTTGATTGGAATAATCGCAGGTTTAGGGGGATGTGCTGTCGATTCGATTATTGGTGCAACGGTTCAAGGAATTTTTCAGTGCCAGGGAGACTGTGGAAAAATAACGGAAAAGCGGAACCATTGTGGTGTCCCTGCAAAACACCTGCGAGGCATGAAAATATTTGATAACAATGTCGTGAATTTCGTTGCGGCTCTATCCGGAGGCATTATTGCAGCATTACTTAGCCTTATCTTGATAATTTTATGGTGAAATTAAATGGTGTTTTTAATATTCGTGAAAAATTTAGTGCTTCTCATTTTTGCCTACATTTATGTGTTGGCAGTCATTGGAGCGGGCATTTTTCTTCAAAAAAAGTTAAATAAAAGCTCTGAATTCACGCGGAAAACCATTCACGTGCTTGCAGGGTTTGTCGTGTTCGTCGTTTTTTTCTTTGATCCAATATATGCATGGTTTGCAGATATCATTGCTGGAAGTTTCGTTGTATTGCTGTGGATGGCAGGTCCAACAGGACCGGAGTTTATGAAGGCAATGTTTGAATCCATGGCAAGGACTGAAGACGAAGAAGAAGGAAAAATTTATGGTCCGTTTTATTATGCAATTTCAATCACGATCGTTACGGTGATTTTCACGTTTCCTCCAGGTCTTTTAGTTCCATTTTATTGGATTCCTGCTTCGGCTCTCTCGATAATGTATCTCGGTGATGGCATAGCGCCTTTTATTGGAAAGCGATTTGGAAAAAGAACCTATGGTGCAAATAAACGAACTTACGTGGGATCTTTGGCGGTTTTCCTTTTGGGAACCATTGGCGTGGTGTTTACGACATTTTTTGCCTATATAATGACTGTAGTTGGACTTGCGGTGCAGATAATCCAATTCAATACCATTACCATCATTGTGGGAATTAGAAGGGATTTGATAACTTGACTTGCCCATTAATTAGTACCTTGTTATTAGTAGCATTTCTTCCCTTAATGATACTTTTCCCATTTTGAAAGCGAAACATGCCTGATCTTTAAAAAACCCGTTAAAACACGTAAGAAAGGAAATCATGATAGCTCAGGACTTCTAATCTTATCCAGTTCGACTAAACGTCTTGAGAATGCTTCTTTTTCAATTGATAGCTGTGATTCTTTTTGTTTCAGTATCTTTTTACTATCCAGCAGTTTCTTTGAACTTTCATCCAGTTTTTGACTTGCCTTTTCGACTTCGGAAACAGCTTTTTCAATATTTTTCGAAACCTTGTCTGTTTTGATTGGATCATCTTTGACTTTGTATAATTCCTTCTTCAATTTAGCCAGGGCTTTTTGTTTCTTTCCTAACTCTTCTCGT